>DATASF010000177.1:0-16112 GCA_036269335.1 Casimicrobiaceae bacterium
ATGGCTAGGCCAAAAAGACTTATCGCGCGATCCAACATTTTTTAGGCTCCCAACGGAAGAGTAGGGCGAGACTACGCCCTGGCTAATATCTCCGTCAAGTCCCGGATAATCGCCAGGGGACAGGCGATTATCGGGAGCTGGACTTGTTCGGCTGGCGGCCAAGGGGACGGCAGCCACGGAGCGTTCTGTGGGGCCGCCCCCGCTAGAGAGTCTTGACCGCCTCGAGTACCTCGTCGACATGGCCGGGAACCCTGACGCCGCGCCATTCGCGCGCCAGCGCACCCTTGCCGTCGATCAGAAAGGTGCTGCGTTCGATGCCGCGAACCTTCCTGCCGTACATGTTTTTCATCTTGATGACACCGAACTGCGCGCACAGCTTTTCGTCAGCGTCGGAGATGAGGTCGAACGGAAAGCCCATTTTCGCCTTGAAACTCTCGTGGGATTTCAGGCTGTCGCGCGATACGCCGGCGACGACGGCACCGGCGCGAACGAACGCCTTGTGGAGATCGCGGAAATTGGCGCCCTCGGTCGTGCATCCGGGCGTATTGTCCTTCGGATAGAAATACAGCACGACCGGATGGCCGCGATGCTCGGACAGGTTGAACGTTCCGGCGGTCGAAGGTGCGCTGAAGTCGGCGACTTTGGCGTTCGGCATGGGCTTGCTCCGGCAGGTTGATTGAACGGGGCGCGGCAGGTGCGATGCGGGCTAGGCGGCACGAACCAGATCGACGTCGCCCAAAAACTCACCGCGCTGGCACAACAGGGTACCGCTGCGGCCCGGCACCGGGTCCAGGCCGACCTCGCAGCGCGGCAGCGCCATCGGCTCGAAGGTCTCGTACAGGCGTCGCAGCGATGACAGCCGGTAGCCCTGCGCCTTCCAGCCGTTCAGCAACAGCTCGAGCGTCGGCGCGAGGCGCAGGCCCTCGAGCTCCGCGTGCAAGGTGAAGACGTGGCTCGATAGCGGTCCGTCGGTTCCCGGCGGCGCGGTCAGCGCCAGCAGGCGTCCGGCGGCGGCGTCCGCGGTGGCGCCATCGATGCCGATCAGCTCGTCGAGCGTCGGCAGCGTCGTCGGCAGCTGCGGACAGCGTATCAGCTCCGCGTTCCAGACCGGCAGGTGCGGATGCGTGCCGCGGCCGTCGGAGCAATAGTCGAAACCCAGCACCTGCGTCTGCCGCAGCGCGTCGACGTTCATCTGCCAGCCCGCCGCGCCGTGCACGCGCGGCGGCTCCTTGAACACCTCGGTATAGCGCTCGCAGGCGAGACGCATCTGCCTTGCCGTCCAGCCGGCGTCGGCGCCGACCACACCATCCTGCCATTTGACGTGGTCCCAGCAATGCAGCCCGGTTTCGAAGCCTTCGTCACGCACGGAACGCATCGTGTCGCCGGCGCGCCGGCCGATGTCCGGCCCCGGCAGCGCGGTGCCGTACAGCAGCGTCGTCATTCCGTAGTGTTGAACGACCGAGGTGCGGCGCACCTTGCTAAAAAATCCTGGCCGGAAAATGCGCTTGATCGCACGCCCGGTATGGTCGGGCCCGACGCTGAAAAGGAAGGTCGCGCCGACCTGGTGGCGGCGCAACAGGTCGAGCAGGGCAGGAACGCCTTCGCGCGTGCCGCGCAGCGTGTCGACGTCGATCTTCAGCGCCAGGATGCTCATTGCGGCGGCTCACGCCTTGCGGAGTCGATCCGCGGCCGTCGCGGCCGAACGGCGTCCATCGTCAATCGACCAGCTGCCGCGCTTCGGCGACCTGGCCGCGGTAGGCGTCGAATATGCGCTTCAACGATTCCTCCATCGTCACCGTCGGCTGCCACCGGAGCTCGGCGCAGGTGTTGGCGATGTCCGGGACGCGGTTCTGCACGTCCTGGTACCCCTTGCCGTAGTAGTCTTCCGCCGTCGTGTCGACCAGCTCGACCTGCCTGGCGGTGTCGCGGTATTCGGGATAGGTCAGCGCGAGGTCCAGCATCATCTGCGCGAGCTCGCGGACCGAGTAGTTGTTGAGCGGGTTGCCGACGTTGTAGATCTTGCCGCTGGCGATGCCGTTTTCGTTGGCGATGATGCGCATCAGCGCCGACACGCCGTCGTCGATGTAGGTGAACGCGCGTTTCTGGGTGCCGCCGTCGACCAGCTTGATCGGCTCGCCGCGCACGATGTGGCCGAGGAACTGGGTGATCACGCGCGAGCTGCCTTCCTTCGCGGTATTGATCGAGTCGAGTCCCGAGCCGATCCAGTTGAACGGACGAAACAGCGTGTAGTCGAGATCTTCCTGCTGGCCGTACGCATGGATTACACGATCCATCAATTGCTTCGCGCAGGCGTAGATCCACCGCTGCTTGTTGATCGGGCCGAGCACGAGATTGGAAGTCTCCGAATCGAACTCGGTGTCGGTGCACATGCCGTAGACCTCGGAGGTCGACGGGAAGACGATGTGCTTCTTGTAGCGGACGCAGGCGCGGACGATAGGCAGGTTGGCCTCGAAGTCGAGCTCGAACACCCGCAGCGGCTCGCTGACGTAGGTGGCAGGCGTGGCGATCGCGACCAGCGGCAGCACCGTATTGCATTTCTTGATGTGATATTCGATCCACTCCTTGTTGATCGTGATGTCGCCTTCGAAGAAGTGGAAGCGCTTTTCCGGCAGCAGGTCGGCGATGCGCTCGCTCTGCATGTCCATGCCGTAGACCTCCCAGTCGGTCGAGGCGATGATGCGCTGGGACAGATGGTGGCCGATGAAGCCGTTGACGCCGAGGATCAGTATTTTTGGCATGGTCAGTCGTTTCGATCCGGCGGAGCCGCCGGTTCCTGCGCGCCGATTCTACCGGGATCCGCCGGTGCATGCGCCGCCCGCCAGTGCGCGAACGCGGCCGGACCGACGATCGCGTCGTCGATCTCGAGCTCGAGGACCTGCAGGATTCCGCCGCCGCCGCAGCGAACGGTAATGCGTCCGTCGGCAACATCGAACGCCGGCGCGATGCCTGCCGGCGCAGTCGTGTCGAGCACGCGGGTGCGCAAAAGCCGGGCCGGATGCCCGTCGATCAGCGTTCGGGCACCGGGGTACGGCGGCGCGACGGCGCGGACCAGGTTGTGGATCGCGATCGAGCTCTGGGCCCAGTCGATGACGCCGTCCTCGGGCTTGCGTCCGCCGAAATACGAGGCCTTGCCCGGGTCCTGCCGCATTCGTGGCGCGGTGCCCGCGAGCAGCCCGGGCAGCGCGCGATCGAGAGTCATTTCGGCCGCGACCGTCACCTTGGCGAAGACGTCGCCGGCCACATCGTCGGGCAGGATCGGGACCCCCGTTTGCGCGACGATGTCGCCGTTGTCGGGCTTGTCGGCCATGTAGTGCAGCGTCGCGCCGGTCTCGGTCTCGCCGTGGATGATCGCCCAGTTGACCGGCGCGCGACCGCGATACTTGGGCAGCAGCGAGCCGTGCATGTTCAACGCCCCGAGCGGCGCCAGCGCCAGCAGCGCGGGCGCCAGCATCCGCCGGTAATAGAAGGAAAAGATAAAATCCGGACGCCCGGCGCCGACGCTCGCGATGACGTCCGTTGCATTCGGATCCTCGGGCGCGATCGTGCGAATCCCGTAGTCGGCGGCCGTGTGCGCGACGCTGCCGAACCAGATCGTCTCGCCGGGGCTGTCGTCGTGCGTGACCACCAGCGGAACGTCGACGCCGTGCGCGAGCAGCACCTTCAGGCAACGCACGCCGACATTGTGATAGCCGAATACGACGGCGCGGGTCATGGTGGATGCGGCAGCGCGTCGCCGATCGGAGGCCGCGCCTTTCAGCGCAGCGAATCGCCGGGACGCACCGCGGGGTCCGGCGCAGATTCGGCTCGTTCCAGCACGGCCTGCACGGTGAAGCGCGGCCGGTCGCGGACCTGCTGGTAGATCCGGCCGACGTACTCGCCGATCAGGCCGACGCCGAACAGCATCATGCCGATCAGGAAAAACGCGAGGATGTCCCGGTCCCAGAGTGTCGCCAGTCCCTCGCGCCAGCCCGAGAGCACCAGGCGCTCGACGATCACGACCAGGTAGGTCACCAGGGCGACGGCCGAGACGAGCATGCCGAACATCGAGAACAGTTGCAGCGGCACCAGCGAAAACCCGGTGATCAGGTCGAAGTTGAGGCGAATAAGCTTGTACAGCGAGTACTTCGATTCGCCGGTGGCGCGCTCGGCGTGCGCGACCTCGACCTCGGTCGGATTGTGCGCGAACGTGTACCCGAGCGCCGGGATGAACGTGCTGACCTCGCGCGCCGAGGCGATCGTTTGCACGATGTCGCGGCTGTAGGCGCGGAGCATGCAGCCCTGGTCGGTCATCTTGATCCGGGTGATGCGCTCGCGAATGCGGTTCATCGCCTTCGACGCCCAGCGGCGCCACCACGAGTCCTCGCGCGAAACCCGGATGCTGCCGACGTAATCGTGGCCGCGGTCCATCGCGGCCAGCAGCTTGGCGATTTCCTCGGGGGGATTCTGCAGGTCGGCGTCCAGCGTGACGACGCGGCTGCCGCGGCTCTTTTCGAACCCCGCGACGATGGCCATGTGCTGACCGTAGTTGGCGTTGAACAGCACCACGCGCGTAACGTCGGGCCGGCGCAGGAACTGGTCCTTCAGCACCGCCGCGGAAGTGTCGCGGCTGCCGTCGTCGATGAATATTACTTCGTAGGGAACCTTGAGCGCGTCGAGCGCGACGTACAGGCGCTCGAACAGCGCCGGCAGCCCGGCCGCTTCGTTGTAGACCGGGACCACCACCGAAACCTGCGGGACGGTCATCGTCACTTTCCGGCCGCACCGATGATGGTCGCGGCGGCTTCGCATACGCGGTCGACGTCGGCTTCGCCAAGCCCGGTGTGCAGCGGCAGGGTCACGGTCTCGCGCGCGATGCGCTCGGCGTTCGGATGCTGGCCTTCGCGGCCGCCGAAGCGCCGGCCGAGCGTGCAAAGATGCAGAGCCTCGTACGAGACGCCGGTGCCGATGCCGCGCGCCTCCATCGCGTTGCGGAAGCCGTTGCGATCGATCGTCAACCGTTCCAGAGGCAGCAGGACGGAAAACATGTTCCAGGAATGACCGTCGTCCGCACCGGCCGGCCGCGGCGGCAGCACGCACGGCGGGTCGGTGGCGAAGCGGGCGAAGTAGCGGTCGACCAGCATGCGGCGCCTGGCGAGAAACCCCGGCAGGCGCTCGATCTGTGCGTGGCCGATACGCGCGTTTACGTCCGGCAGGTTGAACTTGCCGCCGGGGAACGCGACGTCGCGCGTGCGGTCGGGCAGGTGGCTGATCCCGTGGAAGCGCAGTATCTCGACACGCCTCGCTTCGTCCTGGTCGTTGACGACCAGCGCCCCGCCTTCGATCGACGTCGCATTCTTGTTCGGATGAAAGCTGAAGGTCACGATGTCGCCGATCGCGCCGACGTTCTGGCCGTGCCAGCGCGAGCCGAGCACCAGCGCCGCGTCCTCGATCACGCGGAGGCCGCGCTTTTTCGCCAGCGCGTAAAGCGCATCGAGATCGACCAGCGCGCCGGGGAAATGGGTCGGGATGATCGCCCGGGTCCGCGGCGTGATCGCCGCCTCGACCTGGTCGAGGCCGATGTTGCGCGTGACCAGGTCGCAGTCGACGAACACCGGCGTCGCCCCGACCTTGACGATCATGTTGAGCACGGTGAAAAAGCTTTGCGCGCCGGTGATGACTTCGTCGCCGGGACCGACGCCGCAAAGCTGCAGCGCGACCTCGATCGCGGCGGTCGCCGACGTCAGCGCGCGAACCGGCCGCCCGCCGCAGAAGGTCCCGAGCTGCTGCTCGAAGCGCGCGACCCAGGGCCCGCTGGTGATCTGGCCCGAGCGCAGGACGTCCGACACGCCGGCGATCGTCGCTTCGTCGAGATCGGGGCCGGCGAATTTGAGATAAGCAGCCTGCGCCGGCTGCTCGCGCGCGCTCATCGGACTAACTCCTGGCGACCAGCCAGACACCGAGCACGATGAAGCCGATGCCGAGCCAGCGCATGTAGCTCAGGTCCTCGCCGAACAGGTAATACGCGGCGATCGCATTGATCACATAGCCGAGCGACAGCATCGGATAGGCGATCGACACCGGCACGCGCGAGAGCCCGAGGATCCAGACGATCAGGCTGAAGCCGTAGCAGATGACGCCGGCGATGAAATGCGGTTCGGTCGACATCCGGCCGAACTCCCCGGCCCAGTTGGCACGGGTCAGCGTGATGACGCCCAGTGTATTGGTCCCTGCCTTGAGCAGCAGCTGTGCGACGGCGTTCAGCAGCACGCCAGTGATCAGGAAGGAAAATCCGGAGAGGTTCATTGCCGGCCGGTGTCGCTGGAGTGCATCGGCGCTCGTCCTTGACTCGATTGCTTGTCTGCCGTCAACGGCGGCTGACGATCACGCGGCGCGGGTCGCGGCCGAGCTCGCGCATCGGCACGCCTTCGCGCACCAGTCTGTCGTACTCGTCGACCTGCATGATCGCATACGCCTGGGTTGCCCGGTCCCAGCGCTGCTTCCAGTCGTCCAGTTTCGCCACCGCCTTGTCGGGCTCGATGGCGAGGCCCATCGCCAGCTCGTCCAGGTGCGCGACCGGCGTCACCGTGCGGCCCAGATACCATGGCAGCGTCTGATCGTACATCCTGACCGAGTAGAACGGCACGTCGGCGGCGATCGGCCCGTGCTGGCTGACGACGCGAGCGAGGATAGGCGCGGCCGAGCGCGAGTCGGCGAGCTCGTCGTGCCCCGTGAGCACCAGCAGCGCGGCCAGCAGCGTGGTCAGCGCCACCGACAGTATCGCAGCCGTGCGCCTGCCGCGCTGCAGCCACCAGAGCGCGGCGACGCCGCCGGCCAGCGCCACCGCGCACGCGGCGATGATCCATGGGCCGTACGCCAGCAGCGGCGCGAGCGGCTGGTGCTCGTCGGCGAAGCGTCGGGCGATGCTCTCGAATCCGAAGGCGACCGCCAGCAGGCACGCGCCGGTGGCGGCGACCAGAGGCAAAGTCAGCCAGATCAGCGTCCGCTCGGACAGCGCCGCAAGCTGGACGCCGATCACCAGCGCGAGCGGCGGAAATATCGGAAGGATGTAGGAAGGCAGCTTCGAGCTCGACACGCTGAAAAAAACAAAGATGAAGACCGACCAGACCAGCGCGAAGCGCTGCCAGCTGAAGCCGTTGCCGTCGACCGCCGCGCGCGACCACAGCCGCGGTGCCGTCCATGCCAGGACCGTCAGCCACGGCAGGATGCCGCCGGCGAGGATCGGAACGAAATACCACCACGCGCCCTCACGGTGGTGCTCGTTGGTGAGAAAACGCTCGAAATGCTCGTGGATGAAAAAGAAGCGGAAGAATTCAGGATTGGCCAGCGACACGGCGACGAACCAGGGGACTGCGATCAGCGCGAATAGCAGCAGACCGCCCGCAAGATGCAGCCGCCGCCACACCGCCCAGTCGCGGGTCAGCAGCGAATAAAGGAACAGCGAGGCGCCGGGCAGGACGACGCCGATCAACCCCTTCGACAGGACCGCCAGCGCCAGCGCCGACCAGGCGAGCAGCATCCACATCCGCTGCTCGCGCTCCGTGGCCGCGCGTCGCTGCGCCAGCAGCAGCGCGCCGAAGCCGACGCTCATCCACAAGGTGAGCCCGGAATCCAGCGTCAGGATGTGCGCGTTCAGCACGTACCACAGGCATCCGCCGAGCGCCGCCGCGCTGTACAGACCCAGCGGCGGCCCGCCAAGGCGCAATCCGACGTAGCCGATGAACAGCACGCCGGCGAATCCGGCGAGGGCAGGCCACAGGCGCGCCGTCCATTGATGGATGCCGAACGCCTCGTACGCGGCCGCGGTCAGCCAGTATTGCAACGCCGGCTTTTCGAAATACTTGATGCCGTCCAGACGAGGCGTCAACCAGTCGCCGCTCGCCACCATTTCACGCGGGATCTCCGCGTAGCGTCCTTCGTCGGGATGGATCAGCCGGCGGTAGTCGAGGTTGGCGAACCAGATCAGCGCGAACATCACGACCAGCGCGATCCATGCGAGCCGCGAAATCACAGCATCGCGCGTTTCAACGACAGGATCGAGGGAGGCGGGCATCGGGGGCTTGGCCCCGACGAAAAGCCGGGTCGAGCGCGATTTTACCGTTTTCGGCGCGAATGCGGACGCGGGCGTTCGCGATTGCATTTGTCGTTGGCGTCGGCTTGCCGCTGACTCGCCGATTCGCTACCATGCGGCCATGTCCGATTTCCGGTTTGCCGCGCGTTTCGGTGCGCATTGTCGCGGCGATGCTCACGCGGCCCGCCGCGCGCGCTAGCCCGGCCCGAGGGAACAGGGCACGACGAGCCGCCAGGAAGCCGCTGGCGGCTTTTTTATTGCGGAATCACGATGTCGACATCGCTTCGGCTGTACGACAACTACACGCGCAGCCTGCGGGCCTTCGAGCCGTTGCAGGCCGGCGCGGCCGGCCTTTATACCTGCGGGCCGACCGTTTACGACTATCAGCACATCGGAAACTTTCGCACCTTCCTGTTCGAGGACATCCTCAAGCGCGTCCTCGAATGGAACGGCTACCGCGTGCGGCACGTGATGAACGTCACCGACGTCGGCCATCTGACCTCCGATGCCGACACCGGCGAAGACAAGATGGAAAAGGGCGCGCGGCGCACCGGCCGCAGCGCATGGGAAATCGCCGAGCTCTACACCGCAGCCTTCGTCGAGGACATGCAGAGGCTCAACATCGAGCCGCCGACGGTGCTCTGCCGCGCCACCGACCACATCGGCGAGCAGATCGAGTTCATTGCCGACATCGAGAAGAACGGTTACACCTATCGCACGTCGGACGGCGTCTATTTCGACACCAGCAAGCAGCCCGATTACGGCTATCTGGCGCGGCTGGACAAGGCCGGCCTCGACGCGGGCCGGCGAGTCGAGATCGGAGAAAAAAAGAGCGCGACCGATTTTGCGCTGTGGAAGTTCTCGCCGCCGGGCGAGAAGCGGCAGATGGAGTGGCCGAGCCCGTGGGGCGTCGGCTTTCCCGGCTGGCATATCGAGTGCTCGGCGATGGCGCAGAAGTATCTCGGCGACTATTTCGACATCCATTGCGGCGGCGAGGACCATATCCCCGTCCATCACACCAACGAAATCGCGCAGACGGAAGCCCGCGTAGGCACGCGCCTGGCCAATTTCTGGATGCACGGCTATTTTCTGCTGTCGAACGACGCCAAGATGGCGAAGTCTGCCGGCGAATTCCTGCGCATCCAGGCATTGATCGAGCGCGGTTACGATCCGCTGGCGTATCGCTATCTTTGCCTGACCGCGCACTATCGCAGCCAGCTCAATTTCACCTGGGATGCGCTCGACGCGGCGGCTATCGGTCTCGACCGGATGCGCCGCGCCGTGCACGCGCTGCCTGCCGGCGGAGAGCCGGATCCCTCGACCATCGAGCGTTTCACGGGGGTCGTCAACGACGACCTCAATCTTCCGAAGGCGCTGGCGATCGCCTGGGAGCTGTTGCGTGGCGACCTTCCCGATCGGGCGGTCACGCGAGCGACCTTGCTCGCGTTCGATCGCATCTTCGGGCTCGGCCTCGAGGCGTGGCGGCCGCCCGTCGAGACCGTGCCCGAAGCCGTCAATGCGCTCGGGGCGGCGCGCGCTGCAGCACGCGCGGCCAAGCAGTGGGCGGAAGCCGACCGCCTGCGAGCCGAATTGCACGCGGCGGGCTGGGAAGTGGAAGATCGCGGCGACGGCTACCTGCTGAGGCGCAGATAGCCGCGAGGCTGGCGGCCGTCGACGAGATCGCAGCATGAAGCTCGCCACGCTCAAGGACGGCAGCCGCGACGGCCGCCTGCTCGTCGTGTCGCGCGATCTCGCGCGCGCGATCGCTGTGCCCGGAATCGCGATCACGCTGCAAGCCGCGCTCGACGACTGGGATACAGCGCAAAGGCTCCTTGCCGACGTCTACCGGCGGCTGAACGAGGGCGAACCCGAGGGCGTGACTCCGTTCGATCCCGCAATGGCGCACTCGCCGCTGCCGCGCGCCTACCAGTGGGCCGACGCCTCGGCGTATGTCAACCATGTCGAGCTCGTGCGCAAGGCCCGCGGCGCAACCATGCCTGTCGAATTCTGGACCGACCCGCTGATGTACCAGGGCGGGTCCGACAGCTTCATCGGTCCGCGCGACGACATCGTCTGCGCCGACGAGGCGTTCGGCATCGACATGGAGGCCGAGGTCGCGGTGATCACCGGCGACGTGCCGATGGGCGCCGACCGCCAAGCCGCAGCGCAGTCGATCCGCTTGCTGATGCTGGTCAACGACGTGAGCCTGCGCAACCTCATTCCCGGCGAGCTGGCCAAGGGCTTCGGTTTTTTTCAAAGCAAGCCGGCGTCGGCGTTCTCGCCGGTGGCGGTGACCCCCGACGAGCTGGGTGAGGCCTGGCGCGGCGGCAAGGTTCATCTGCCGCTGCTCACCTTCGTCAACGGCGCGCTCTTCGGCCGGCCGAACGCCGGCGTCGACATGACTTTCGATTTTCCGACCCTCCTCGCGCACGCGGCCCGGACGCGCGAGCTCGAGGCGGGCAGCATCGTCGGCTCGGGCACGGTATCGAACAAGGAAGACGGCGGCCCCGGCCGCCCGGTCGCGCAGGGTGGCGCCGGCTATGCCTGCATCGCGGAACAGCGCACGGTCGAAACGCTGCGCGAAGGCAAGGCCAGCACGCCGTTTCTGCGTTTCGGCGACCGCGTGCGCATCGAGATGTACGACGCCGATGGGCAATCGATCTTCGGTGCGATCGACCAGCGGGTGCGGCGGGCGGATTGAACGGCGCTTGGCCTAAGCGCGATTTCCGGTCGGATCAATACAATCGTTCGACCGGCCCGGAATAGAGCACCGGACCCGTCGGCAACCCGGTCGGCGAGCCGCCGCGGGGCTCGAGACTGACGGCGAGCGCGGGGATGTCCTGCAGCGCCGTTCCGGCCGCCACCGGCAGCGCGATCTGCACGACGCCGGACGCTGGCACGAGCCCCAGCGGCCGCGGGTTGCCGGCCGCCGGCAGCGCCCAGAGCTGCAGCGATCGATCGGCGGCGGGCGAAAGCGGTGCAATCGCCTTGACCGTCAGCAAGCGCCCGTTGCGGTCCGCCGACGCGACCAGCGCCGGCTTCGCATCCTGCCCGGCGAGAACGACGACCAGCGTGGCCGCCGGGCGTTCGAGCGGCGGCGAAAGCAACACCAGCGCCAGCGCGATCGCCGTCGCGAATCCGGTCAACGCAAGCCCGCGCCACAAGCTGACTGCCGCCCAGACGCTGTGCCGCTCGGATGCGGACCCGGCGGCGCGACCGATGCGGGCGAGGATCCCGGTCCAGACGCTTTCCGGCGGCTCGACCGGCGGCACGCTTTCCGCCAGCGGCGACAGGCGTTCCTCCCACGCCCGAACCGCACCGCCGAGGAGCTGATCGCCGCGTACCAGGCGGGCGAAGCGGGCGCGGGCGCGTGCCGACAGCGTGCCGAGCACATACTGCGCGGCCAGCGCATCGGCGCGTTCGGGTGTGCGGTAGTTCATCGCGGTCGGCCCATGTCGGTCTCGCGTGCGCGCTCAGCGAGCGATGCCGGCGCCATCGAGGCAGGTCTTCAGGCGCTCCAATCCGCGCCTGATCCACGACTTCACCGTGCCCAGCGGCTGCTTGAGGTGGCGCGCGAGCTCCGAATGCGACAGGCCCTGATAGAACGCCAGCGCGATCGCCTGTTTCTGGCCGGCGTCGAGCGCTTCGACGCAGCGCCTGACCGCGCCGGCTTCGGCGCCGCTCAACAACAGATCCAGCGGCAGCGGGCTTCGATCGGCAATCGTCATGGCGTGGTCCTCATCGTCGATGCTTACCGTGTCGACATCGTGCTTGCGCAGCCGGTCCAGGCAGCGGTTGCGCACGATGCTGGTCAGCCAGGTCAGAGGCTGGCTCCGGGCCGCGACGTAGGAGCCGGCGTGATGCCATACGTTGACGAAGCTCTCCTGCAGCACCTCCTCCGCGGCTGCCGATTCACGCAATATACGCGTTGCGACGCCATACAGATGCGGCGAGGTCAGGCGGTAGAGCTGTTCGAACGCAGCTTGATCGGCCAGCGCCGTGCGCGCGAGCAGCTCCATCAGGCGCGCGTTGCGCTCGAGCTGCTGCGCGGGATCGGCGGCCATCAGCGGCTGCGAGCGGCGCGGGAGAGCCGCGCGCTCACGCGATCATCCGGCATGGCGGCGATCCTTGCGCCACAGCACGTCTTCGCGTTCCGCGCTTCGATTGAGCGCCCGCGCCAGTACGAACAGCAGGTCGGACAGCCGGTTCAGATATTTTCGCGCCGGCTCGGCGACGGCATCGGTTTGCGCAAGCCGGACCAGCGCGCGCTCGGCACGCCGGCAGACGGTGCGCGCGACGTGCGCGAGGCTGGCGGCGCGCGTCCCGGCCGGCAGGATGAATTCCTTCAGCGGCTTCAAATCGGCGTTGAAGCGCTCGACCGCGGATTCGAGCCGTTCGACATGCGTGTCGCTCACCGCGTTGTAGCCGGGAATCGACAGCTCGCCGCCCAGATCGAACAGATCGTGCTGCACGTCGACCAGGACCAGAGCGACCGCCGGAGGAACGTCTTCGGCCAGGAGCAGGCCGAGGTTCGAATTGAGCTCGTCGACCGCTCCGATGGCTTCGATGCGCGGCGAGTCCTTAGCCACGCGCGAGCCGTCGCCCAAACCGGTCGATCCGGTGTCGCCGGTCCGGGTGACGATTTTGGACAACCGGTGGCCCATCGCTCTCAAGCCTGTCACGTCGTACGGGAGCGGCCAGCATAGTGAATTCGCTGCAGCGGGGCAAGCCGGCGCCGGTCGGCGCATTGCCGCCGAACATCGGCGCCGCGGCGCAATTGTGTTTTCGGATGGATTGGTTACCATGTTGCCGCGGTTTTCGCAGAACATGCCGCACGGTCCGCGATGCCCAAACCTAGCCCTTACGACCAAGGCCTCGACAAGAACGCTGCCAATTACGCGTCGCTGTCGCCGATCTCGCTCATCGCGCGCACGGCCTACACGTATCCGCAGCAGCTCGCCGTCGTGCACGGCGACCGGCGCCTGACGTGGGAACAAACGTACGCGCGCTCGCGGCGCCTCGCCTCGGCGCTGGTGCGCGCCGGCATCGGGCCCGGCCAGACCGTCGCGGTGATGGCGGCGAACACACCCGAAATGATCGAGGCGCATTTCGGCGTGCCGATGAGCGGCGGCGTGCTCAATACGCTCAACACGCGCCTCGACGCCGAAGCGATCGCGTTCATGCTCGGTCACGGCGAAGCGAAGGTGCTGCTGACCGACACCGAATTCGCCCCTGTCGTCGGCGCGGCGCTGCAAAGGCTCGAGCAAAAGCCGATGGTCATCGATATCGCCGATCCGGCCGGTCCCGGCGGCGCCAGACTCGGCCAGCTCGACTATCAAGCATTCCTCGATGGCGGCGATCCCGAGTTCGAATGGCAGCTTCCCGCGGACGAATGGTCGGCGATCGCGCTCAATTACACTTCGGGCACGACCGGCAATCCGAAGGGCGTCGTCTATCATCATCGCGGCGCCTACCTGAATGCGCTGTCCAACATCATCGATTGGGGCATGCCGCGGCATTCGGTCTACTTGTGGACCCTGCCGATGTTCCATTGCAACGGCTGGTGCTTTCCCTGGACGATGGCGGCGAACGCCGGGACCAACGTATGCCTGCGCAAGGTCGAGGCGAAGCCGGTCCTCGACGCGATTCGAACGCACCGCGTCACGCACTACTGCGGCGCGCCCATCGTGCACGCGATGCTGATCAATGCGCCGCCGGAGTGGAAGCAGGGGATCACGCACCAGGTCAGCTGCCTGGTCGCGGCGGCGGCGCCGCCGGCGTCGGTGATCGAAGGCATGCAGCTGATGGGATTCGATATCACGCACGTCTACGGCCTGACCGAGACCTACGGCCCGGCCTCGGTGTGCGCCAAGCATGCGGAGTGGAGCGCGCTCGACGTCGGCGCGCAGGCAGAGCGCAACGGTCGTCAGGGCGTGCGCTATACCTGCGAGGAAGGCATGACGGTGATGGACCCCGAGACGATGACCGAGGTCCCGCGCGACGGCGAAGCCATGGGCGAGATCATGTTTCGCGGCAACATCACGATGAAGGGCTACCTGAAGAACGCGGCGGCCACCGAAGAGGCGTTCGCCGGCGGCTGGTTTCATTCCGGCGATCTGGCGGTGCTGCAGCCCGATGGCTACGTCAAGATCAAGGACCGCTCGAAGGACGTCATCATCTCGGGCGGCGAGAACATCAGCTCGATCGAAGTCGAGGACGTGCTCTACCGCCACCCCGCGGTGCTGGCCGCCGCGGTCGTGGCGCAGCCCGACCCGAAGTGGGGCGAGACGCCTTGCGCGTTCGTCGAGATCAAGGCGGGCGCGAGCGTCACCGAGGCCGAGCTGATCGAGCACTGCCGCACGCACCTGGCGCGCTTCAAGGCGCCGAAGCGCGTGGTCTTCGGCGAGTTGCCCAAGACCTCGACCGGCAAGATCCAGAAATTCGTGCTGCGCGAGCGCGTCCGTTCGACCAGCGCAATCGAGTAGGGCTCCCGATGAATCCCCCTCCATTCGAATCCCGCGCCGCGGCCACGGTGCTGCGCACCGATGCTGGCGGCGTCGCCACGCTGACTTTGAACCGGCCGGCCCAGTACAACGCGATCAACCGCGCGATGCTCGGCGAGCTGCAGGCCGCGCTCGACGCGATCGGACAGGACGACTCGGTGCGCGTCGTCGTGCTGGCCGGCGCCGGTCGCGCCTTCTCCCCGGGCCACGACCTGAAGGAAATGCTGGCCAACTCGACCGAGGAGTTCATCGGCGGCCTGTTCAGGAGCTGCTGCGACGTCATGCTCAGCCTGCGCCGCCTGCCGCAGCCGGTGATCGCGAAGGTGCATGGCATCGCGACAGCCGCCGGGTGCCAGCTGGTCGCCGGCGCCGACATGGCGGTCGCCGCCGCCGACGCCCGCTTTGCCACTTCGGGCATCGACTTCGGACTCTTTTGCGCGACGCCCGGCGTGCCGGTGTCGCGCAACATCGCTGCCAAGCGGGCGTTCGAGATGGTGATGACCGGCGAATTCATCGACGCCCCCACGGCGCTGGCCTGGGGCCTGGTCAATCGCGTCGCACCGCCCGGAGAGCTCGACGCCGAGGTCGCGTCGCTGGCACGGGTGCTGATGGGCAAGCCGCGCCGCGTGCTTGCCGCCGGCAAGAAGTTCTTCTACGAGCAGCTCGAGCAGAACCTCGTCGACGCCTACGCGCACGCCGCCGAGGTCATCACGCAGAACATGCTGGGCGCCGATGCGCAGGAAGGTGTGGCGGCTTTCGTCGCCAAACGCAAGCCGCGCTGGGACGAGTAGAGTCGACCCGCGGGCCGGCTGGAGCTCGAATCGCTGCGGCCCGGCTTTCGATTGCCAACTGGCATCGCGGCCCGGATAATCGCCCGACACAACGACAGGGGTCCGGGCGGCGCGCGTGTCCGGACGGTGCATGGCCGACGACATCATTCTCGAAACCCGCGGGCTGACCAAGGAGTTCAAGGGTTTCGTCGCCGTCAATGGCGTCGATCTGCAGGTGCGGCGCGGCACCATACATGCGCTGATCGGACCCAACGGCGCCGGCAAGACCACCTGTTTCAACCTGCTGACCCACTTCCTGACGCCGACGCGCGGCCAGATCCTCTACAAGGGCGCCGACATCACCGGGGCGCGTCCCGCGGCGATCGCGCGGATGGGACTCGTCCGCTCGTTCCAGATCTCGGCGGTGTTTCCTCATTTGACCGTGCGCGAAAACGTGCGGGTAGCGTTGCAGAGGAAACGCGGCCACTCGCTCGACTTCTGGCGCTCGGAGGGTGTGCTGAGCGAGTTCGATGCGCGCGCCCGTGAGCTGATTCATGCGGTCGGCCTCGACAGCTTCGAGAATCAGACCGCCGTGCAGCTGCCTTACGGCAGGAAGCGCGCTCTCGAAATAGCCACGACCCTGGCGCTGGATCCCGAGATGCTGCTGCTGGACGAGCCGACGGCGGGTATGACGCACGAGGACGTCGATCGCGTCGCCGCGCTGATCCGCAAGGTTTCCGCCAACCGGAC
>DATASF010000178.1:0-10244 GCA_036269335.1 Casimicrobiaceae bacterium
GGGCGCACCCGGCCATCGCTGGGACGTCGCCAGTCACGGGACGATGGTTTTCCCGGCTCTCAAATGAACGCGGCCGGCGCAAGCGCGCCGGCCGGCCCATGCACCTAACGCACGCCTTTAGTTGCGGCGCGGGTTGTCCGGCTGGCGGTCCATGGAGTTCGGCACGCCGTCGCCGTCACGATCGCCACGCGTCCAGCGCGCGCGCTCCTGCGACCAGCGTCCGTCGCGTTCCACCCACTTCGGCGACTGATACGCGTATCCGGGGCGCTCACGCACCCAGGTGCCCCTGGACCACACGTGATGATTGCCTCGCCAGTTCCAGTAGCCGGGCGCCCAGACATAGCCGCGGCGCGGTGCGGGAACCGTCTCGACACGCATTTCCGGCGGCCCGACCTGCACGTAAACCGCGGCGGCCGCCGGCATCGCGATACCGCCGAGCGATGCGGCCATCATGCTGACAAAAAGTACTTTCTCGATCATTGGAAGTCCTTGTATGCCCGATTGAGCAGACTCCTTTGTACGCTCGATCGGAGCGGCAGACGGTGCGCTGGCCAACATAGCGGCCCGCTCCAGACGCTCACGGCTGGCGGCGAAACCGGGGATTCCCGGGGTCAAACTGCCGAGACGTTCCCCGCGATCGTCCCGTCGGCCGAGAGCGCGGCAATCTCTGCATCGCCGAAGCCCGCCTCGCGCAGGATCTCGGCCGAGTGCTCGCCCTGCGCCGGCGCGGGGCGAGCGATCGCGAACGCGTGGCCGGACATTCGAAACGGCGGTGCGTATTGCCGGATGCCATCGGCGCCGCTGACGATCATGTCGCGCGCGAGCACCTGCGGGTCGGCCAGCGCCTCGTCGAGCGACAGCACCGGCGTGACGCAGCAGTCGATGCCGGCGAGCCGCCCGATCCAGTGCGCCTGGGTTTGCTGCGCGAAAATTGCCGCGAGCTCTTGCCTGACCACCGCGCCGGCATGCCCGGTTGACAGCTGTCCGGCGACGAGATCCGGACGATCGAGCGCCTCGCACAGCGCGCGCCAGAATTTTTCCTCGAGCGCACCGACGGCCAGGTAACGGTCATCCTGCGTCGCGTAGACCCCGTAGCAGGGCACGCCGCCGGTCAGGAGGTCGTCGCCCCGCGGCCGCGCGTGGCCGAACGTCTCGACCGCATGCAGCGCGAAGATGTTGTGCGCCAGCGAGCCCTCGGTCATCGCCACATCGACGTGCGCGCCGGTGCCGGTGCGCGACGCGCCAAGCAGCGCGGCGAGAATGCCCGTCGATGCGTTCATCGCGCCGCCCAGGAGGTCGGCCACCTGCAGATTCGACAGGCCCGGCGGCTCGCCGGCGGTTCCGGTCTGGTCGAGGACGCCGGCATACCCCAGATAGTTGATGTCATGGCCGGGTCGGTCCCGGTATGGACCGGTCTGGCCGTAGCCGGTGATCGAGCAGTAGACGATCCGCGGATTGAGCGCGGCCACCGCGGCGTACCCGACGCCGAGCCGGTCGACCACGCCCGGACGGAAGCTCTCGACGATCACGTCGGCGTGTCGTGCCAGCCGAAGGAACGCGTCGCGGCCGAAAGGCGACTTGAGGTCCAGCGCAAGGCTGCGCTTGTTGCGATTGACCATGCGGAAAAACGCCGACGGTGCCCCCGACGGCGCGCGCCCGTCGCCGGTCGGAGCGAGGCCGAGCGAGCGCGCGTAATCGCCGGCGCCGGTGTCCTCGACCTTGATCACGTCCGCGCCGAGGTCGGCCAGGTGCAAAGTGCACACCGGACCGGGCAGCAGCCGGGAAAAGTCGAGCACCCGCACACCGGCAAGCGGCGCGGTCATAGCCCGCCGTCGCCGGGGATCCGAAGCTGCCGCCGGATCGCGCGAGCCGCGGCGAGTGCCCGATCGAGCGTCGGCGCGACGCAGGTTACGTGGCCCATCTTCCGGCCCCGGCGCGCCTCGTCCTTGCCATACAGGTGCAGCTTGGCCTCGGGGATTTCGAGCACCGCGCGCCAGTCGGGCTCGCGCCGACCGGCGTCCGGGGTGCCGGAATCCGCGTCGAACCAGATGTCGCCGAGCAGGTTGACCATGACCGCCGGCCCATGCGGCCGCGTGTCGCCGAGCGGAAGATCGGCGAGGATGCGCACCTGCTGCTCGAACTGCGAGGTGACGCAGGCGTCGATCGTGTAGTGCCCGCTGTTGTGCGGGCGCGGCGCGATTTCGTTGATCAGCAGGGCAGCGCCGGCGACGACAAACAGCTCGACGCACAATACGCCGCGGTAATCGAGCGCTGCGGCGACCTTGAGCGCGATCTCCCGGGCTTCGGATGCGAGCTCAGGCGCGATGCGCGCCGGAACTATCGTCGAGTCGAGGATCCCGTCGCGATGACGGTTTTCGGCGACGGGCCAGGTCGCGGCCTCGCCGCGGTCGTTGCGCGCGACGATGACCGACAGCTCGCATGTCAACGGGACCAGGCGTTCGAGCACGCACGGGATAGCGCCCATCGCGGCGAACGCTGCCGGGACGCTGTCCACGCTACCGACACGAATCTGGCCTTTGCCGTCGTAGCCGAAGCGCGCGCTCTTGACGATGCCGGGCACCAGCGCCGGGTCGATCGCTCGCGCGTCGGCGTCGATTGCCAGCACGGCAAACGGCGCGACCGCGAAGCCGTTGCTCGCGAGAAACTGCTTTTCGCGGATGCGGTCCTGCGCGATGGCGACGCTGTCCGCCGACGGCGTGACACGGGCGCTGCGTCCGAGATACTCGAGGCTGGCAGCCGGAACGTTCTCGAATTCGGTCGTGGCCGCGTCGACCAGTTCGGCAAGCGCGGCCAAACCGAGTCGATCGGCGTAGTGGGCGCGGATGTGCCGGTCCGCGACCGATCCCGCCGGGCTCTCGTCACCGGGATCGAGCACCGCGACGCGATAGCCCATGCTCTGCGCGGCCATGCAGAACATCCTGCCCAGCTGTCCTCCACCGAGCAGCCCGAGCCATGAGCCCGGGGCGATCACTTCGCGCGGAGCTTCGGCGGCAGCGTCATCGCGCCGGTGGCCGTGGTTTGCGCGGCGCGGAACGCGGCGAGCTTCCTGGCGAGCGAAGCGTTACCGCGCGCGAGCATGGCGACGGCGAACAGCGCCGCGTTCGCAGCGCCCGCTTCGCCGATCGCGAAAGTCGCCACCGGCACTCCCTTGGGCATCTGCACGATGGAGAGCAGCGAATCCCTGCCGTTCAGATGTCGCGTGGGTATCGGAACGCCGAGCACCGGCAGCGTCGTCTTGGCGGCGAGCATTCCCGGCAGGTGCGCAGCGCCCCCGGCGCCGGCGATGATGCACGCCAGTCCGCGCGCCGCCGCGCCGCTCGCATAGGCAAACATCGCGTCGGGCGTGCGATGAGCGGACACGACTCTGGCTTCGTGCGTGACGCCGAACGCCGCGAGCTGCGCAACGGCATGCTGCATCACGTCCCAATCGCTTTCGCTGCCCATGACCACGCCGACCTGAACGGACTTCTGCTGTCGAGCCATCTCTGGTCCTTCGCTTCGCGGCGGGTCGCTGCCGGCAGATGGCGATTTTACCATCGGCAACGGCGCGCCTTGCCGACGCCGCATCGGCTATCCGGCCGTCGACGAAGCCCGGCAATAGGCGATAATCGCGCTGATGCTCATGCCGCCTGTTCCGGGATCGCTTCTGCGCTGTACGGCTTTCGCCGCCGGCAGCCTGTTCGCCGTCGCTCTCTGCGCCCAGCCGACCGACGCCGATTTTCTTGCGGCGCGCGACGCGTTTCTGGCCAACGATGCCGCGACGCTGGAGCGCATCGCGCCTCGGGCGAAAGGCCATTTGCTCGAGTCCTATGTCGGCTACTGGCAGTTGCGCCTGAGGCTCGACGACGCAACGCCCGAGCGCGTGCGCTCGTTTCTCGACCTCAACGACGGCACGCCGCTGGCCGACACGCTGCGCGGCGAATGGCTGAAGTCGCTTGGCAAGCGTGCGCTCTGGAGCGAGTTTGCCGCCGACTATCCGAAGCGCAGCGGCGAAGATACCGAGCTCGCTTGCTTTGCCCTGCAGTGGCGCCGCGAGGCGAATCGCGAAGGAGCGTTGGCGGACGCGCGGCAATACTGGTTCAGCGGCCGCGACCAGCCCGACGCGTGCCAGCCGCTGTTCACGGAACTGGAGGCGACGGGTCGGATCACTCCGGACGACATCTGGAGCCGCTTCCGGCTGGCGCACGAGGCGGGCAATTTTCGGCTCGCCGCGCGGCTCGTCGGCGAGCTTCCGGCCGGCGAGCGCCCAGCGGCATCCGACTACGATCGAGTCGAGCGCAATTCCGGGCCCGCGCTGGCCAAAGGCGACTTCCGGTTCGGCTCGCGTAGCGGCCGCGAGATGGCGCTGTACGCACTCGACCGGGTCGCCAGAAGCGACGCCGACGCCGCGCATCGCGCCTGGACGCGCTGGCGCGCACGCCTGCCCGAGGCCGACCGGCGCTACGGCAATCTGCTGGTCGCATACAGCGCGGCGAGGCAGCTGCTGCCCGACGCCAACGCCTGGTATCGCGACGTCGGTGACGCTCCGCTGAACGAGGGGCAGCGCGAATGGCGGGTGCGCGCGGCGCTGCGCGCGCTTGCCTGGCACGATGTCGCGCGCGCGATCGACGCGATGCCGGAAGCCCAGGCGCAGGAGCAGGCGTGGCGTTACTGGAAAGCGCGAGCGTTCGAGGCGCAATCGCGCAAGGAGGACGCGCTCCGGCTGTTCGGCAGCCTGGCCGCCGAGCCGCATTTCTACGGGTTTCTCGCCGCGGACGCGATCGGAGCTTCGATCATGCCGGTCAGCGAGCCCCTGCCGGTCGACGACGAGGCGCTCGCCGCGTTCGGCGCGCGTCCGGCCGTGCAGCGTGTGCTTCGCCTTGCTTCGCTCGGCATGCGTCCCGAAGCGCAGCGCGAATGGACGTACGTCGTGCGCGGCATCGACGACCGGTCGCTCTTGCTCGCCAGCGAGTTCGCGCGCCGGAACGGCTTGTACGATCGCTCGATCAACACCGCGGACCGGACGCAACGACGCCACGATTTCGGCTTGCGCTACCAGACGCCTTACCGCGAAGCGATCGGCGCGGCGGTGCGGGAAATGGACCTCGACGAGGCCTGGGTGTTCGGGCTCACGCGGCAGGAAAGCCGCTTCGCCGCCGATGTCATCTCCAGCGCAGGCGCGATCGGCCTGATGCAGCTGATGGCGCCGACCGCACGCTGGATCGCCCAGCAAACCCATCGCACCGACTATCGGATCACTCAGCTCGAGCAGCCGGAAATCAATGCCCGGTTCGGCACCTACTACCTTCGTCACGTGCTCGACCGGCTCGACGGCCTGCCGGTGCTCGCTACCGCGGCGTACAACGCCGGGCCTGGACGCGCCCAGAGCTGGCGTGGCGCCGCGCCGCTCGAAGGGGCGATCTACGCCGAGACGATCCCGTTCAACGAGACCCGTGACTACGTCAAGAAAGTGATGGCCAACGCGATGTTCTACCAGGCGCAGCTCGGGCTACCGTATGTCACGCTCACCGACCGGCTCGGCATCGTCACGCCGCGCGGCGCGACGGCGGGCTCGCCGGTGGCTTCGGCCGATCGCTCGCTGCCATGAACGACGGAGCCATCGTCGTTCTCGGCGGCAGCGGCTTTGTGGGCCGGCATCTGGTCTCGCGCCTGGTTGCGCAGGGTAACCGCGTGGTCGTCCCGACCCGCAGCCGCGAGCGAGCCCGGCACCTGATCCTCCTGCCGACCGTCGACGTGATCGAGGCCGACGTACACGACCCCGTGACGCTCTCTCGCCTGGTTCGAGGCGCCGCGGCTGCGGTCAATCTGGTCGGCATCCTCAACGAATCGCGGCCTGGCGACTTCGATCGGGTTCACATCGAGCTGCCGCGCAAGCTGATCGCCGCGTGCCGCGACCACGGCGTCCCGCGCCTGCTGCACATGAGCGCGCTCAACGCTGATCCGCAAGGGCCGAGCCGCTATCTGCGCAGCAAGGGTGAGGCCGAGGTGCTGGTCGCCGCGTCCGGGCTGCAATGGACGATTTTCCAGCCGTCGATCATCGTCGGGCGCGAAGATTCGTTTCTCAACCTGTTCGCCAAGCTGCAACATCTGCTGCCGGTGATCGCGCTGGCATGCGCCGAGGCGCGCTTCCAGCCGGTCGCGGTCGACGACGTGGCGTACGCCTGTGTGCGCGCGCTCGGCGACGACGAGACCCACGGCCAGCGGTACCCGTTGTGCGGCCCGAAGGTCTACACGCTGCGCGAGCTGGTCGCCTACGTCGGCGAGCTTACCGGCCACCGCCGGCCGATCGTTGCGCTCGGGCCCGGGCTTTCGAAACTGCAGGCCAGCGTGCTCGAACGGCTGCCCGGCAAGCTGATGAGCCGCGACAATCTGGCTTCGATGCAGCGCGACAGCGTCTGCGACTGCCCGTTTCCGCCGCTGCTGGGGGGACCTCCGGTCGCACTCGAGGCGATCGCGCCGACGTATATCGCTGCCGCGGCGCCGACAAGCCGCTACGTCCGCATCCGCTCGCACCGCGACGCTTAGGGCCAGGCACAAACCGTGAAGGTCTACCGCGTCGGCGGCTCGGTGCGCGACGAGCTTCTCGGCCGCGCGATGGTCGATCGCGATTTCGTCGTAGTCGGCGCCACGCCCGAACAGATGCTGGCCGCGGGCTACCGACCGGTCGGCAGCGACTTTCCCGTTTTTCTGCATCCGCAGACCAACGACGAGTATGCGCTGGCGCGGACCGAGCGGAAGAGCGGCCGAGGCTATCGCGGCTTCGTTTTTCACACGACGCCCGATGTGACCCTCGAGGCGGATCTCGCGCGGCGCGACCTGACGATCAACGCGATCGCGCGCGACGACGATGGGACCCTGATCGATCCGTATGGCGGTGTCGCCGACTTGCGCGCCGGGATCCTGCGCCATGTCAGCCCGGCATTCGCCGAGGATCCGCTGCGCGTCCTGCGCGTCGCGCGCTTCGCAGCGCGGTTCGGCTTCAGCGTTGCGCCGGAGACCGAAGCGCTGATGCGCGAGATCGCCGTCGGCGGGGAGCTCTCGACCTTGACCGCCGAGCGCGTCTGGCAGGAGCTCGCCAGGGCGCTGATGGAAGCGCGTCCGTCGCTTTTTTTCGAAGTCCTCCGCCGCAGCGGCGCGCTCGGGCAGCTGTTGCCCGAGGTCGATGCGCTGTTCGGCGTGCCGCAGCCTCCGCTCCATCACCCTGAGCTCGACACGGGTGTGCACCTGATGCAGGCGCTGGATTTCTCGGCTGCCGCCGGCGACCCGCTGCCGGTGCGCTACGCGGTGCTCACTCATGACCTGGGCAAGGCGACGACAGAACGCGCGAACTGGCCGCGACACATCGCGCACGAGGCACGCAGCGTCGCCCTGGCGCAGCAGCTGAGCGAGCGCCTGCGCGTCCCGGCCGACTGCAGCGAGCTCGCGCGCCTGGTCGCCCGTTATCACGGCAACGTGCATCGCGCGCAGGAGCTTCGCGCCGCGACTGTGCTCGACCTGCTGCTCGCGGCCGACGCCTTGCGCCGGCCGGAACGCCTCGACGGCCTTCTGCGCGCCTGCGCCGCCGATGCGTTGTCCCGCCCCGGGCGCGAGCGCGAAAGGTATGCCCCGGCAGAGCGGCTTCGTGCGGCCCTTGCAGTGGTGCGCGGTGTCGATGCCGGCGCCATCGCGGCGGCGCATCGCGACGCCTCCGACCTGCCGGAGCGGATCAGGAAGGCGCGGCTCGAAGCCCTGCGCTCGTGGGAAAAAACGAACGAGGGCGAAAACCGCTGACCCGGCGAGCCGCCGCGGCAGAAGAAATCTCGCCGCGGACCTCAGAAGAAATGCGCGACGCCGAGCACGATACCGGTGGGCCGCGCGCCCGGCGCGACCGGGTAGGGATTGATGTTGAACGAATAGGCGGCGTTCGCGCGGTTATCGATTTTCACCCATCCGGCGTAGAGCATCGTGCGCAGCGACAGGTTATAGCTGTACGACAATTCCCATTGCTGGCTCGAGGTGTCCGGGCCCTTGACCAGCGCTCCGATCGTCGTGCCCTCGACCGCGCTCCCACCGCCATCGGCAGCCTTGCCCCAGAACGCATAGAAGTTTCCGTCGCCGACCGCGAGCGTACCGGACAGACCGTAGAAGTCGCGCGTCAAGGTTCCGGTCGGCGTGTCGTATTTGAGCCGCTCGTAGACGCCGGCCAGGCGCAGGCCGACATTGCTGGTGATCGTGCCGAAATCGTAGCCGCCGGTGATCGACAAGGCATCGTCCGTCGGCCCGGTGGGGCGAATCCGGTAATTCCGCTCGTAGGCGATACCCAGGTCGAGGGGCCCTTTGGTGTAGAACGCGCCCGCGGAGATGACGTTCGCGTGCCTCAACTCCGACAGCCGGTCGCCGTTGTCGCCGCCGTTCGGATCGCCTGACGTATCTCTGGCTGCGAACTGCAGCGCCGCGGAAAAGCCCTCGAGCGGCGGCGTCTCGTAGCGGATCGAGTTGCCGAGCCGCGCGTCGAATCCGCCGTCGGGCTTGCCCAATGCGCCTTGCGCCCACAGGGCCGCGGTCGAAAGGATCGACGTCGTCAACGTCGGGGTATTGCCGAATATGGTGTGGATGTCGTCATATGGGGTCAGGAAATTGCCGACCTTGATCGTGCCCCAGTCGCCTTGAAGACCGACATAGGTTTCGCGTGTGGCAAGAGCCGCGCCGCCGGTGTCGCCCAGGACCGACGACTCGAGCTGAAAGATGGCGACCAGACCTTGGCCCAGGTATTCATGGCCGCGCAAACCGAAGCGGGACGAGTTGCTCGACACACGCGCGACCGACGGATTGGTGCCGTCACCGAGCGTGCCGTTGACCACCTCCACGTTGAGATTCAGATTGCCGTAGAGGCTGACGTTGACAAATTGCGCCTGGGCAAGCGGCGACAGAACGACACCCGCGACCAGCAGCAACAGCGCCCCGCGATCACGCAAGGCGCTCTCCGGTCTGCGCACGCTTCGGCGCATCGATCACCATGTCTTTCCGCAGGCGAAACAAATGATCGAAGTGTACCGCAGGCGCCTTGCAACCCGACTCAGATGCGATAGGCGGTGAGCGTCATCAGCCTTGCGGTCGCGCGCATCATTACCCGCAGCGGCAGCGGAAGCTCGCGTGCCCCGGCGGCGCTCGCGGCCATGCCGTGCCGGATCTCGTCATCACGCATCGCGGCGACGATCGCACGGCTCCGCACATCGCCGGCCGGCAGCTGATCGATGTGCGAGGACAGGTGCTCCTCGACCTGGCGCTCGGTTTCGACGACGAAGCCGAGATTGCTGCGGTCGCCGGCGAGCCCGGCTGCGAGTCCGATCGCAAACGATCCCGCGTACCACAGCGGATTGGCGAAGCTCGTGCGGTCACCGAGCTCGGACAGGCGTTCCTGCGTCCATGCCAGGTGGTCTTCCTCCTCGCGTGCGGCTGCGGCGAAGCATTGCTTGACCTCCGGGTCGCGCGCCACCAGCGCCTGGGCCTGGTAGAGCGCCTGTGCGCAAACTTCGCCGGTATGGTTGACGCGCATCAGGCCCGCCGCATGCCGGCGCTCTTCGGGAGTCAGGGCATCGCCGGCAATGGCACCCGCCGGATTGGGCCGCGCAGCCGACGCGGTCCCCGACAGCGTTCGCAAGGCGCGGTCGAATCCGACAATCAGCTGGTCGATGACATCAGGCATGAGGGCAGGGCGGACCGGGGTCTGCGCAAAAGCATATCGCGCCCGGCGCGGAAAAAAAACGGGCGTCCAGAGGACGCCCGAGTGATCACTTTAAAGCCAGTTACGCAGAATAACCGTTGCTGGAACCGATTAGAAATTGTGGATGAAGCCCAGCACGAAGGCGCTCGGATCGCCGCCAGGGGAAACGGCATACCCGTTGACGTTGAACGTGTAGTTCGCGCGGTCCTTGTTCTGGATCCTCACATAGCCGGCGTTCACGCTGGTCCGCTTCGACAAGTCGTAGCGGTAGGCGACTTCGAAGTTGCTCGACCCAGAATTGGACCCATGAACCAGCGAGTTGATGCGCGATTCGCTGTCGGACGCGCCACCCTTGCCGTCGCCGGCCTTGCCGTAATAAAGGTACCAATAGCCGCCGCCCATCGGGATCGTGCTGGAAATGGCCCACATGTCGCGCTTCAGGTCGCCGCTCGGCGTTTCGTACTTCAGGTGCTCCCACATCAGCGCGACGCGAGCGACACCGAAATCGTAGCTGCCCGCG
>DATASF010000179.1:0-12468 GCA_036269335.1 Casimicrobiaceae bacterium
CACGATCGCGGCAAGGCCATCGGGACCTGGTCCGGCGCCACCGCGATCACCGCCGCACTCGGGCCGGTGCTGGGCGGCTGGTTGATCGATCACGTGTCGTGGCGCGCCGTATTTTTCATCAACCTGCCCTTGGCCGCCGCGGTCATCGCCATCGCGTTGCGGCACGTGCCCGAAAGCCGCAACGCCGACGCGCAGGGAAGGCTCGACTGGCTGGGCGCGCTGCTGGTCACGCTCGGGCTGGGCGGCGTCGTCTACGGCCTGATCGAATCGTCGAGCGCCGGTTGGTCACAACCGCGTATCCTCGCTTCGCTACTGCTGGGCGTCGCGGCGCTCGCGGCGTTTATCGCGGTGGAAATCCGCCAAGAGGCTCCGATGATGCCGACGCGACTTTTCCGCTCGAGCACCTTTACCGGCGCGAATCTGCTCACGTTCCTGCTCTACGGCGCGCTCGGCGGAAGCCTGTTTTTCGTTCCTCTGAACCTGATCCAGGTGCAGGGCTACTCGACGACCGCCGCGGGCGCTGCGATGCTTCCGCTGATCCTTTTGCTGTCGTTGCTGTCGCGGTGGTCCGGGGGCCTGGTCGACCGTTTCGGCGCAAAGGCGCCGCTGGTCCTCGGCCCGGCGATTGCGGCCTGCGGCTTCGCGCTGTTCGCGATTCCCGGCACCGGCGGAAGCTACTGGCTCACATTCTTCCCGGCCATCGTCGTGCTCGGTCTTGGCATGTCGATCAGCGTTGCGCCGCTGACGACGACGGTGATGAATTCGGTCGACGCCAGGTTTTCCGGCGCCGCGTCGGGAATCAACAACGCTGCATCGCGCGTCGCCTCGCTGCTCTCCGTCGCCTTGTTCGGTCTGATCATGACCTCGATGTTCGACCGCGGCCTGCACACCCACCTCGAGCGGGCGGCACTCGCGCCGCAGACGATCGAGGCGGTCGAGCGGCAGCGGGACAAGCTCGCCGCCATCGAACTGCCGGACAGCATCGCTGCCGCTGACAAGGCAACGGCGGGACAAGCGATCGCACAAGCGTTCGTCACCGGATTTCGAGCGATCATGCTGCTCTGCGCCGCACTCGCGCTCGCGAGCGCGGCGAGCGCATGGGTTCTTATCGAAGGCGAGCCCGCCGCGGTCAATCGATCGAAATCTGCCGACCGGCGGTAAGCGCGGCCTGCCTGCCCCGAAGACGCTACTCAGGGCCTGGCTACATAAAAGTTATAGGTTGCGCGATAGTCCACCCGCACGACCTTGCCCGGCTGCGCTTGACTGCACCCATCTGCAGGCGCTTTTCCGCCGACGGTCTGCAAGCGCTGGACGCTTTGCGTCTTGCCGAAGATGCCGTTTCCCTCCGCGGATGCTGCGCTCAGCAACAGCCACGGAATGGCGTTGGCATCGGGACCGTCATAGCGTGCTTTGACTACGCCGACGACTTTGCTCCCGTCGTCGGATTCCCACGTCGGTCCCGCGTAGTGCTTGCCTATCCTTTTGCCGGCCTTGTCGAACAGCTCGGCTTCCGGAGCCTTGAGCGTCCACTCGAAGCGCGCCGGATCGGTCTTGCTGGCGCTGCATTCATAGATCTGGACGCCGCGAGCCTCAACGCTCACGGCCAGCATCTGCGTTGCTGGCACCTTCAGATTCTCGGGAACTTCCGGCACTCCCATGTCAGCCCACGCGACGCCCGAAAGACATGCGCCGAACGACGCGATCGCGATCGACTTCAAGGCAAGCAGTCTCATGGGCCGGACTCCTCTCGCAGGGAACAGAAAACGTCGGAAGTGCCATTGTCCAACTATTCCGCGAGCGTGTCGCCCGATCCGCCCATTTCCATGGCGGTAGGCGGGGGGATCGTGGCGGCGTACACGTCGACGACCCCCCAGAGCGGATGGTCGGTCCGATGCGGTGCGGCTGTTGACGCACCGAGGGTTCAGGGCTTGGGTCGAGAAGGTGCCGGCTTCGCCCCTTCTGCGGATGGTGCGCGAAATACCTCTCCGCCAAGGTAGGTAAGGTACACGCGCCGCTGGCTCAGGGCGATCAACACCCGGTGAGCCTGCAGAAAATCGGCGCCGAGAAATATCTCCGGCTGTTCGCGAAGAAAGGCCGCGGTTCGCATTTTGTTCGAGTCCGCCAGAGCGGAGCTCCATAGATCGCTGATGACGATGCTCGTGTTCCTGATCATTTCGGTCCCGATCACGAGGCTGTCGACGGGCGCGATCCAGCTCGCGATCGGGTGCGTTCCGACTCCGCCTAGCGACCGAGTTGCAACGGTGCCGGGGGTCTGCGGCGTAATGCCGGCGCGCCGCGCAGCAGCGAGGTCGATCATCGACATCTGAGCGCCCGAGTCGATGATCGCACGAAGCTTTTGGCCATTGACCTCGACGATAAACGTCGGGCGACGGTCAATGCTCGAACCTGGCGCAAAATCAACGACGGCAGCGTTGGCGTCCCAGTAGGCCAGGAAGACATCGCGGCAGGCCGTCGGCTCCAGCGGCTCGAAGAACTTGAGCTCGCGCGACGCGAGTGAAATTTCGACATCGTGCTGCAGCAGAAAGTCGGCGCCGACCGAGGCGCCGGATTGGAGGTAGGCCGTCTCCCACGCCACCATCAGATTGAGATGGTCGCCGTGGATCGGCCCGATCGACATGTTATCGACGCGAGTCCGATACTCGGCCGATGTGCCGCTGAAGCCAAGCACGATACGGTTGGAGTGAATAAGCGTCAGCCCGAGCCTCTCGGCAAGCTGCCGCGTAAGCACGGTCTGCTCGGCGCCGGTGTCGATGCTCATCGTGACCGGCGATCCGCTGATCGTTCCCTGGATACTCGGATGCAACCCGGTGTACGTTATAGGCAGGGTTGCGAGGTTCACATAACGGCATCGCGTCTGCGTCGTCTGGGCCTGCGCAGGAACGGCGGATGCGATGCACAAGATGGTGAGCCATGCGGCCGCGAGGCATCGATAACGCGCTTGGCATCGCCGGGAATGGTCATCGTTCACCGTCGCATTGTTGTAGATCGGTCGCATCGATGCAAGACCGGCGTGGATCGCAGGACCTCGCCCCGACGATTGTTCACAAAGTCGATCGTCTGCGGCGATAATGTCCGCCCGACGTCCGCAGGAGGAGAACCGAATGAAGCTTGCAACCATGCTTCGCTGGCTCATCGCTGTCGCGGTCGCATCTGCGACTACCGGTGCGACGGCCGAGGACGTGCTCAAACTCGCGATCGGGCAGCGCGGCAACTGGGAGAATGCGGCGCCGGAACTGGGCCAGAAGGCCGGGTTCTTCAAAAAGCACGGGCTGACGCTCGAGCTGCTCTACACGCAGGGCGCCGGGGAAACGATGCAAGCGGTCATTTCGGGCAGCGTCGACCTCGGGATCGGCGTGGGGACCGCCGGGGTGCTCGGTGCCTTTGCCAAGGGCGCACCGGTTCGCGCCATCGCCAACTCGATGACCGGCGCCGACGATCTGTTCTGGTACGTGCCGGCTGCGTCGCCGATCAAGAGCATCAAGGATGCGGGCGGGAAGACCATCGCCTACTCGACCACCGGGTCGTCGACGAACCTCGCGGTTCTCGCCTTCATCCGCGAATTCGGCGTGCAGGCAAAGCCGGTCGCGACCGGGAGCCCGGCATCGACGTTCACGCAGACGATGTCGGGGCAGGTCGACATCGGCTGGTCGTCTCCGCCGTTCGCCGTGGAAGCCCTGCAGCAAGGACGAATCCGCCTGATCGTGCGTGAAAGCGATGTCGCCGCATTTCGCAACCAGACGGTCCGGCTGATGATCGTCAATGCGGCCGTCGCCGAGCAGCGGCGCGACGTGCTCGACCGTTACCTGCAGGCTTATCGCGAGACGCTCGACTGGATGTATTCGGACCCCGCGGCATTGAAAGCCTATGCCGAATGGGTCAACATTCCGGAGACTCTCGCCAAGGAGGTTCGCGACCGGTTCTACCCGAAGAGCAATCTCCAGCTCGACCGGCTGTCCGGGCTCGACGAGGCGATGGCCGATGCGGTCAGCATGAAGTTTCTCGCGGCGCCGCTGACCAGGCAGCAGCAGGACGATCTCTTCAAGTATTACGCGCGCGGCAACAGGTAGCGAAGACGCACCGCCGCCGGGCTCAAGCCGGCTATTCGACCGCCCCGATCTCGCGCGCCCACAGCTCCCACACGCGCGGCAGTTGGGTGTCGTTGATCGCGGCCGCCTTGGCGGCCTCCGCCGGGTTGAGATAGGTGACTTCGCCCAGCTGCTTCGCCTGCGTCTGTAATCGGGCGTTGACCTCGGCGTAGATCGCCCGGTACACCGCCTGCTCGAGCGAAGCGCCGATGACCGTCGATCCGTGCCCGCGCATCAGCACCGCCGAGCGCGAACCGAGCGCGGTGGCGAGCGCGGCGCCGAGGCTCCCATTGCTGATCAGCATGTCGGTATCGCCGGCAACGTCGCGAATCTCGAACAGCGCGCTGCCTTCCGCCAGAAACCCGCTCATGTGGAAGACCGGCTGCAGCGGCGTCCCCGTGACGCCGAACGGGATGACGTTGGGCGAATGGCTGTGCACGACCGCCTGCACATCGGGACGCGCGCGATAGATTTCGCCGTGGATGAAGCGCTCGAGATACACGCGCCTCCCGGCTGCGTCGAGCGCCGCGCCGTCGAGGTCGAAGGTGACGATATCCTCGCGCCGGACCAGGGCCGGCGCCATGTTGCGCGCCAGCAGGAAATGATCGGGCGACTGATCGTGGCGAACGCTGACGTGCCCGAAGCCGTCGACCACACCCTGCCGGTACAGAATGCGATTGGCGAGAACCAGTTTGTCAATCAGCGTGCGATCGGCGGGCGTCATCGGTTGCGAGTGTGTCGTTGCAATTCCTCATGATATGCGAAAAAATGGGCGATGACGGCGAGATTGCTGCACCTGTTCGCGGCCTGCCTGCTGCTGCTGGCGACCTCCGCGGCGCACGCCCAATATCCGTCGCGCCCGATCAGGGTGATCGTGCCGATCCCGCCCGGCGGCGCTCCCGATATTGTCGCGCGCGTCGTCGGCCAGAAGCTATCCGAGATTCTCGCCGTCCCGGTCGTCGTCGACAATCATGCGGGCTCGAATGGCAACATCGCCGGCGACCTGGTCGCGAAGTCGGCGCCCGACGGCTACACGCTGTTGCTGGGCCAGGACAGCCTGGTCGCGATCAATCCGCACTTGTACGCCAAGATGCCGTTCGATCCGCTCAAGGATCTCGTGCCGGTCTCGACTCTGGCCGCGAACCAGTTCGTGCTCGCCGTGAACCCGTCGCTGCCAGTGAAGAATTTCCAGGAATTCATCGAATACGCGCGACGTACGACACCGCCGCTGCCCTACGCCTCCGGGGGCAACGGCAGCCAGCATCATCTGTCGATGGAAATACTGAAACAGCGGGCCGGGATCGATATGCTGCACGTGCCGTTCAAGGGCGGTGCGCCCGCGACGATGGCGACCGTCGCCGGCGACACGGCCGCGATGTTCGCCGGCACGTCGACGTCGGCGCAGATCAAGGCCGGCAAGCTGCGGGCGCTGGCGGTCACGGGCACGAAGCGCTCGCCCGAATATCCCGACCTGCCGACGATCGCCGAGTTCTATCCGGGTTACGAGGTCACGATCTGGCTCGCGTTGTTTGCGCCGGCCGGCACGCCCGGATCGGTCCTTGTTCCGCTGCGCGCCGCCGTCGACAAGGCTCTGGCGACGCCGGATGTAATACAGAAGCTCAATTCGGCCGGCGGGGTCGAGCCTTTTGTGACGACGCCCGACGAATTCGTCGCCCTTATCCGGCGCGATTACGACAAGTACGGCAAGATCGTCAAGACGATCGGCATCAGGCTCGATTGAGTCACGGGTCGACTGCGCTCATGGCAAAGGTCCCGCTCACGCTCGCGATCGGCGAATACGACCACGTGCGCGACCTCTTCGACGGCACGGTGCCGGTCGCGGGCGTTGATCTCAACGTGCTGCGCCTGCCGGTCGAGGAGATGTTCTACCGCTTTTTGCTGCGCGGCGAATTCGATGTCTCCGAAGTATCGTTCGCCAAGATCGCCGCGCTGGCGGCGCAGGACGACAGGCGTTTTGTCGCGCTGCCTATATTTCCATCCCGCGTATTCCGTCACTCGTCGATTTATGTCCGCAGCGACGGAGGCATCGACCGTCCCGAGCAGCTGGGGGGCAAGCGCGTCGGCGTGCCCGAATGGGCGCAGACCGCTGCCATCTATTCGCGCGGCTTGCTGGCGCACGAGTACGCCGTCGATCTGGCCTCTATCCACTGGCATCAGGCCGGCGTGAACGAGCCGGGGCGGCAAGAAAAGGTAGCGCTCGATCTCCCTGCAAACTTTCGCCTGAGCGTCGTACCCGACCGCTCGCTTTCGGACATGCTGCTGGCCGGCGATCTCGACGCAGTCCTCTCCGCGCGTCCGCCGGCGCCCATCATCGCGGGCGATGTCCGCGTGCGCCGGCTGTTTGCCGACTATCGCGACGTCGAGCTCGCGTATGTACGAAAGACCGGCATCTTGCCCATCATGCACGTGGTCGCGCTGCGGCGCGAAATCTACGAGCGCGACCGCTGGCTGGCAATGAATCTTTACACGGCCTTCAACGAAGCGAGGATGCGCAGCCTCCGGCGCGCCGCGGACCTGACCGCGTCGTTCTTCCCGCTGCTGTGGATACCGGACGAGCTGCGGCTCGCGCGCGAGCTGTTCGGCGGCGAGCCGTGGCCATACGGCGTCGAGGCCAACCGGACGACGCTGGATGCGTTCCTGCGCTACGCGTTCGAGCAGGGGGTGTGCCGGCGCCTGCTGACGCCCGAGGCGATCTTCCCGCCGGAGCTCGAGGCGACGTTCAGGATTTGACGGCACTAGTTCTGTTTGCCCGGGTCTTTGACGTCCGGGTACTTGTCGAACTCGATGTTGTAGAGCAGGCCGTCGACCCGCTCGACGCGGCGTATGTAGACGGTCTGCACGATATCGCGGGTGTCGGGGTCGATCGCGATCTGGCCGCGCGGACTCATCAGGCGCATCCCCTTCAAAGCCGCGACGAACTTGTCCGGATCGACCGAGCCTCCCGTCTTTTTCAGCGCCTCGGCGATCGCCGCCATGCCGTCGTAGCCTGCGCAGGCCATGAAGTTCGGGCGGAGCTTCGTGCCGTTGGTCTCCACGTACGCCTTGATGAACGCCTTGTTCTCGGGCGAATCGTGCGCCGCCGAGTAATGGAAGCTGGTGATCAGGCCCAGCGTGGGCTCGCCCATCGCCTGCAGCACGCCGTCGTCGGTCAGGTCGCCGGTTGCGATCAGCTTGATTCCCGCCTGCTTCAGGCCGCGCTCTTCGTACCCCTTGATGAATGAGATCGTCTGGTTTCCCGGCGGCAGAAAGACGAACACCGCTTCGGTCTTGCTGTCCTTGATCCGCTGCAGGAACGGCGCGAAGTCGACGTTCGACAGCGGCGAGCGCACGCTGTCGACAATCTCCCCGCCGGCCGCCTTGAATGCCTTGATGAACGCGGCCTCGGCGTCGATGCCCGGGCCGAAGTCGGACACCATCGTGAACACGCGCTTGATGCCGTTCTTGGCCGCCCATTGCGCCATCGGCTGCGTGTCCTGCGGCAGCGTGTGCGAGACCCGCACGATATACGGTGAGCGCGTCGTGATGACCGACGTCGCGGCGTTCATGATCACCATCGGCTTTTTCGCTTCGGCGGAGACCGGCGCCACCGCGAGGGCGTTCGGTGTCAGCCCGAAGCCGGCGAGAATGTCGACGTTGTCGCGGGTCACCAGCTCCTGCGCCAGCCGCTTCGCGATGTCGGGCGCCGCGCCGGTCGTGTCGCGGGTGATCAACTCGATCTTCCTGCCGCCGAAAACCTCGCCGTTCTGCTTGAGATATGTCTTCATTCCTCCGACGATCTGCTGGCCGTAGTCGGCGAACGGGCCGGAGAACTCGGCGACGATGCCGATGCGCACCGTTTCCTCGGCGACGGCGGCGTCCCCCGCCAGCATCACGATCGCGGCCACCGCGGCCAGGACGAATCGATTCCCTCGTTTCATGTCTAGGCTCCTCCAGGCCGCCGGCGATCCCGCGGGTAGCGGCGCACCGGGCCAGGCAGTTGGTATGCATGCATATTGAATGTATGCATACGAAATAGTACGCTTGCCGCATCGCCGGACGCAACCGGCCCCGCGAAGCGGCGCAAGGAGGCTGTTCCCCATGAAAACCCTCGGCACCCTCGACGAGCTTCCCCGCGATTACGTCGCGGAGCTCACCCGCGCCAAGCTGGTGCCGCTGTGGCCCAGCATGCGTGCGCTGCTGCCGCCGCAGGCGCCGCGCACGGCGACGCTGCCGGCGCACTGGCAGTGGACGGCGATCCGGCCGCTGCTGTTGCGGGCCGGCGAGCTTACGCCGATGGAAAAGGCAGAGCGCCGGGTGCTCGTATTGGCCAATCCCGGCCGCGGTCTCGAAAACCTCCAGGCGTCGGCGGCGATCTACCTCGGCATGCAGCTGGTGCTCCCTGGCGAAACGGCGCCCAGCCACAGGCACACGCCCAACGCCGCGCGGATCGTCGTCGAGGGGGAAGGCGCGGTCACGCTGGTCGAAGGCGAGGCCTGCGCGATGGAACCCGGCGATCTGATCCTGACCCCGACCGGGCAGTGGCACGAGCACCGTCACAGCGGCCGCGTGCCGGTGATCTGGCTCGACGTGCTCGACCTGCCCTTGATGGTCTACCTCGACGTTTCGTACGCGGTCGAAGGGACGTCGCAGACCGCGCAGCCGGCCGCCTATGGCTATGGCGCGGGCGGCCTCGCGCCCGTTACCCATGGCCAGCGTGCGCAGGGAGCGTACCCGCTGCTGCGCTACGAATGGCGGCGCACGCGCGACGCCTTGCAGGCGCTCGCCGGCTCGAGCAAACCGGGACCGGTGCAGCTCGCTTACGTGAATCCGGAAACCGGCGGGCCATGCCTGAACACGCTCGCGTTTACGGCACTCCTCCTTCGCCCCGGCGAGGAAGTCGTTCTCCCCCGCGACTCGGTGGCGCGCGTGTTCCACGCCGTCGAGGGCAGCGGCGAGGCGCAGGTGAACGACACGGCGATCGCGTTCGAGCATGCCGACACCTTCTGTGCGCCGGGTCTCGCCACCGTCCGCCTTGCAAACCGCTCGAGCCGCGCGCCCTTGTATCTGGTCAGCGCCGACGAATCGCCGCTGCAGCGCAAGCTCGGCGTGTACGAGCAGCATTGATGCGATTGCCGCAATGAGCGCGCGCCCCGGCCGGTCGGCACCGGTGCTCGTCGTCGGCGGCGGCATCGGAGGCATGGCCGTCGCGCTGGCGTTGAGCCAGAGCGGGTTTGCCGTCGAGCTCTTCGAGCAGTCCGGCCAGATCGGGGAGATCGGCGCCGGCCTGCAGCTCGGTCCCAACGGTTTCGCCGCGATGGACGCGCTCGGTGTCGGCGAGCGCGCGCGCAAGCGCGCGGTGTACACCGACGAGCTGGTGATGATGGACGCGATCGACGGCAACGAGGTCGCGCGTGTGCCGGTCGGCGAAGCGTTCCGCCGGCGCTTCAACAACCCGTACGCGGTCATCCACCGCGCCGACATTCACCAGTCGATCTACGAAGAAGTTCTGCTCGCCCCGGATATTGCGGTCCGCACCTCGGCGCGCATCGTGCGGGTCGACATCGAACCGCATCGCGTGCGGCTGCTCGACGCCAACGGTGACACCCACGAAGGCGCAGCGGTCATCGGCTGTGACGGCGTGCACTCGATCGTGCGCGAGCGTCTGCTCGGCGACGCGCACCGCGTCTCGGGGCACGTCGTCTATCGGGCGGTCGTCCCGCGCGCGGACATGCCCGCGGACCTGCGCTGGAACGCGGCGGCGATCTGGGTCGGCCCGAACTGCCACCTCGTCCATTACCCGCTGCGCGGCGGCGAGCAGTACAACATCGTCGTCACGTTCCACAGCCGTCAGCAGGAGGAATGGGGCGTGCGCGAGGGTTCGCGCGACGAGGTCACGTCGTACTTCACCGAGATCTGCGAACGGCCGCGGCAGCTGCTCGACAAGCCGACCTCGTGGAAGCGCTGGTCGACCGCCGACCGCGATCCGGTCGACCGCTGGGGCGAAGGGCGGGCGACGCTGCTGGGCGACGCCGCCCACCCGATGCTGCAGTACCTGGCGCAGGGCGCGTGTATCGCGCTCGAGGATGCGGTGACCTTGCGCGAGGCGCTGAAGGCCTGCGAAGGCGAGCTCGAGCCCGCGTTCCGCCTCTACGAATCCAGGCGCGTCGTGCGCGGCGCCCGGCTTATCATTTCGGCGCGCGAAATGGGGCGGATCTATCACGCCAAAGGCGTCGAGCGGTTGGTGCGCAATTCGCTGTGGACCGGCCGCACGCCGGAACGCTATTACGATGCGCTCGAATGGCTCTACGGCTGGACGGTCGAAAAATGCCTGGCTTGAATCCGCCGCGGAGCGCCGCCGTGCGCAGCCGGAACGTCAGCTACGCCGATCCGCGGGCGAGCAATCTCGTCATCCACCACATGCCCGGCCACTTCATCCGCAGGCTGCAGCAGGTCGCGGTCAAGCTTTTTTTCGCCCGCGTCGGTCTCGACATGACGCCGGTCCAGTTCGCCGCGCTGGCGGCCGTTGCGTACAAGCCGCGTATCGACCAGGCGCGCTTGAGCGCGCTGATCGGCTATGACCGCGCCACCATCGGCGGCGTGATCGGCCGCCTCGAATCGCGGGGCTGGCTCGTACGCTCGGCCTCGCGCGCCGACCGGCGGGTCAGGCTGGTGCGCATCACTCCGTCAGGCCGCAAGGCGCTCGCTCGGGCACTGCCTGCCGTCACGTCGGTGCAGCAGATGCTGATAGAACCGCTCGACGCCGCCGAGCGCCGGCACTTCGAGCGCCTCTGCCTGAAAATCCTCGCGCACCACCTCGGCTAGTCGCCTTACGACGTCTTGCGCCCAACGGATCGGGCGAGTCGGCGTGCCGCTTTATCCGATGAATTCGTCGCGTTCCGGCCGATGCTGTGGGTTGGCCTTCGACGGACCGTAGAAAGGCGTCGAAACGTATCCTTTGGATCGGAGGCAGGACTTGATGTCGTTGGCGCGGGCACTCGCATTGGCATCGTATTGCATAGGGGGAACATAGCTCCCCGGCACCGCGGTGCAATTCAGGTGGAGACCGAACGACCTGCAATCGGATTGCGAAGCTCCCTGGTGGCCGGAAGAGGTTTCAATCCGAACCGGATATCGGCTCGTTCCCTGTTGCTCGCATTGCAGCCGGTCCTGGTTGAATTCGGCTTCGGTGGTGTTCGGACGGGACCACCCGGTCGCGCAAGCGGCGAGACAAGCGACAAGCATGATGTCGGCAAACGCCAGCGAAGCCTGCGTCAGAAATTGCTGCGACTTTTCCCGGCGGTGCCTGCCGTTGGGTGGCCGACCGATGTTCATGGCTTCACCATCGCTTCGTGCGCGTCCTGCTGTGCATTTTGTAGCTCTTCGACCCGCCGTTCGTCAACCGTATGGCGCCTCGCACCGACGGCTTTACGCTCTGGCGCTCACCCTCGATAAGGCATCCGCTGCGCGGTTTTGATCGGCCCTTTGTAGACGACGGCCCGTTGGCGTCAAGGTCGCCTGGCACGACCCTTGCATAGTCGGGCGGATGGGAGCCGATTCATCCCTCGGTACGACGTTGTCGCTCGAGCCCGTCGAGGTCTCGACGCCTGCGGTCGAGGAAGCTCGCCCGGCGCCCGTCGCGTCGCCGGCCAAGGCTGACCCGCAACGCGACCTTCGCATGACGACGGCGGACGAATTCCTCGCAGCCGCAGCCAAAGAGTACGAAGCAGGAACGATCGACCGGGTTCTCTGGCGCCAGGCGGTCGATCAACACGGCAGGGACGTATCCCTGGTCATTGCCGCTTATCTGCGCGCCCGCGCGACAGCGCTCCAGGTGCGGCACAAAGCGGCGGCACCGGCGCCCATCGAGTCACCGGAGCGCGGCGCGAAGGAAAGCGCGAGTGCGGGCAGGCGAACGATCGAGGCAGAGCCGCCCTTCGAATCCGAACCGGGCAGGTTTTCCCTCGCGCGTCTCCGGGAAATTCCGCCGAAGATCCTGTATACGGCCGCGGCTACGGTAGCGCTCGCATCCGCCGTCTCTATCACTTACCTGGTGGTCTCACTGCGACAGAGCGAGTCGGCCCCTGCTCCGGTCGTTGCGGCAGCGCCCGCCGCCAGGCAGCTCGCGGCGGCGCCGCCGCTCAAGACCGAAAAGGCGCTCGTCATGACGTCGAGCCGCAGCGGCGCGAATGAAGGCGGACCGGACTCGCTCGCCGCGACGGTGCGCGAGCTGAAGATCGCCGGCAACTGGAACGTGCTCGTGCTCTATGCGAACGAGTGGACGCGCAAGGAACCGAACAATCCGGCCGCCTGGCGCGAGCTGAGTATCGGATACGCCAACCTGCACCAATTCAACGACGCGCTC
>DATASF010000180.1:0-18839 GCA_036269335.1 Casimicrobiaceae bacterium
CCGATATGCCGTCGTAGACCAGCGAGCCTTCGGCCGCGAACGACTCGGAGAGCGGGGTGCGCAGATACAGCGAAGGGCTGTGCACGTGAATCCGGTCGCCGCCCGGCTGCCAGTCGCGGTAGTCGACATACTTCAGCGCGACAAGTCCCTCCTCCGGCGCGGTCTGAGCCAACGCCGACGCGGGCATGACGCCAGGGAGCGCTAGCGCGGCCGCAAGAAGCGCGCCGGCGGAATCCGCCGGCCCGCTTGCGCGTGGCCCGGTATGCTCGTCCTCAGTTGCAGCCACAGCCACCGCCGCCGACGCCGTAGCCTCCACTCCCCGCTTCCTTGCTGGTGTAGATGTGATCGGCGAGGCGGGCATCGATCGGATCGGCGTCGAATTGCATCTCCGGCTTCGCGAGCTGCGCTTTTTCCCACGGTTTCGGCGGCTGCATGGTCGCGCAGCCGGACAGCAGCACCATCATCGCGACGGCGAGCGCGCGCGTCACCGGCGCCGCATCCGCGCAGAACTTTAGCGAACGCATCAGCGCGCCGCGAGCAAGGCCTGGATGCGCTGTTCGAGCGCGCCCTTCCGCTCGTCGCGAAAACCCAGCTCGACCTCGACGACCGTGCCATGCGAATCGATCAGGTACGAGCTGGGCATCGCCCGCACCGCGTAGGCCAGCGGCGTCGCACCGGCCTGGTCGTAGGCGACCGCGAACTGCGCCGGATTGCGCTCGAGGAAGCGCGCGGCGTCGGCCGGATTGCTGTCGACATTGATCGCGACGATCGCGAGCCCGCGGCCGCCGTAGCGGCTGTGCATTTCGTTCATCCACGGAAACGAGCGCCGGCAGGGTCCGCACCACGAGGCCCAGAAGTCGACGTAGACGACTTGACCACGGAGGCGTTCGAGCGACAAGGTGTCGCCGCGTGCGTCGCGCAGCGCGAACGCCGGCGCCGGATCGCCGATTCCGGCGGCGAAGGCCGCGCTGCCGGCGATGGCGAAAGCGATCGCCAGCGCCGCACGGACGATCGTCGCCGCTCTGGACGCGACTGGCTCGCCGCCGTCTGCGGTGCCTGCGCGACCCCTCACTGGCACACGGTGCCGGGGTTCTGAAGCACCTGGCGGGTGATGGTTTTGATCTGCGAGACGCCGTCGACGGTATAGGCGAACGTCGCAGTATTGCCGTCGGTGAACGTGAATGTCGCCGAGCCGACGACCGCGACCGTCGGGCCACCCGGCGTGCCGAGGGGAACAAACGGCGTCGCGCTGAACGGAGGTCCCGTCAAACGGCCGAGCTGAGTCACCGTATAAACGCCCGGTGCCGTCTTGCTCGCGGTTCCCACCAGCCACATCGGTGTGTGGTCCTGCGCGAAAGTGAACCACGTCACAAAGATCAGGTCGCCCTGGTGGGTCAGATTGACGCCCCAGCCCGCTTCCGAGCCCGCGGGTGCCGCCCACCACAGCGCGGTGTAATTGGTCGCGAGGGCGAGATTGGCCTGCGCGCCGAACGTGCAGGCCGGCTGGGGCCCGAACAGCTGGCGCGTGATCGACTTGGTCTGTCCGATGCCGTTGACCGTGTAGGCGAACGAGGCATTGTTCGCGTCGGTGAACGTCAGCGTGCCGGTTCCGACCGAGGCCGGGGTTGCGCCTCCGGGCGCGCCCAGCGGCGGAAACGGCACGGCGTTGAACGCCGGCCCGGTTCCCTGAAACAGGGTTCCGCTGTAGGTGTTGGGCCCCGTCTTGGTCGCCGTCATCACCAGCCACCAGCCCTTGCCGGTCGCGTCATAGGTGAACCAGGAGGCGAAGATGATGTCGCCCTCGTGCGCGAAGTTGATTCCCCACCCCGATTCCGCCGCATTGAACCAAAGACCCTGGTAATTGACTGCCGCGACCGCCGTGACCGCGGCGGAATCACCGGCGAAATTCGTCGCAAGGTTGGGGATCATCATCCCCGAACGGGAAAGCGCATTCGCGCCGTCGGTCGGCAGCGGACCGAAGCTGAGCTGGTCGACGAACGCGTAATTCAGCGACCCGCCGTCGGTCGGAAGAAATCCGTTCGGTATCACATAGTCCGGCGTAACGAGATTGAGCGCGGCGAACCCGGCGGTCCCGATCAGCACGCGACGGTGCGCGGTCGGACTGGGCGAGCACCCGTAGTACGAATCGCACATGCCGCCTGGAAGGTTCGCCGGAAAAACGTAGGTCTTGGTAACACCCATGCGGGTACTGGCCAGCACCTGGCCCTGGAGGAAATTTTCGCCATTCATGCCCTGCGACTCGTGCAGGACGACAAATTGCACGCTGCCGTCGGCGTTCGAGTACAGCTGCTCGATCTGGAAAGTATGGAACTCGGCGCGCGCGGCGGTCGCGACGAACGCGAGCGCTACAATCGTGAGCAAGCGTGAGGTGGAGGACATCGTGAACTCCTGCAATGGTTGGACCGAGGCGTCGTCAAAACGCCGCCCGGGAGCTGTTCGTGCCGGGCTAACAGCGCCGCCGCTGCGGCTATTCCTCTGGCGCCGGCGCGGGAATACTCGTGCCACGCCGCTGTTGGCGTCGCTTTGATGAAGCGCGCGACGACATCCTCCGGCAGCCCTCGCTGGCCGGCGTTCGCCATGCCGTTCGCCGTGGCGCTCGCGCTGGCGCTACCAGGCGCGGATGCGCAGGCCTTGACGGTCGTCAACCAGCCCTGGGTGCGGCCTGCCGCCGCCGGCCGTTCGACCGAAGCCTACATGAACCTGACCAGCACCGACGGTGCGACGCTGGTGGCGGCGCGCAGCGACCACGCAGCCGCGACGACGCTGCATCGGCCGGGAAGCGACGAACGCGCGGCGGCCGACCTTGCGCTCCCCGCGCGAACGATCGTCGAGCTCGCGCCCGGCAAGTACCGGTTTTCGCTGCGGCGGCTGAACAAGACCATCAAGCTCGGCGATGTCGTGCCGATGACCCTTACCCTGCGGAGCGCCGACGGCGTGCTTCAGGACATCGCCGTAGCCACCGTCGGCCGCCTTCGCTCACCGGTCGATGACGAGCGGCGCGCGCACGGCCATCACCACTAGCGAAGCCGGCCGGGCGTCGGGCCGCGTCGGCCGTTCTCCTAGGGTGAATATAGCCGCGCCTACAAGCGAAAGCGCAACCGTCCGATAGGCAATAGGGCGGCGTCCCGGCAGCATGACGATGTTTACTCGACGCAAAAGGAGTCTATCGTGCATGCGAAACACAAGCTTCTCGTAGTCGGCTTGGCTGCATCGCTGGCGCTGCCGCTGGCCGCGCAGGCCCGCGTGGACGTCGACATCAACCTGGCTCCGCCGGCGCCTCGCTACGTAGTGGTACCGGCGCCGCGCGTGGGGTTCGTCTGGGCCCCGGGTTACTGGGCCTGGGATAACGGCCACCACCGGCACATCTGGCGCGCGGGTCACTATGTTCGCGAGCGCCGCGGCCAGCACTGGGTCGCGGATCGCTGGACCGAGCATGAGGGGCGCTATCGTTACGAGCCCGGTCGCTGGGAGCGTTGATACGCGTTGATGCGTTGTCGTAGAGAGCCCGGTCGGCGGCCCGCCTGCTGACGGGCGGCTCGCTCGGTTGTGCGCGACGCAATGCGAGCTCGCGTCCGCGTCAGGCCGGCGAGCTCTTTCGCATTGTCTGCGGGCGCCGCACCAGATATTCGCGCCAGATGAACCACATGATGATGAAGTCGATCGCGGCGAAAATCAGCAGCGAGACCGCGTGGGTGTGCGTAAAGCGGTATAACGAATAGCAGACCAGCGCGCCGATCAGCGCCAGTCCGACCGGGAACGCCCAGATTTTTTCGCGCCAGAGCGAATAGACCAGGAACAGCTTGACCACGCCGTGCGCCAGCAGGTAGGAGCTGGCGTAGAGCTTGGTCCCCATGGACAGCTTTTGCGCCGCATCGATCAGCACGCTGGCCAGCCAGTCGTTCGGGTCGTCCTCGATTTCCGACGCGGTCAGCCACAACACCACCTGATTGACCGTCCGCAGCGGCACGAACAGCGCCAGCATCCCGCCCACCAGCTCGACGATGCCGTTGAGTCCCTTGAGCACCAGCGCGATCTCGAACATGCGGTGCTGGCGAGCGATTTCGGTCGGCGATTTCGGAGCGATATGCATCGATGACGATCGGCGCCGATGCGCCGCCGGTGAAAGGGTGGGCCATCATACGTCAGGCGCCCGCGCCCTCGCCCGTACTACTGGACGAACGCCCTGGTCAGACGGCGTCAGCCCGTCGCGGCGTCACGCCAATGCGTGCGCCCGGGCCAGAGCCATGATCCGCTCGGCGCGGCGCACATGAGGAACATCGACCATCCTGTCCTCGAAGCGGAACGCGCCGTCGTGCCCCTGCGCTGCCGCGAGCAGCGATTGTGCCTGCTCGATCTCGGGCGCGGTCGGCAGGAAAGCGGTGTTGATCGCCGCGACTTGCGCCGGATGGATCGCCAGTTTGCCGGTAAAGCCCATCGCCGCGGCCTCGTCGCTTTCGCGCTGCAACGCGCCGGTTGCCGCGAGCTCGACGACTGGCGAATCGATGATGCCGATCCCGGCGGCGCTGCCGGCGAGAAGCGCAAGCGCGCGCACGACCCGGAACACCTCGAGCATCGCGCCCGATTCGTCCTTGACCCGGCGAGCGCCGATGGCGGCGGCGAGGTCTTCGTTGCCGCACATGATCGCGACCACTCGCGGATCCGCGCTGCATAGCGATTCCAGCCGCGGGATCGCGCGCGGATGCTCGGTCACGATGGGCAGGACCGCGGTCGATCCGACCGGCATGCCGGCCTGCGCTTCCAGGACTGCGAGCTGGGCCGACACGAGGCGTATGCCGGCCGCGTCGCTCGCCTTCGGCAACACATAGGCGTCGGGGCGGCAGCGGAACGTCGTCGCGATATCGTCTTCCGCGAGCCCGGTGTCGATGGCGTTGATGCGGATCGAGACGACCGTCTTGCCGCGGTTCGCCGCGGTGATCGCTGCGGCCGCAATGTCGCGGGCGATCGCCTTGCGCTCGCCTGCAACCGCATCCTCGAGGTCGACGATCAGCGCGTCGGCCCCGATGTTCCAGGACTTCGCGAGCTTGCGCTCCGAATCGCCGGGAACGAACAACCACGAGCGAATCAGGCGATAGTCGTGAGTCATCTGCGGTCTTTCGTCACCGTGGCACTCCGGCCGGCGACAGCTGGAGCTTCTTCCAGTCGCGGAATTCGGCCGGATAGCGCCTGACATACTGCTCGAGCAAGCGGCCAAAGGCTTGCGCCGCGTGTTGAAGCGCGTCGTCGGTGTCGCCGCCCGACGGGACGGCCAACGCCGGCTCGACGATCACCCTTATGGCTTCCTGATCCGCGCCGCGCACGGTAAAGACGGGCAGCAGCGCCGCGCCCGAAAGGCGCGCGAGCCGAGGCGCACCGACCGCCAGATCGAGCTTGCCGCCGCAAACATCGATGGATGCAATACGCTGACCTTCCCAATCCCCGGCCGTGATCGAAAGGAGGCCGTTCTGCGCGAGAACGCGCATGGCCGCGACTGCGGCGGCGTTCGGCCGATCGCGCTCGAATACGATGCGCCCCGCCAGATGCTGCGCTTCCGCGCCGGTTCGAATGCCGTTGTACAACGCGATCCCGAGCCTCGACTTTGAAAAACCGTGTTCGGGGCGGCTCAAGTGCCAAACCCGGTAACCGGCATCGTGCAGCGCTTTTTTGGTCGCCAGGGCGTTGAAGCAGAAGTGTGCGACCCACAGCACCGCACCTTTACCGGCGGCGAGCGCCGAATCGAGATGCGCCGCGCCTTCCAGACGCAACGTCGGCTTCCAACCGGCCCGGCTGCGGCTGCGCAGAACCTGCAAGTGATGCTCGGTTGCGCCCGCTGCCACTCCCAGCGCAAAAGCCCGGGCGTCGAACGGCGCGTGAGATCCGCCGACGATGCGTTCCGCGGCGCGCCCGATACGCTCCATGTTCGAACCGTTCATGCTGGCCCTGGCCGATTCAAGGCGATAGCATAGCGTTCGCCATCGCCGCTCCGGGATCGTCAGTGCGAACACCCACAACGGCGGAAGCGCGACGGCGAGCTTGGCGTCCTCCCGCGTAAGCCACGGACGTCCGCCTGCCGCGCGCTTGCGTCGTCTTATGGTCATTGTCTCCCTGCCTGCCCACGTCGCCTCGCGCATTATGGATGTTTCCTCCCCGACAGTGCCATGACCGGCTCGGCCGATATCACCTTCGTCCTGACCAGTTGCGCCCGCTTCGACCTGCTGGCGCAGACACTGCGCACGTTCCTCGCATCGAACACGGCGCCGATATCGCGCTATGTGATCGTCGAAGACTCCGGCAACCCGCGAGTCAGCGATGTTCTGGCGTCGTTCGACGTGAAGTTCGACCTGCTGGTCAACGATCCGCCGCGCGGCCAGATGGCGAGCATCGACCTGGCGTATTCGACCGTCGACACGCCTTACATCTTTCACTGCGAGGACGACTGGCGGTTTTTCCGGGGCGGCTTTGTCGAGGAGTCGCTGCAGCTGCTGCAGCAGATCGCGACCATCTCCACCGTCAAATGCCGTCGCCGCGGACAGAATGCCCTGCACGACCAGATCACCTACTCGGCTGGCGTGAGCCGCTTGGGCGACATCGAATATCGCCAACCGGCGCTGGACGCGCATCCGGTTTGGGGAGGTTATTCGCTCAATCCGGGACTGCGACGCCTGTCCGACTGGCGTGCGCTGGGATCAATCGCGGCCTGCGGCCACGAATCCGACGTGAGCGAGTGGTTCAAGCGGCGTGGCATGGGGATAGCGAGCCTGGAGCGGCCGGCCTGCGAAACGACCGGCCACGGCCGGCACGTGCACGATGCCCTGGCGCCCGCAAGCTGGAATGCCGCCATCGACAGCAAGCTGCCGTTGCAGGCACCACCGCCGGACTCACGCAACGCGCTATGCCCGTGCGGGTCGGGCAGGCGGTACAAACGCTGCCACGGCTCGGGAGCGTAGCGTCCCGCGCCGCTGGCGCGCGCCGGGGTATCAGCGTCCGGTGAACTGCCTGCGAAGCGACGAGCTCCAGGCTAGCAGCTTCGCCGATGCAATCGATGATGCGATCAGATCGTCGTAGGCGCGGAACGGAACGCTGAACGGGCGCTCGACCGACGCCGTGTCGGTGACCAGATGCACGGTGATGAAGGAGCTGAGGTCGCGCAGCGCGCTGCGGATTTCGGACGAGCCTTCGGCCTTGGTCATCGGCGCGCCGAAGCGCCGGGGCCGCACCTGAGCGCGCGCCTTGACGACCGGCCAGAATGTGAGCTCGGCGATGTAGTCGCTGCGGCTCATGTAGTCTCCCGAGACGCCCATCATGTCGATCATCAGCGGATTCCACGTCCGATCGGCGTTGATCTGCGCGGCCAGGCGGCAGCCCTTGCCGATCAGATCCTTCGCTTCCGCACGTTCCAGCGGAGCGATGACGCGGGCCTGCGCGAATTCGTGGAAGCGTTCGGTCAGCCGGTAGTTGCCCGTGGTCTCGGGGTCGGGCTGCAGCAATCCCGCGCTCACGAAGGAATGAAGAAGCGCCTCGCCCTCGGCCGTGTCGACTCGAAAGTCCTCGCGCAAGGTCTGCGCGTTCACCCGCACGCGCTCGGGCGGCAGCCCGAAAACGCGGGACAGCGTGCGCTCGGTGCCGCGGCGCAGATCGAGGGGCTCCAGACCGAAATAGAGCTGAGTCGAGATGAGGGTTCGGATTTTCATTTTCGCCTACTTGCCATTGTCATAATCGTAGCTGCAATCTATACAAAAATTTCATCGTTGTACAGGGCGGTTGTTAGCTACATGTTTATGACGACTGGGCGCCCGGTCAACCGCTTAGCGCCATGGCAGGTGCGTCAGGCCCACGAGGGCGGCGAAGGCGACCATTACGACAGGCACCGCGGAGGCCAAGCGCGAGAAGCTCCGGAATCGAGGCCCCTCCTCACCGCCGTGGAGCTCGTAGAAAGCCTGCTCGTCGCGCAGCCGCTCCGCACGCGTCCGCTCTGCCGTCCGGCGACGGGATCCATGGAGTACAGCGAGCATATAGATCTCATGCATCAAAATCTCCTTTGCAGAATTAGATAGCCAGCGCCCACTATCGCGAAGGCAGCCGCGACGGCAGGCGTGTCGGGTTTTCGAGTTCGCGCAGGCGATGCTCGAGGTCGTAGACGTCGGTCGCGCCCGCCAGGTAGGCTTCGCGCTGTTCGCGCTCTAGGCGCGAGACCCAGGCGGCAAGGCGCCGAAAAAGGCTTCCCGTGAAATTCCCGTCTCTTCGGGGTCGATGCGGCGTCATCGGGCAGGCTTCGTTGCCACGCGCCTGCCTCCGGCGAAACGACGGGCCAGCGCGTTTTTTGCCATGTTGATCAGGCTCGCAACGTATTGACTCCGCGCTTCGCGCGCGATGCGCTCGACCGCCAAGTAGTCGAGCCGCTCGGGCCAAGCCGGCGCCTCCGTTGTGCGTTGCAGCATATCGGAGGTATAATCGGAGGAAGGAAGTGTCGGAGCCGGGTGGCGGAATGGCGCTGCGATAGGGCCATCGGCGGCGGATGTCGGGGTTTTCATGATTGCGTTCCAATCTGTAAGCTATTAATACGGCGGCCTTAATGCGCCCTGCACCTCGTTTGTACCCCGGTTCGGCCGACCCGATCCAATCATATGTGGCAATGGCTCCCATCAGGTCGGCAAAACATGAGCAAGATCATGGTGCAACGCAATATGCCGGCCCCGCCCGCCGCCTTCTGGACGCCCAGGAACAAACGTCATGGACCTCAATCAACTACGCTCCTTTGTCACCGTCGCCCGCTTTGCCCACCTGACCCGCGCAGCTGAGGCATTGCACCTTAGCCAGCCGGCGATCTCGGGCCACATCAAGGCGCTGGAGGAGCAGTTCGGGGTCAGCCTGTTCGAACGGACCTCATCGGGGATGGACCTGACGCCGTCCGGCCGCCAGCTGCTGTCCGAGGCGGAACAGATCATCGGCGCCGTTCAGCATCTGCAACATTCCGCGCAGGGCCTGCGCGGACGGCCGACCGGACGCCTGAGGCTGGGAACAGTGCTCGACCCGGTGGTGCTGCGTGTCGGCGACCTGCTGGTGCGCGCGCTGGACCAATACCCGCAAATCGAGCTGGAGCTGCACCAGGTCCTGTCGAGCGATGCGCTGACCAGTGTCGGCGATCAATCGCTGGACGCCAGTTTTTATTTCGGCGCGCTGCCGCCTTCCGACTTGCGCTCGATCCACTTGCGCGACATCAGTTACCGGGTCGCGATGCCGCTGGCATGGTCGAACGAGCTCGCGGGCGCGTCGTGGGCTGCGCTCGCCGACCGGCCGTGGATCGTGGCACCCGAGCCGAGCTCGCACCGGCAACTGGTGACCGAGCTCTTCGACGGGCGCGCGCAACCGCAGCGCATCATCGAAGCCGACAACGAGTCGTTGATCGTCAACCTGGTCGAATCGGGCGTCGGGGCAAGCCTGATCCGCGCCGAAGTCGTCGCGCCGATGGCCGACGCCGGCCGCGCGGCGATCTGGCCCGGCGCCGGCGTGACGACGCAGCTGTGGCTCGTCCACGCCGCCGACCGCGACGGCGACCCGCTGCTCGCCGCCCTGCGCGACGTGCTGCTCGACGTGTGGGCCGACGCGCGGGAGCCCGAGGCGCAATCGAACTAGACGCAACCGCGCCGATCTTGATCGGCGCCGATGCTGCCTGCGTTGCGCACGGCTCGCTCAATCGTCCGCGCGGTTGATGCATAATCGACGCCGATCGCATTGGCGCCGTCTTTTCCGTCTTTCAGGACGCGAAACGCGAAGACGGTACGGCGCGCGGAGGCTCATGTGCTACGAATCGGCCGGCATCTGTGGGCGCTTCTGCCACTGGCGTTCTGCTGCATCGCCGGAGCCGCCGACACGGCCAAGATATTGCGCGTAGCCTCGCCCGATATCGACACGCTCGACCCGCAGCAATTCTCCGACGATCCGTCGTTCCAGGTCCTGATGGCGGTGTTCGAGCCGCTGTACGAATGGGACTACCTGGCTTCGCCGCCGAAATTGACGCCGCTGACCGCCGCGGGTCCACTCGCGATCACCGACGACGGCAAGACGTGGACGGCGCATCTGAAGACCGGGATATTCTTCACCGATGATCCCGCGTTCAAGGGCAAGCCGCGCGAGCTCGTCGCCGAGGATTACGTCTATTCGTACAAGCGGTGGCTCGACCCCAACCTCCGCCGCGGGGGCGCCCCGATAACGGCCGATCTGATCGTCGGCATGCGGACGGTCGTCGACGCCGCGCGGAAAAGCGGCAAGTTCGACTACGACCGGCCGGTCGAGGGCTTGCGCGCCATCGATCGCTATACGCTGCAGGTCAAGCTCACCGAGACGAACTACCCGATCATTCGCGACCTGTTCGGATTTGTCGGCGCCGCCGCCCGCGAAGTCGTCGATGCCGCAGGAGGCGACATTCGCACCCGAGCGGTGGGAACCGGGCCCTTTCGCCTGCGCGAGTGGAAGCGCGGATCGCGCATCGTGTTCGATGCCAATCCCGCGTACCGGCGCGTGCGCTTTCCCGAGAGCGACAATCCGGCGCAGGCGGCGCTGGTCCGCAGCATGCAGGGAAAGATCCTGCCCCAGATCGGCGTCGTCGAAGTCAACATCATCGACGAGGATCTGCCGCGCGTGCTGCAATTCGAGCAGGGCGGCCTCGATTACATCGGCATCCGGGGCGAGGTCGCGAACAGGCTGCTCGCAGACGGCGCGCTCAAGCCCGAATACGCGCGGCGAGGGATCACGCGGCGCGTCTTCCCGGAACCTTTCCTCTTCGCGTTGTATTTCAATGTGGCCGACCCGGTCATCGGGGGCCTGGGCAGCGAGCGCATCGCGCTGCGCCGTGCGATCGCTTCGGCGCTCGATATCGAAACCCTGGTCAAGGTCGTGTACGCGGGTTACGCGCTGCCGGCGAACCAGATGGTCCCACCCGGCGTCGGTGGACACGATGCAACGTTGCCGACCAAGCCGCTATACGATCCGGCGACCGCAAAGGCCCTGCTCGATCGCTTCGGCTATGCCAAGGGGGCGGATGGTTACCGCAACACGCCGGACGGAAAGCCCTTGACGGTGACGCTCACCTTGCGCTCCAGCCCGGTCTCTCGCGAAATCCAGACGCTGACCAAAAGAGACCTCGATGCGGTCGGCCTTCGCACCGACTACCGGCTGACGCCGTTCCAGGACGCGATCAAGGAACTGGAAAAAGGGCAATTCCAGATGTACTTCGGCGGCTTCGGGGGTTCGCCCTCGGGGTGGCCGGAGCTCTTCCAGCTTTACAGCAAGCAGCCGCAGCGGGTCAACGTATCGCAGTTCAAGCTGGACGAATACGACCGTGCCGCCGAGAAGTTCCTGCGCAGCGCGACCGACGCCGAGCAGGTCGCGGCCGCCCGCAAGATGACCGAGCTCGCCCGCACTTACATGCCCGAGTTGCCCACCATCTTCCGGCTGCAGAACGACTTCGTTCAACCCTGGCTTCTGGGCTTCAGCCCGCAGGTATTCTCGACCTACTGGAAGTATCTGGACATCGATCTGGCGCGCCGGGATTCTGCGCGATAGCAGATTCATGCACCGTGCCGTGTCGATGAGTTCAGTGCATCGTCGCACAGCGGCGTCTTCAAGGGGAGGTGGGCCATGATTCTGGGAATGTCATTAGCCACGTTTACGCTGTTTCACGTCATCCTGAGCCTGATCGGGATTTTCGCCGGCGCCGTGGTCGCCGTCGGCATGCTGGGCTCGAAGCCGCTCAACGGCTGGACCGCCGTTTTCCTCGCGACGACGGTCCTGACCAGCGTGACCGGGTTCTTCTTTCCGAGCGACAAGATCCTGCCGTCGCATATCGTCGGAATCCTTTCGCTGGTCGTGCTGGCGCTCGCCATCCTCGGCCTTTACGTCTATCGCCTCGCGGGATCGTGGCGATGGATCTATGTCGTAACTGCGCTGGTGGCGCTGTATTTCAATGTCTTCGTCGGCGTCGTGCAGGCGTTCGGCAAGGTGTCTTTCCTGCACGCGCTCGCGCCGACACAATCCGAGCCGCCATTCATCGTCGCGCAGGCGATCGTGCTGCTGGTCTTTATCGCGCTCGGCTTCAAGGCGATCCGGTCGTTTCATCCGGCGGCCGGCGTGCCGGCATCCCAACCGGGTTGAAGGCCATCTCCGGCAGTCGAGCCACCGGCGTCGACGTCGTCGCGGCTGTCTGCGCAGGCGTTGCCGCCGGGATCCTCGCTACGGTCGTGCAAATCGTCCTGTGGGCGATCTTCACCGACGCGCTGCCGGCGGTCCTTTACCGGGATTCACGCTTCGCGGCCGCGATAGTGCTGGGCCGCGGCGTCCTGCCGCCGCCGGCGAGCTTCGACGAACGAATAATGCTGGTCGCGACGCTGGTGCACTTCGCTCTCGCGATCGCGTATGCGATAACGCTCGCATGGCTCATTGCAAACCTGCGCGTCTGGCCGTCGCTGCTCGCCGGCGCCGCATTCGGGCTGGGCCTGTATGCGATCAATATGTACGGGTTCAGCGCGCTGTTTCCGTGGTTCGCGTCGTCACGCGACTGGATCACCGCCGCAGCCCACCTGGCGTTCGGAGTCGCTCTGGCCGGCGTCTACCGCCTTGCGGCAAGGGCGCGGCGCGGCTGACGTTTGCGGTCCTAACCTCCAGCGGGGTCCTGTAGCCGCGTCTCCCGGGGCGCTCCGCCCCGGTCTTGCACGACCGGCGAATCGTCCTACACGAGCTTCGGACACAGGCTGATGTTCAGCCGCGGCGCGCCGCCGTACGATCGACGCGTGTGGTCACCCTGGGAGGGGAGAGGCGAGGGAAAATGAGCTGGATTACTGCACTATCCGGGCGAGCCGGCGCGGTCGACCCATCTTCCGAAGACACCGTCATCAACGGCACGCCTTACCGTCCCAGGCCGTTCTTGGGTAACTCTCTGCAGCACGAAGCGGCCAACAAGCGGCTGGATACCCGGCTTGCCGAAGAGTTGAGGCGACGCGCGCTGGCGGTCATGCGCGCGCGCTAGCCATCCGACGCCGCATCCGCATCGTTCTCCTGTTGTTGCCGATAGTCTTCGGCGCGGCATCTGCCGTCGCCCAAGGCAGGTTTTGCATCAGCAGCGACGTCTTGACGTTCGGCGACCGCACGGTCGGGACGAACACGTCGATGAGCGCAACCGTGACCAACTGCGGAAGCGGGACGTGGTCGTTCACCGATGTCAGCGTGGATCCCGCGACGGGTCCGGCATTCCACCCGTCGACGACATGCTCGACCGGTCTGGCGCTGCCCGCGGGCGGCAGCTGCTCGGTAAGCGTGCTTTTTTCTCCTTTTTCCACGGGCCAGACGTCCGGTGGCTTGTGGCTCAACAATACGAGCAGCACACCGAGCCAGTTGCTTACGTTCTACGGGCGCGGCGTCGACCAGCAGGCGGGGACCGCGACGCTGAACTTCGTTCCGTCGAGCGCCGATTTCGGCGACCAGGTCCTGGGAACGCAGTCGCCTGCCTTGGTCGTCGCGCTCAAGAACCTCGGGCCGGCAGCTTTGACGCCGAGTGCGATCGTGCTGAACGGTCCTGCCGTTTACGACTTCTCTGGCGCCGAGGAGACCTGCGGCGTCGGAGTGACGATCGCCGCCGGAAAGTCGTGTCAGCTTTCCCTCTATTTCCAGCCGCAGCAAACCGGACAGCGGCTGGCGAACCTGAACGTCGATGCGCCCGAGCTTTCGTCGCTCGCGATTCTCGCGGTGACGGGCGTCGGCGTGCCTGCCCCGACACCGGCGGCCTATGAAGGCCTGTGGTGGAACTCGCCCGCCGGTTCGGAAGCCGGCTGGGGAATCAACCTCGCGCAGCAGGGCGACACGATTTTCGCCTCATGGTTTACCTACGACCTGACGGGCAAGGCGTGGTGGTTGGTGATGAGCGCGAACAAGACGGCACCCGGCATGTACGCCGGAACGCTTTTTCAATCGACCGGGCCGCCGTTCAGCGTCGTTCCGTTTCCGCCGATAGGAAGCACCGGCGGCGCGACTGGTGCCGCCGTCGGCAACGGCACGCTGACGTTCAGCGACGCCAACAACGGCTGGTTTGCCTACACGGTCAACGGCATCAGCCAGACCAAGTCGATCACGCGCGAAACCTTTGGCATCGTGCCGGCCTGCACTTCCGCGGCGCAGTCGAGCCTGGCGCTCGCCACCAGCTACCAGGACTTGTGGTGGAACGCCCCGGCGGGTTCCGAAGCAGGCTGGGGAATCAATCTGGTTCAGGAGGGAGACACGATCGTCGCCACCTGGTTTACCTACGACGTCGACCGTTCGCCGATGTGGCTGATCGTTACCGCAAACAAGACCGCTCCTGCGACCTACAGCGGGCAACTCTACCGCGCTACCCGCGGTCCACCGTTCAATTCGGTCCCCTTCCCCGCACTCGCGACGCCGGGAGGAGCGCAAGGCAGCAACGTCGGCACCGCGATGTTCAGTTTTACCGACGGCAACACCGGAACGTTTACCTACACGGTGAACGGCGTGACCCAAACCAAGACGATCACGAGGGAGGTCTTTGCGCCACCGGGTACGACGTGCCACTGACGGGCCCCGGCGGCCGCAACGGATGAAGTGCGCGTTATCCGGACGTCGGCGCTGAAGCCGGTCAGGGTCCTGGTTCTGCGAGCCAGTGCGAGGACGTCGTCGATTCGCCTTCCACCATATATTGCTTCGCGCGCCGCTGGATCTCGCGATCGGCGACGCTGACCCGCTCGTGCTGGCGCAAATGCTCGAGCCAGGATTCGTCCATGAAGCATTCGATGAATCGCGTGGGGTCGCCGGTATCGTGGAAGAGCTGCCAGAAGTAGGCGCCGTTGCGACGGCGCATTTCGCCCACTTCCTGCATCGCCGTCACGAATTCGGCGCGCTTGTCCTCCTGAACCCGGTAGGAGATCGTCACCAGCACCGGGCCGCTGTCGGGTTCCGGCGTTTCGGCGAGGACCGGCGCCGGCCAATCCATCGTAGGCGTGAAATTGAGCACTCCATGGTGGCCGAGCTTGAACCGGAAGGTCAGCGCGATGGCCACCACCATTCCGGCTGCCGCCGCCGTCAACGCTCCCGGAATGCCGATACGGGTCGCAACCTGGCCCCACAGGATGCTGCCGAGCGCCATGCCTCCCATCAGCACGACGACAAACGCCGCGAGTCCTCGCGCCCGCACCCATGGCGGCAGCGTCGTTTGCGCGGCGACCTGCAGCGCCGAAAGAATCGCGATCCACGCCATTCCGGTTGCAAGCATCGCCACCGCAAGCAATCCGACGTTCTGCAGATACGCCAGCGCAAGAGCCGCAAGCGCATAGAGCGCGCTCGCGCCGGCGACTAGAGCGTCGCGCGAGAATCTCGCCCGCAGGCGCGGCAGCACCAAGGCCCCGGCGATCGCTCCGATTCCGATGCAGGTGAGCAGGAATCCGTAGACTTCCGGTCCGCGGCCGAGCTCGCGCCTCACGATCAGCGGAAAAAGCGACCAGGTCGCGCTTGCGAAGACAAAGAACGCGATACCGCGGACAAGCACAGCTTGCAAGGCGCTGGTGTGCATGACGAAGCGCATCCCGACCCGGATCGCGCCGAAAAACCGCTCGGCCGGTAGTGCGCTTTTTCGATGCTCGCGCTTCCAGTGCACGAGCACCGCGAGAATGCCGACGTACGACAGCGCGTTGAGCACGAAGACGAGCCACGGCCCGACGGCTGCAACCAGCAGCCCCGCGATCGCCGGTCCGATCGCCCGGGACGCGTTGATGGCCACGCTGTTCAAGGCGACCGCCGCGGAGAGCTCGTCGGGGCGAACGAGATCCGGGACGATCGAAGCCCACGCCGGCATCATCATTGCCGCGCCGACACCGAGCGCGAACGTGAATCCGAGCAGCACCCAGACGGTAGTCAGGTCGAGCAAGGTCATGATGCCGAGCGCGCCGGCAACGATCAGCAAGTAGACCTGGATGGCGATCAGAAGTCGCCGTCGATCGACGATGTCGGCCAGCGCGCCGGCAGGCAGCGCCAGGAACATCACCGGGATGCTGTCCGCGGCTTCCACCAGCGCGACCAGCGATGGCGACGAAGAAAGCGAGGTCATCAGCCAGCCGGCGCCGACGTCCTGCATCCAGGTGCCGACATTCGAGACGATCGTCGCGATCCACAGGCTGCGAAACAGCGCGTTGTGCAGCGGACTCCAGGCCGACGAAGGCTGCGCCGGCGCGGGATTCGGGGACTGGGTCGACGGCAACGGCTTCATCAGGCGATCTACTTTGCGACCCCGGGTTTGCTATGGCTTTCGAGTCATCGCGCCTCGGGTGGTCTCAAGCGTCGCGGCGCGAGCAGAAGCTTATCCGCCAAGCGATCTCGTTGTCTACGCGATCCGAGCCGAATCGGCGTCCCTGGGCAAGCGCAGAAATACCCGGCCGAGACGCGTGGCTGGCAAGCTACTTGCGCCTTGCAAAGTGGATATGCCGATTTGCACGGCTCGGACGGATACGCGCCGTCCAGGGTCACCGAACGCCGGGATTTGCTTCCGGGGCGCGATCGACATATGCACGACAGAACCCTCAAGACTCCAGCCGCGCTCAACAAAGGGCGACAAGCCGCCCTTGGCTCGGATCCGTTTGCACACGATCAGGGAAACCACAGAAATGTTGGATAGGCTCAGTCTAGGCACTAAATTCACGTTGCTGCTGGCGATCGTGTTTCTCACAGGTATGGGCCTGAGTTGGTTTGCGCTGTCCGAGGCGCTGCAAAGCAAAGCCGCGCGCGAAGTCGTTTCCAAAGCGCAAATTCTGCTGAAGACGATGAACTCGGTGCGCCGATACACGACCGAAAATGTCAACCATGCCGTCGCGAGAAGCTCGCGGCTCGTGCTCGAACCTGCCTGAGAACCGCGTTCAACGGGGTGTCGTCATCAGCCTTTGCGACCGGCTGCCGGCCCGGAGTCCGCGGCCGCCTCGCCGGCGAGCTGCGCGAGGAGGCGCTTGGTCGCAGCGAGCGCCCGGCGCGCGCGCTCGGTGGCGCCGACGGTCTTCGCCAGCGTGGCGGCGGGGACTTCGAGGCTGAGCGGGATGTCGCGCGGCATCACGCGCACCACGCCGAGCAGGTCCACGCCGCCCTCGCCCGGAAACAACCGCTCGGTGCGGGCTTCTGCAAGAATCGCATCCATCGTCGGCGGAATTTCGGCGGGCACGTCGCAGAGCTGCATGAAGTGCAGCTGCGATGGCGGAATCGTCGCGATGTCCTCGATCCGGCTCCGCGATCGGCTGAGGTGAAACGCGTCGATCAGCATGCCGGCGTTGCCGCGCGCGGTGCGTTCGATGATGCGCGCGGCCTGCGGCAGGTCCCTCGCGTCGGTCCAAGGCATGAACTCCAGATCCGCGCCCAAGCCGTAGCTGGCGGCGAGGTCGCAAAACGCAGCAAACGAATCGACCAGCCGGGCTTCGTCGGGATCGTTGCCGGCGACAAGCAGCTCGCTTGCACCGAGGCGCGCGGCAGTCGCGATCGCGGCTTCATAGTCACCGACGCGGGTGTCGGGTTTGATCCGGAATATCTCGACATCGAGCACCTTGATCCCGGTATCGGCGAGGCGGCGTTCGACTTCGCGCAAAAGTGGCGTGTCGCCGACGATGTCGTACTGCGGCTCGGTCGGCGTGGCTGGCAGCAACCTGATGCCGACATGGCTGAAGCCGGCGTTGGCGGCGCAGTCCACCATTTCGGGCGGCGTCAGTTCCAGCACCGTCAGCGCGGCGAGGGAAATGGGTCGGGTCATGACATCGCTCTCACGTCGGGTGTGCGGCCCTTCTCCGGGAACCACTATAACCGACCCGAGATCCTTACCCGTTGCTGACTGACGGCCGCCGCTGCGTCGCATACGCTTCGGTTGGCCGCTGCATTATTTCCTCCTGAGATGCTGCGGCTTGGCGGTCGGGCCGCGCGATCCGCGGCTCGTCCGCCTTCTCCTCCGGACTTCGTCCCATCATCCGTCGCTGGTCCGCTGCCCATCGGCACAAAGCGCGGCGAGGCCCCAAGCAGCAACGGGTGGATGTTCATTCTGCGCAGCGCGCGCTGCGAGATCAGTTGGTGCCGGCAGTAGGAGTCGAACCCGAGTAATTGCCGGGGCTACGAGCTAGGCGTAGCGGTTCGTTGTTGCCCTTACCACCATGGTTACCACCAACAGTGATAGAGCGTGCTAAAGCGAATGGCGTCGGTGCCGAACGAGTCTGAAGCGGCTTCTGGCCGACGGTTCTCACATCTGTCGGAAGCGATGCGCGAAGGCGCGGCTGACGGTTAGTGTCTCCGAGCGGGTCTTGAGCCGGATCTGCGTGCGGCCGGTCAGATCGCGCGTCGTCGCGGCGACGGCGGCAACGTTAACGATGGTGCCGCGATGAATCTGCCAGAAGCGGTCGGGATCCAACTGGCCGCCGAGCTCCTTGAGTGAAGTGCGGATCAGGGCCTCACCTTCCGCTGTGAAGACGCTCGTATACTTGTCGTTAGCCCGGAAGTAGCAGACTTCCTCAACGGCGATCAACCGAACCTGGTTGCCGACTGACGCCCGGATCCACGCTAACCGACCCGAAGGCGCACCACCGGCAATCGCCGGCAGCACTCGGGACAGCGCGTCGAGCGCGCGTTTGAGGTCATCGGCGGCCGGCGGTGTGCGTAGCCGTTCGCGCAGACGGCGAACGGTTTCGGCAAGGCGCTCGTCGGTGACAGGCTTCATGACATAGTCGACTGCTTCATGTTCGAACGCCTCGATGGCGTACTGGTCGTACGCTGTGACGAACACCACGTGGACGCCCTTGGCAGAGCGC
>DATASF010000181.1:0-2376 GCA_036269335.1 Casimicrobiaceae bacterium
GCGATCGCGTTCACCAGCCGTCGGATCTCCTGGGGCTGCAGGCGCGTCAGATGCAGCAAATTGGCGTCGCGTTCCTCGGCCCAGCGCGGCGTCTCGCCGGGGCGCATGGTCGCCACCAGCAGCACCGGCAATTCGCGGATCAGCCGTGCCAGCCGCGTCATCAGTTCGGACGTCGACGGGTCGATCCAGTGCACGTCCTCGACGACGATGACCGGGCTTTCCCGGCTGATCGCTTCGATGATGTCGAGCAGCGCCTCAACCGTGCGCGCGCGGATTTCGGCCGGTGCCAGCCTCTCGAGCGGTTTCCGATCGGCGTGCTCGTGTCGCAGCATGTCCGCGATCAGCGCCAGCCGTTCGGGGCTCGCCTGGCCGATGCGCCGCAGCAGCGTGTCGAGTTTCTCGACCTGGCCGCCATCCGGCGCGGAGGCGTCGGTCGCGTAGGCGAGATAATGCGCGACGGGATGAAACGGCTGATTGGTGTGGATCGGTGAGCATTGCAGGATCAATCGCTGCGCGGCGTTGATCTCGAGCCGGCGATACATTTCCTCGATCAGGCGCGACTTGCCGACCCCGGCGTCGCCGGTGATGACGACGATCTGCCCTTGCCCGGCTTGGGCAGCCGTGGCGCGATCGACCAGCCGCGTGATCTCGCTTTCACGGCTGACCATCGGCAAGACGTTCGCGCGATGGTCGGCCGCGAACCGGCTCGCGCCCCTGCGTTCGCCGGTGACGCGAAACACCGCGACGGGCTCCGGGAAACCCTTGAGCGAGCGCGTACCAAGCTCCTCGCAGTAAAACCGCGCGCCGACGATCCCGGCGGTCGCCTCGGCGATCAGCACCTGGCCCGGCAGCGCTTCGCCCTGCAGGCGTGCGGCGAGGTTCGGCGCCTCGCCCACCAGCGAATCCTGCTCGGAGGCGGCATTGCCGATCAGGTCGCCCGCGACGATCAGTCCGGTCGCGATCCCGATCCGCACCCTGAGGCCACGCCCGCCCGGCGTGCGCAGCGCTTCGATCGCCTGGGTGAGCGCGAGGCCCGTGGCGACCGCGCGCGCGGCGTCATCCTCGCGCGCGCGCGGATAGCCGAATGTCGCCAGCACGCCGCCGCCGTAAAGGCGCAGGACGTGTCCGCCGAAGCGATCGATCACGCCGCCGCAGGCGTTGACATAGGAGCCGACAACGTCGTGCACCAGTTCCGGATCGAAGTGCGACGCCAGCTCGTTATATTCGACCAGCTTGCAAAACAGCGTCGTGACCTGGCGGCGTTCGAAAATCGGCGGATGGCCGGCGGACGCCGGCGCGGGCTTGTTGCCGGGCTCGGCCGGACGGCTCTCGGCGGCGGCAAGCCTGCCGATCGCGTCGAGCAGGCGCCGGCGATGGCCGACGGAGCCGATACCGAGTTCCGCCAGATCCGCGCCGGTCAGGTGCGCCAGCACGGTCGCTTCGATGTGGTTGTCGACGAACGTCTTCACATACGCCCCGAGACCGAGCTGACGGAGCCACGTAGTGACGAATTCCACGTCCGGACCGGCAATTGGCTTGGTCATCTCAAATCAAACTCGGAGCTAACAGCAAACACGAATGAGCAGCATTACGCCGAAACGGCCGGCGATCAAGTAATGCCCTGATGCTACTTTATAATTGATATCAGCGCCATGTTGGAAATGCCTGCTGCGGCGGGCAGGACGGTTTCCCGCGCAGGTTTCACTGTTGGCGGGTGATCTGAATGAGGTGCGACGCACCGTTCCGTTACTTGCCATCGCTTCGTCCGCCAGCGGAGCCGACCAATACGCGGCGCGCGATTCCGCGTTGCCGCGGCATGAGATGCCCGAGCTTTTGCGAAATCGTCGTCCCTCGAAAGCAGAGGGCGCAGGGAATGCCGGGTGCGCGACGCACCCACTGCCTTGCGTGCAAAACGAAAAAAGACGCACGCAGGTCACACAGGTACGCCGAAATCACTCCGGCACTCCCTGCGCAATGGCTTTACGGCTTACTCCGCGCTCTCCCCGGAGTACCGGGCTTGTTAGCCTCCGTCGCCTTGTCGATCATCATCGACAAGGCTTGACCCCAGCGTCGGGGGGACAGGACCACACGGCTTGACCGTACGCGCCGCGCCGCACGCCTTGCGGCACCACACGTCCATCGCAGCCCGCACCACGAATCGTGACGATCGCGAAACGCCCCTCATGCGGGCGGGATGGCAAGGTTATGCGCCTGTGTTCCGATTTTCGCAAAGAACAATATTTTTGCGCCGGGGGCTGGACATGGCCCGCAATTTATGAATAGCCGAAGTGTTTTGCCCGTCGTGTCGCGACGGCAACACTTCGGCGCACTCCGACGGAGAACATGCCTGCTTTAGCGCAAGAAGCTGACATAACA
>DATASF010000182.1:0-7994 GCA_036269335.1 Casimicrobiaceae bacterium
ACAGCGCGGGGTCGATCTTGCCGACCATCAGATTGCAGTCGGTGACCGTCAGCGGACCGCCGCGGCGATAGCACGCCGGCCCCGGATTGGCGCCGGCCGATTGCGGACCGACGCGAAAGCGCGCGCCGTCGAAGGTGCAGACCGAGCCGCCGCCTGCGGCCACCGTATGAATGCGCATCATCGGCGCGCGCAACCGCACGCCGGCGACCTCGGTGACGAACGCGCGCTCGTACTCGCCGGCATAGTGCGTGACGTCGGTCGACGTGCCGCCCATGTCGAAGCCGATGATCCGGTCGAATCCCGCCTGCCGCGACACCTGCACCGCGCCGACGATGCCGCCCGCCGGACCGGACAGGATCGCGTCCTTGCCCTGGAAGCGGTGCGCGTCGGTGAGGCCCCCGCTCGACTGCATGAACTGCAGCCGCGGCCCCTCGGCATTGGAAGGCCGGGACGGCCCGAGCAGATCGCGCTCGACCTCGCCGACATAGCGGCGCAGGATCGGAGACAGATACGCGTCGACCACCGTCGTATCGCCGCGCGAGACAAGCTTCATCAGCGGGCTCACTTCGTGGCTGGCCGACACCTGCGTGTAGCCGATCGTCCGTGCCAGCGCTGCGAGACGCTGCTCGTGCTCCGGGTAGTGGTAGGCGTGCATCAGCACGATCGCGCAGGCGCGCATGCCGTCGGCGTAGGCGGCGCGCAGCGCGACTTCCGCCGCGGCGAGGTCGAGCTCGCGCACCAGCTCGCCATGCGCGCCGATGCGCTCGTCGATCTCGATCGCGCGCTCGTAGAGCATCGTCGGCAGCACGATCCGGCGCACGAACAGCTTCGGCCGGTTCTGATAGGCGATGCGCAGCGCGTCGCCGAAGCCGCGGGTGATCGCCAGCACCGTGCGCTCGCCGCGGCGCTCGAGCAGCGCGTTGGTCGCGACCGTCGTGCCCATTTTCACCGCCTCGATCGTCTCGACCGGAACCGGCGCGCCGAGCGGCACGCCCAGCAGCTCGCGTATTCCTGCGATCGCTGCGTCGCTGTAGCGTTCGGGGTTTTCTGACAAAAGCTTGTGCGTCGCGAGCGTGCCGTCCGGCCGCCGCGCGACGATGTCGGTGAACGTGCCGCCGCGGTCGATCCAGAATTGCCAGCGTGCCTGCGGGGAATCGGTCATCGGAGGTGGATTGCCGGGCAGGTTGGTCGCTCAGCGGTGTCGCGCCGGAGGTCATTATATCGGCGCCTCGCCTCGCGCTAAGCGGTTTCGCGCCTCCGGCCGATATGATACAAATGCACGTGTCTCGAGCCCGCATCCCGCGGGCGCGTTCCCGCGCGCAAAAGTTCGCTCGCCACCGTTCCCTCAAGGCAGGAGATTCCGATGAAAAGGGTTCAGATCCTCACCGCAGCGATCGGCCTGTCGGTCGCGTTCGGCGCGGCGGCGCAAACGAAATGGGACATGCCGACTGCGTACCCGGCCTCCAACTTCCATACCGAGAACATCGCCCAGTTCGTCGCTGACGTCGACCGCGCGAGCGGCGGCAAGCTCAAGATCACCGTCCATGCCAATGCGTCGCTGTTCAAGGCGAACGAGATCAAGCGCGCGGTGCAAGGCAACCAGGCGCAGGCGGGAGAGATCCTGCTGGTCAACTTCGAGAACGAGGACCCGATGTTCGGCATCGACGGCGTCCCGTTTCTCGCCACTGGGTACGGCGACGCGATGAAGCTGGCCAAGGCATCGAGAAAAGCGCTGGAAGACCGGCTCGCCAAGCAAGGCATCAAGCTGCTGTATACGGTCGCGTGGCCGCCGCAGGGGATATTCACCAACCGGACACTGAACAGCGTCGCCGACATGAAGGGCCTGAAGTGGCGCGCCTACAGCCCGGCCACTTCGCGCATCGCCGAGCTGGTCGGCGCGCAGCCGGTGACCGTGCAGGCGTCCGAGCTCACGCAGGCGCTCGCCACGGGTGTGGTCGATTCGTACATGTCGTCGCCGTCGACCGGTTTCGACACCAAGACCTACGAGAGCATCAAGACCTTCTACGATACGCAGGCCTGGCTGCCGAAGAATGCGGTGATCGTCAATGTGCAAGCCTTCAACGCGCTGGACAAGGGCACGCAGGACGCCGTGCTCAAGGCGGCCGCTGACGCCGAAGTGCGCGGCTGGAAAGCGTCGGAGGAAAAGAACGGCTGGTACATCGATCAGCTGAAGCAAAAGGGCATGACCATCGTCAAGCCGAGCGCGCAGCTCGCCGCCGATCTGAAGAAAGTCGGCGATACGATGCTGCAGGAATGGCTGAAAAAAGCGGGACCGGACGGGCAGGCTGCCGTCGACGCGTTCAGGAAGATGTGATTACGATTCGTTTTCGTTCCCCGTTCCCGCACCCGCGGGAGCCCAGTGTTGCGGCAAAGTCGCTGGGGCCGCGCTTGCGCGGGGACGACGATTTAGCGAACCGCTTTCGGGCGCCCTAAATACCCTTGATGCGCCGCACTCTCGATGCCGTTTACGACGCCGCCGCGTACCTGGCGGCGTTGTTTCTCGTTGGCACGCTGCTGATGGTGCTGCTTGGCGTCTTCGGACGCCTGCTGAGTTTCCAGGTTCGCGGCACCGATGCCTACGCCGGCTACCTGATGGCCGGCGCGGGGTTCCTGGCGCTGGCGCACACGCTGATGCGCGGTGAGCACATCCGGGTCACGCTGGTGCTCGAGCACGCAGGTGCGGCCGGCAAGCGCTGGCTGGAGCGATGGTCGCTCGCCGCAGCGCTGTTGCTGTCGCTGGCTTTCGCCTGGTACAGCGTGCGCCTCGCCTGGCAGTCGTACCAGTTCAACGACATTTCCACCGGCAACGACGCGACGCCGCTATGGATTCCGCAGCTTTCGATGGCGGCGGGCGACGTCATCCTGGCGATCGCGTTCATCGAGCTTCTGGTGGCCGAGATCTCCGGGCGCCGGCGCGCCAGTACACCGCGCGCCGACGAGCCGGCACACGTCGAATAGCGATGGACCTGCTGATCACCACCCTGCTGATCATCGCGCTGTTCGTCCTGCTCGGCAGCGGCGTCTGGATAGGCATCGCGCTGGCCGGCGTCGCGTGGATCGGCATGGAGCTCTTTTCGTCGCGCCCGGCCGGCGATGCGATGGCGGTGACGATCTGGGGCTCGTCATCGTCCTGGACGCTAACCGCGCTGCCGCTGTTCATCTGGATGGGCGAAATCCTGTTCCGCACCCGGCTTTCGGAGGACATGTTCAAGGGCCTTGCACCGTGGCTCGAGCGCGTGCCCGGCAGGCTGCTCCACACCAACATCATCGGCTGCACGATATTCGCCGCGGTCTCGGGATCCTCGGCGGCGACGTGCGCGACCATCGGCAAGATGACGCTGCCCGAGCTCAAGAGCCGCGGCTACCCGGATGCCATCACCATCGGCACGCTCGCGGGCGCAGGTACGCTCGGGCTGTTGATCCCGCCTTCGATCATCATGATCGTCTACGGCGTCGCCGCCAACGTCTCGATCTCCCACCTGTTCATCGCCGGCGTCATACCCGGCCTGTTGCTGGCCTCGCTGTTTTCCGGATACATCGTCGTCTGGGCGCTGCTGCATCCGGACCAGGTGCCGGCCATCGCCGAACGAACGACGATCGCGCAGAAGCTCCACGCGTCGCGGCATTTGATCCCGATCGTTCTCCTGATCGCGCTGGTGCTGGGTTCGATCTATGCCGGCATCGCCACCGCGACCGAGGCCGCGGCGTTCGGCGTCGTCGGCGCGCTGATGATTTCCGCCGTGCAGGGATCGCTCAACCGCGCCACGTTCGGCGCCAGTCTGATGGGTGCGACGCGCCTGTACTGCATGATCGCGCTGATCCTTTCGGGTGCGGCGTTTTTGACCCTGGCGATGGGCTATATCGGGCTGCCGCGGCATCTCGCCGAGTGGATCGGCGGGCTCGGCCTCACCACGCTCGAGCTGATCGTCGCGCTGATGATCTTCTACATCATCCTCGGCTGCTTCCTGGACGGCATTTCGATGGTGGTGCTGACGATGGGCGTGATCCTGCCCACGGTCGAAAAAGCAGGGATCGACCTGGTCTGGTTCGGCATCTTTATCGTGCTGGTCGTCGAAATGGCGCAGATCACCCCGCCCGTCGGCTTCAACCTGTTCGTGCTGCAGGGCATGACACAGCGGCAGATCACCTGGATCGCGCGGCAGGCGCTGCCGATGTTCTTCCTGATGATCGCCGCGACGCTGCTCATCTATTTTGTTCCGCAGCTGGTAGCCTATCTGCCTCAGCAGATGAAATTCGGTTGAAGATGGCAGCACGTCGATGCGCGCGCTTGTGAGCCACGACTATGCGGCGAAGCTCATCGCGCCGTTCGCGGTGCTCGGCATCCGCACGGCCGGCGGTGCGGTCACCGGCATCGAATACCTGCCAAAGACCGAGCGCTCGCAAGGACCCGCCAATGCGCTGGCCGAGCGCGCATGCCGCCAGCTCGAGCGCTATTTCGCCGATCCCGAATTTCATTTCACTTTGCCGCTCGCGCCCGCCGGCACCGCATTCCGGCGCAAGGTCTGGGACGCGCTCGCGTCGATTCCCGTCGGCGAATCGCGCACCTATGGCGAGCTGGCGCGCAGCCTCCACACCGCGCCGCGCGCAGTGGGCGGGGCATGCGGCGCCAACCCTATCGCGCTGGTCATTCCCTGCCATCGCGTCGTCGGCAGCCAAGGCTCGCTGGGAGGCTTCATGGGCACGACCGACGGCAACCCGATCGCGATCAAGCGCTGGCTGCTGACCCACGAAGGCTATCGCTTCGGGCAATAGGGACTCTTCAAGCCAAATGCGGACCGCAGCCGAGCTGATCGACGCATTCTGCGACCAGGTCTGGCTGCAGGACGGGCTCGCCGCGTCCAGCCTCGCCAGCTATCGGCGCGATCTCACCGCGTGGTCGGCTTGGCTCGAACGCAGCGCGCACAAGAGCCTGCTGGGAGCCGAGCGCACCGACGTCGAGGCCTTTCTCGCGGCACAATTCCAGAAAAAAGCGAAAATTGCGTCGATCAACCGCCGACTGTCGACCTTGCGCCGCTTTTATCGCCTGCATGCGGCGCAGGCGACCATCGCCGCCGACCCGACCTTGCGCGTCAAGTCGCCGAAGCTGCCGCGCAGCCTGCCGCGCAATCTTTCGGAAGACCAGGTCGCTGCGCTGCTCGGTGCGCCGGACACCGAGTCGGCCCTCGGTTTGCGCGACCGCGCGATGCTCGAGACGCTCTACGCCACCGGCTTGCGGGTATCCGAGCTGGTCGGGCTCAAGCTGTCGCAGGTCAGCCTCGACATGGGCGTGGTGCGCGTGCTGGGCAAGGGCAACAAGGAACGTCTGGTCCCGCTGGGCGAAGAGGCGATCGACTGGCTGAAGCGCTATTGCGCGACCGCGCGCGCCGAGCTCGGCGGCGATGCGAAAGCCGAGGCCGTATTCGTCACTGCGCGCCGCGGCCCGATGACGCGCCAGGCGTTCTGGCAATTGATCAAACGGCACGCCGCGACCGCCGGTATCGCGCGCACCGCGCTGTCGCCGCACACGCTACGCCATGCGTTCGCGACCCATCTTCTCAACCACGGCGCCGACCTCCGCGTCGTGCAGCTGCTGCTCGGGCATTCGGACATCACGACGACGACGATCTACACCCACGTGGCGCGCGAGCGGCTGAAGCAGCTGCACCATCGCCACCATCCGCGCGGCTGATCGCGCCGGATCGCTCGCCTTCCCGACGACGCGACGACCCGATGTCCGCCCGCGATCGCACCTTGCACTGGCTGCGCGCCGTTGCCGGCAGGCGGACGGGCAGAGATCATCCTGCCGGCGACGCCGCCGACGCGGTCGCGTTTCGCTGCAATATCTGTGGCGCCGCGTGCCGTGTCGCGCCCGCGTCGCTCTCCCGCGAGACGCCGTCGTGCGCGTCTTGCGGCTCGACGGTGCGCATGCGCGCCATCGTCCATCTTTTGACCTGCGAGCTCTTCGGCCGCAGCATGGCGCTGCCCGAGCTGCCGCGCCGGCCGGATCTGATCGGCATCGGGCTTTCCGATTCTCCCGCGTACGCGGCGCCTCTGGCGAAGAAACTCGGCTATATGAATACCTATTTCCACACCGAGCCGCGGCTCGACATCGCCGATGTGCCCGAGCATCGCACCGCCGAGGCGGACTTCATCGTCGCGAGCGACGTCTTCGAGCATGTTGCGCCGCCGGTGTCGCGCGCGTTCGCGAACGCGCGGCGGCTGCTGAAGCCCGGCGGCGTGCTGATTTTTTCGGTGCCGTTTTCGCTGGCTGCCGACACGGTCGAGCACTTCCCCGCGCTGCACGACTATCGACTGATCGAATCCGGCGGGTCCTGGCGGCTGGAAAACCGCACGCCGGACGGGCGCGCCGAAGTCTTCACCGACCTGGTCTTTCACGGCGGCCCCGGCACGACCCTGGAGATGCGGCTTTTTTCCCGTGCCGCCCTGGAGCGCGAATTCGACGCCGCCGGGTTCGCGCGCGTGCGCGTCGCCGACGAACCGTGTCCTGAGCATGGCATCGTCTGGCCGGAGCCGTGGTCGGTGCCGATGGTGGCGTATGCGTCCTGATCGCGCCACGCGAGTGGCGGCGATCACTTCAAGTACGAGCACGCTCGCCCGACGCGTTCGCAATCGGCTCCGGCGCACGTTGTCACCGCTGCTTGGCGGTTCAGCAAAAAACAAGCCTGCGGTCGTCGGACACGTTCCGCCTGAGGATGGTTACGGGCAGCGTATTGCCGCGGAGCGCCAGAATTTCGATGCGTGCGTGGAAGTCCACGACCTGCCGCCGATATTTCACTACTGGTCGAATCGGTATCTGCGGCCCCGCCTCGAAGCCGTCGGCGTCAGCGATCCCGATGCTTTTTTTACGAAGTATGTTGCCGAATGCTACGGCCGCGGCGTCGACAGGCGGCGGTTCGTCAGCATCGGGGCCGGCAATTGCAATACCGAGGTCCGTCTCGCGCGCGCATTGATCAACGCGGGTTGCCATGATTTTTTGATCGAATGCCTCGAATTGAACGAGCACATGCTGGAACGCGGCAGGCAGCTGGCGCTCGCGGAAGGTCTCGCCGACAAAGTCGTTCCGCTGCAAGCCGACTTCAACGAATGGCAGCCGGCCGGACGCTATGACGGCATCATCGCTCACCAGTCGCTGCATCATGCGGTCGCACTCGAGCGCCTGTTCGACGCCGTCGGAACCGCGTTGGCGCCGCATGGAAGGTTCATCGTCTCTGACATGATCGGGCGCAACGGCCACCAACGGTGGCCGGAGGCGCTCGTCGTCGTGCGCGAGTTCTGGCGTGAGCTGCCGTCGGCGTACCGCTACAATCGGCAACTGAAGCGACAGGAAGACGAGTTTCTCGACTGGGATTGCTCGACCGAAGGCTTTGAGGGAATCCGCGCGCAGGATATCCTGCCGTTGCTCGTCGAACGCTTCGGCTTCGACGTTTTCATCGGGTTCGCGAATGTTATCGCCCCGTTTGTCGACCGCAGCTTCGGTCCGAATTTTTCGAACGACGTGCAGTGGGATAGAGAATTCATCGACCGTGTTCATGCTCGCGACGAAACCGAGATAGAGGCCGGACGCATCAAACCAACGCAAATGTTCGCGGTAATGCGGGTTGGTATGAGTGACCGGTTACCGACGGCGGCGACATCGGCCGCGCAGGCCGCGATCCGCTGGCCGGAATAATTTCTTTCTGCCTGCCCACCACATTCCGCAAAACGATCGCGATCCGATGAACGAACCTCTGCTGCCGGCAAGCCCCGACGCTACGGCGATCCGCAGCGATTTCCTCGCCGATGAAACGCGGCTGGTGGCGCGCCTGCTGCCGCTGGCGAGCTTCGACCCGGCCGCGTCCGCCCGAGTCAGCGCGCGCGCCCGCGCCTGGGTCGAGGCAGTGCGCGCGCGCCAGGCCGGAAGCGCCGGCATCGAATCGTTCCTGCAGCAGTACGACCTGTCGACGCAGGAAGGC
>DATASF010000183.1:0-1959 GCA_036269335.1 Casimicrobiaceae bacterium
CAATGCGCGGCAGCTGGTGCGCCAGTACCTGGTATTCAACGGCCGCCTGGACGCGCAGCCGATGGCGCCCGACGAGCTGCCGCCGCCCGACCGCGAGACGACGCAGCAGCTCTCGCCCGGACGCACGGCGACGACGATCGAATACCTGGACGGCGCTCGCACGCTGGTCCGCATGGTGCGCGTCGACGGCCTCGGCCACGCCTGGAGCGGTGGCGACGCTGCCTTCCCGTACAATGATCCGCAGCCGCCCGATGCGACGGCGTTGCTCGGTGCATTCATCGCCGAAGAGATCCGCTAGTCCAGGAGCAAGGAGGCAAACCCATGGCAGTCGCAGGCATGAACCACTTCACCATACTCACCGACGACATCGACAAAACGGTGAGCTTCTACGGCGATCTCCTGGGCCTCGAGGCCGGCCCGCGGCCGAATTTCAAGTTTCCCGGCGCATGGCTGTACGCCGGCGGCCAGCCGATATTACATGTCGTCGGCGGCCGCCCGAAAAGCGACCTCAAGCCTGGCGTGATCGATCACATGGCGTTCACCGGCAGCGATCTCGCCGCGACCTTGTCTGCACTCAAGGATCACGGCGTCGAATACGACTGCCGGCAGCAGGCCGGCACCGGACTCTGGCAGGTCTTTTTTCTCGACCCCAACGGCGCCAAGGTCGAGCTCGACTTTCCCGCCAGCGAGCGTGTCGCAGGTTGATGCGCTCGGCGCGCGCGACGCTCGATCATCTGGTCGTCGCCGCCGACACGCTCGATAGCGGCGAGGACTATCTCGAGTCAGTGCTCGGCGTCCGGCCGCAGCGCGGCGGCAAGCACGCGGCGATGGGGACGCACAACAGCCTGCTCAAGCTCGGCGAGCGCTGCTATCTCGAGCTGATCGCGATCGACCCCGATGCCGTCGCGCCGGCGCGGCCGCGATGGTTCGACCTGGATCGCCCGGCGATGCGTGCGCTGCTGGCGCAGCAGCCCAGGCTGATCCACTGGGTTGCCCGCACCGACGACATCGAAGCGGCGCGTCGCGCGAGTCCGATCGACCCCGGCCCGGCGTACGCGATGTCGCGTGGCAGCTTCCGCTGGCGCATCACCGTACCCGACGACGGCGGCCGCCCCGGCGCGGGCGTGCTGCCGACGCTGATCCAGTGGGACGACGCGCGCCATCCGGCCGACGATCTGATCGATGCCGGTGTGCGTGTCGCCGCGCTCGCCGCCGCACATCCGGAGCCCGGGTCGATGCGCGCAGCGCTGGCCGCGCTGGGCTTGAGCGAGACGTTGAAAGTCACGTTCGACGCGGCACCGCGGCTCGCCGCGATGCTGGCAACGCGCCGCGGCACCGTCACACTTTAGGCGCGTCCTTCAAGTCAACGCGTCGCGCGCGGCAACCGGCCACAACGCTTCGACTCGATCGTTGCGCAGGGCGACGATCCAGTCGTAGAGATTGGCCGTCGGATCGCAATGTCCGGGCACGAGCCCGAGACGGTCGCCGGAATCAGGGCTTCGGCGGCGCGGCTTCCGCCGCGGCGAGCTCGCCGTAGACGACGCGAGCGATCGCCAGCAGCTGCGGCTTGTCGACCCTGCCCGACAGCGCGTAACCGCACGCGTCGTCGATCCAGTAGAAGACGCCGACGCCGTCTTCGAGCGCATAGCGGAACGCCGTCTCGGACGTCTTCTCGCTGTCCTTGCGCACCAGCAGCGAGATGCGCTGCTTGTCGGCATTTTCGTACATGAACAGCGCGCCCGGCTTTTCGTTGCCGGCGACCAGCCTGCCACCGACCAGGTCGTAGCCCATCGCACGCAGATTCGGCGCGTGCAGCGGGAAATTCAGGCGCTTCGACAGCCACCGCACCAGCCGGTCCTCTTCGGTCGCCCAGATCTCGACCGGACGATTGGGATCGGTCGCGTAAAGCGCGTGCGTAATCGCGGCCTGGCGCGGGAACGTCGTCGGCGTGCCCTCGAG
>DATASF010000184.1:0-7100 GCA_036269335.1 Casimicrobiaceae bacterium
ACTCTCCCGCGCTCCCGGTCATGCCGGCGTGCTCAACAACCTGGGGCTTAGCCACGAAGCGCAAGGCGACACGGCTGCCGCCGAGGCCTGCTATCGCGACGTGCTCGCCGTCACCCCCAACCATCCCGATGCCCTGGCCAACCTCGCCAATATCCAGTTCGGACGCGAGGACTACACGGCCGCCGCCGGAAGCTACCAGCGGGTCTTCGCCATCCGCCGCGACGCGCCGGCGTGGGTCTGGGTCAGGCGCGGCATCGCACAGGACCGCATCCACGACATGGCCGGCGCCGAGGCGAGCTTCCTGGAAGCGTCACGGCTCGCGCCCGACGATCTGCAGATCCACAGCAACCTCGCCACGCACCAGATGGGGCTCGCCCACTACGCGGACGCCGAGCCGACGTTGTTGCGGACCCTGGAGCTCGACCCGGGCAATCCGTATGCATTGTCGATGCTCGCGCATTCGCGCCAGCAACGCTGCGTCTGGACCGGACTCGATGCGTTGTTCGCGCAAGTCGGCGCCGCACTGGCGCGCCCTCCGCACGGCGATGGGCGCTACACGGTCAACCCTTTTCCCTTGCTGGCGATGCCGTCCGACGCTCGAGCCCAGTTGCTCGCCGCGCAGCGCTGGGCTGCGACCATGGCACCGGCAGTGCCGGTGCCGCGCCCCAAGCCGACGATGCCCGCGGGTGCGCGTCTTCGCGTCGGGTTCGTGTCGGCGGACCTGCGCGAGCATCCGATGATGCATCTGCAACTCGAGCATTGGGAGCGGATCGATCGCGCGCGGATCGAAACCTTCAGCTACGGCTTGCGCGCAACCGATCCGGGGCCGATCGGACGGCGCGCCGCGCGCGCCCTCGAGCATTTCGCCGACGTCAGCGCAGAAACGACCGAGCAGATCCATCGGCGCATCCGCGCCGACGGCATCGCGATTCTGTTCGACCTGAACGGCTATACCGCGGGCGGCGACACCCGCCTGATGGGATTGCGCCCGGCGCCGATACAAGTCAATTCGCTCGGCTTTCCCGGCACGCTGGGCGTCGACTGGTACGACTACATCCTGGTCGACCGCTTCGGCGCGCCTGAGGCGATGCAGCCGTTCTATACCGAGCGCCTCTGGCATATGTCGCATAGCTCGGTCCCGAGCGACACCACCCGCGCGCCGCACGGGCAGCCGCCGTCGCGCGCCGAATGCGGCCTGCCTGAACGCGGCTTTGTGTTCTGCTGTTTCAACAAATCGTTCAAGATACTGCCGCCGGTGTTCGCGATCTGGATGCGCTTGCTGCGCGCCGTGCCCGGAAGCGTGCTGTGGCTGCTCGCGAGCGAGGCCGAAGCCACCGCCAACCTGCGGCGCGAGACCGCTGCCGCCGGCGTCGATCCGGCGCGCCTGGTCTTCGCGCCCAAAGTGCCGCAGGAGCGACATCTGGCGCGGCACGCCGCCGCCGATCTGTTTGTCGACACCTTCCCGTACGGCGCGCACACGACGACCAACGACGCGCTGCTGGCGGGCCTTCCGGTACTCGCCTGCGCCGGCGAAACGCTGGTCACGCGGCTCGCCGGCGGCCAGCTGCACGCGATCGGCCTGCCGGAGCTGGTGGCCGGAAATTTCGCCGAGTACGAAGCCTTCGCGTTGCGCCTCGCGCTCGAGCCGCAAACCCTGGTGCGATTGCGCTCGCGCCTCGTCGCCAATCGGGATACTTACCCATTGTTCGACATGGCGCGCTACACGCGCGACTTCGAAGACGGCCTGCAGACGATCTGGCGCGACTTTCTGTCCCGGCAGGCGCGAACGCCGTCAGACTGAAAGAATATCGTCGGCCTGGAGGAGCAGCTGCAGCCGGTCGATCGCGTCGGACACGTCGAACAGGCTCGATTGCGCCGCACCGATGCGCGCGGCGAGCTCCCGGCGCCACACCTCGTCGCCAGCGAGGCGCGCCGCTAGCCCAAGGTACGCGGATCGGTCGGCGGCGATCAGCTCCGGCACGCCCAGCAAGTCCAGCATGCCCGCGCTCTGGCGGCCGCGCATGAACGCACCCGGCAGCGTGATGACAGGTAGGCTGCAGGCCAGCGCGTCGAGACTGCTGTTGCCGCCCGACCAGTGCAGAGTGTCGATCATGGCGTCGCACAGCATATTGATGCGCAGAGAGTCGTCGTGTCCGACCTGTGGCAGGACGCGCGTCCGCTCACGGATCGGAATGCCGAACCCGTCGAGCGTCACCTTCAGCCGCTGCATGAAGCGGTCGATCGGCGCCGGATGCCAGCCGCCGAAAAAAACCAGCATCGCGCGCGGATTGGCGGCCAGTATCTCCGCGAACAGGCGGTCGTTGTCCGGGTGGATCTTCCACAGCGATTGCGGGCACAGCAGCAGCGCGCGGTCGGCGGGCAGCGAGAATTGCTCGCGGCTGCCGGGCGCGGGGAGTATCGGCCGGTCGTAACGCGTCCCGATGCCCGGCAGCAACACCAGCCCCTCGGTGTAGTGCTGCTGCGCCTCGGCGCTCTCCATCGCCGCACAGCTCAGGAATGCATCGATCGTCGCATGGCCGGTCGTGACCGGATGGCCCCACGCCGCGTATTGCCGCGGCGCCAGGCGCAGCGCCGCCAGTCCGAAGGTGGTGACGTCCATGCCGAGCTCGGTGTAGACCAGGACGTCGAGCTCGTCGGCGCGAATCGAGGGTGCCACCACCGAAGGTCTCGAGCGGTTGGCGGCAAAGGTCCGGAAGTGATCGGCCCGTGACGCGATCGCCTGCGCGATGTCGTCGATGCCCGGCCACAGGTGATAGACGAAAACCTCGAAGCGCTCGCGATCGAGGTCGGTGATCCAGCGCTTGAAATAGCGGCCGCACGTGCCGGTATGGAAGAACGCCGAGGCGAATCCGACCCGCACGCGCTGGCCGCGCAAGCTTCGCGAGGGCAGCGTTGCGCGCCATTGCGGCGCGACCGCGTCGACGGCGCCGGCGGCGATCAGGGCGTAACGTCGCTGCAGATCGCGATCGTCGCGCCCCTGATAGGCGAGAAAGAAATTGACCCAGCGCAAGCCATCCAGAACCTGCGTCTCGGTAAGCCGTGCTTCGTGTATCGTCGGCACGAGCTCGCGCTCGAGACGCTCGAGCCCCGCCTCGAATCCGGTGCGCGCGGCGTCGACCTCGTTGCCGTCGGCGTACACCATCGGCAGAGTCAACCGCTCGCCGAACAAGGTGCGGAGGTCGGTCGGATCGAGCGCGCGGGCGCGGGCATAGGCGTTGCGCGCGCCGGCGGGGTCGTTGCGTTCGGCCAGCACCAGCCCGAGGTTGAACCATTCGCCGGCGCTTTCCGACGGCGCGGCGTTGATCGCCTGCACGTACAGCTGCGCCGACTCGTCGAGTCGGCTGGTGAGTCGAAGCACGCCGGCGAGCAGGACAACGAGCGGCCGGTAGGGATTCGGACCGGCGCGGCCAAGCGCCGCACGCAGCGTCGCTTCGGCGCGGTCCATCGCACCGAGATCGCGCTGCACGCCGCCCAGGTTCGCGGCGGCGAGCCAATAGTCGGGCTTCAGTGCCACGGCGCGCGCAAACGCGGCTTCGGCCTCGTCGAGCCGATCCTGGGTGCGCAGCGTGTTTCCCAGATTGTTCCATCCACGCGCATGCGCGGGATCGAGGCGCACCGTCTGTTCGAACGCTGCGGCGGCGCCCTCGGCGTCGCCGCTCTCGCCCAGCAGTATTCCAAGGTAATGCTGTGCCTGGACGAATTTCGGATTCAGCGCGAGCGCGTGCCGGATGCTCGCCAGCGCGCCCCGCTTGTCGCCGCCCTGCTCCTGCAATTCGCCGTGGACGTAGTGTGCGACCGGGTCGTCGGGGACGAGCCCCACCGCCGCTCGCGCATGCGCCGCGGCGCTCTCGATGTCGTGCGCGCGGTCGAAGCAAGTCGCCAGCACCAGGTGCGCGGCGACGCGGTCGGGCGCCTCGCCCGCGCTGGCGAGGATCGCCTCGGCTTCGCGCCGCGCGCCTGCGAGGTCCCCAGCGGCAAGGCGCTGCCGCGCGCGCTCGACCCGTGCCGATCCGGCGCTGGTGGCGGCCATCAGTCGCTTCCCGCGAGCGCGGGCGGATAGCGCCGCTCGAGCGCGGTGACGTAGGCGCGTTCGACGTTGCGGGTGTGCGCGTCCATATCCGTCAGCGGCGACCGCGCAAGGCCGGCGCGGATCGCCGCCTTCACCTGCGCGCCGAAGGCGCGATCGTCGGCGAGTCGCGCCGCGATCGAGACGTACTCGTTCGGGTCGTGCGCAACCGTGTCGAGAACACCGAGATTGGCCAGGATGCTGTACGCGCTCCTCTCACCGTGCCGCTGCCCGCGCAAGGTCACGACGGGGACGCCCATGTCCAGCGCTTCCAGCGTGCCGTTGACGCCGCCGTAGGGCAAAGGGTCGAGCACCAGGTCGACGACAGCATAGCGCGCCTGGTTTTCCGCTTCGTCGCGTCCCGCCGGCAGGACGATAGTTCGCTGCCTCCCGATCCCAGCGGCGGCGAACAGCCGCTGCTGCGCATCACCGGCGCCGGACGACAGCGGCGATATCGCGAGCACGGCGCGCGGAATCCGCTCGAGCACGTCGCGCCAAAGCGCGAGGCAGCGGCGCGTCAGCTTCATCGGATTGACGAAGGCGGCGATGACCACCGCGTCGACGTCGATGCCCAGCCAATCGCGGCGGTACGGATGCACGGCGGCAGGGACGATGCGGCGGTACGGATAGACGCAGCCTTCGATCGGCAGCAGGGTCTCGATCTGAGCGGCCTGGTTGTCCGGCAAATCGGCGAAGGCGTCGGTCAGCTTGAAGTCGATTGTCCGCAGCCCGACGACGCCCGCGCTGGCGACATGCGTGATCTGCACATGCGCCGGTCGCAAGGCCAGGATGCCGGGCTTGGCGCCGCGGGTATTGGTCGCCAGATCGACCAGCAGATCGATTTCGTCGGCGGCGATACGCTCGGCCGCTTCGCGCTCGGTCGCATCGGCGAGAGTGATGAAATGGTCGCCCAAGCCCCGGTAGCGGGCGGTCCACGCGTCGCTCACCGCCGAAAGCGAATAGAAGTAGAGCTCGAAACGACCGCGATCGTGTCGCCGTACTTCCTCCCAGATCATCTTGCCCATGACGTGGTCGCGCAGGTCGCCCGACAGATAACCGATGCGTATCCTGCCGGCGCGGCGGCGAGGTGCGAGCTCGACCGGCGGACCGTAGACTCCCGGCGCGACCGCTGCGTACTTGCGATAGAGCTCGAGCAGATCGGCGGGCTCGAAGTCGAAATAGAGGATCAGGAACAAAAGCGTCTCGAGGCAATCGACGAGCTCGGTGTCGCTGGATGCATTGAACTCGCCGCGGCGCAGGCGATCGAGATAGCGATCCAGCGCGGCGAAGTCGGCCTGATACTGGCAGGCCTCGAGCGCCTGCACCGCCAGCGGCAACGCGTCCGGACAGCTCGCCTCGAAGCGCCGGAATGCGCGCAGCCAATCGTCGATCCTCCCGCTTTCGTGCAGCGTCTCGCAGAGCGCGTTGTGGGCCGCGACGTGGGCGGGATCCTTCCCGATGACGCACTCGAAGGCGGCGACCGCGGCGTCCGATCGCCCGAGCTCGCGCAGCACCACGCCGGCGTTGTAGCCCGCCTCTGTCATGTCCGGCGCCAGCGCCAAGGCGCGGCGATAAGCGTTGTGCGCCGCGCGGCGTCTCCTGCCGACCTGCAGCGCGACGCCCCGGTTGTAATGCGTCTCGGCATCCGCAGGCTGCAGCAAAAGCGCGCGGTCGAACGCCGTGCGCGCCTCGCTGCCCCGGCCGCGGGCCAGCTCGCACAGACCCAGCCCGCGCCATAGAGCGACCGCGCGCGGGCCGCCGCCGAGCCCTTCGTGGCAAAGTGCGATCGCCTCGTCGAAACGTCCGGCCTCGCGCAGCAGATTGGCCAGCGCGGCCCGCGCATCGACAAAGCCGGGGGCGGCCCGAACCGCCAAGGTCAACTGCTCGACGGCGTCGGTGCGATCGGCTCGGTCGCGCAGCAGCAGGCCCAGCAGATAGCGGGCGCGCGCGAAATCGGGCTGCAGGTCGAGCACGCCGCGATACGCGGCGATGGCGGTATCGGCGTCCTGCGCCTGGTGCGCGCGCAGCGCCTCGTGCCAATGGCGCGCCATCGTGATCGCCGGCGCCGCGACGCCGGGCGACATCTCCGGTGCGAGTACCGCGAGCGCGGCTTCGATGTCCCGGCGGTGCGCGTGCAAATCATCGTCCGACGCCGATCGCGGCGCCGGCAGGTGTCGAGCGATCAGCGGTGCGGCATGCGCGGCAAAGAGGGAATCGAGCGTCCAGAGGCTGCGAGCCGGGCGCTGCGCCAGCAGCGGTCCGGTCGCCGCGGTCATGCCGGCGAGGTCGACGATCGCGTCGAAATCGGCTTCCGCCAGGCGCTGCGCCACGGCCGGACCGGGAGCCGGCCCGAGCGCCGTCATGCCTGCGCGCGCGGGCGCGGACGAAACCGGCGCGTCGAGGTCGAACACGACGGCCGCGATCTTTTCCCGGGGGTGCGCCGCGACGACGGCGCGCAGATAGCGATCCGGCGCGATGTCCAGCGCGCCGACGCGCACCGATCGGCTGGGCGCGACCAGATAGGCCACGCGCAGGACGTCGCCGGCTGTGCGCTGGGGCCATCCGAGCGGCACTTCCGCCGCGTGTAGTGCCGTGCACAGCGCTGCGTAGCGCGCGGCCCACGGTGATTCCGGCGCGACGCGCGCAGCCGCGAGCGCCAGCAGACGCAGGGCCTCCGGCGATGCTGTCGCGGCCCCGGCCTCGGCCGACTCGAGCGATGCCAGCGCGCGCTCGCGTTCGCCGCGCGCTGCTGCCTCGTCTGCGAGTATCGCCGCCAGCCATGCGGGCACGATACCGTCGCTTTGCATCGCCAGCTGGTTGACCAGGGCGTGCTTCCGCGGCGAGTCGGGAGCCGCGAGCAGCAGCCGCGCCAACTCCTGCGGCTCGTCGAAAGCGATGTCGTCGATCGATCGATGAATTTCCTCATAGGCATCGAAGTCGCCGGCGGCGAGCCGGGTCAGCGCGAACCCATATCTCGCGTGCAGGCTTTGCGGCTCGAATGCCATCGCCCGAC
>DATASF010000185.1:0-8584 GCA_036269335.1 Casimicrobiaceae bacterium
GGCTGTTCAGCGTTTGCGCCGTCCCGCCACCGCTGATGACCTTGATGGTGTAGGTCGTGACGACGGTCGCGCCGCCGGCCTTGAAGTCGCCGCCGATGCAGCTGCGATAGTTCGGGCTGGTCGGATTACTCTCCCACAGACACGCATCGGCGTAGAGCTTGTCGCTGGCGATCGGCGCGGGACCGGGAACGTACGGAGAGTTGTCGGCCGAATAAGTGGTGCTGACCGACAAGATCTGGAAGATGGTGTTGGGGAAACTGATGAACGCTTCGAACTGGTTGTAACCCTGCGTCGCGGTGCCACCGTCGAGCTCGATGTTATAGGTGTTGCCAACGACGAGATTCATCGACCCGCCGGCGGGGATCGACACCCCGTTCAGCTTGATTCCGGTGATCGAGTTCCGGTTTTGCGAAATCAGGTGCTCGACGTACACTTCGCGCGGCGTCGGCGATGAGACCGTTCCCGAACCGTCGGCCGCCGTGATGTGATAACGGCGCGTGGTGTCGTACGCCGCGACGACCTGATTGACCTCGACTTCGAAGTAGGCGTCCGCGCAGGCGCCGGCGCCGACCGTCGCCAGCGTGACCGTGCTGAGCGACCCCGGGCGCAAATTGACGTTCGCGTTCGCCGAGTCCCAGATCCAGTTGACGGCGACGTTGGTGGTCGCGACATTGCTGCAGACGCGCGCGCCGACCGGAAAATCCTTTGGACCGGTGGTCGGGCTATTGCTGTCGAGGCCGACGACGTTCCAAGTGATCGGCGTCACCGTCAGGGTCGCGTGCGCGAACATCGGCACAAAGAGGCCGAAAACGGCAGCGCCCAGAAATCCGATCTTGCGTCTCACCCCGTCTCCCCCGGAGCCAGCATACGGGAACCATTGGCAGCAATATGTGTGCCACAGAAGACGCGCGGTTTTGACCGCGCTCGGTCGGACCGGCGTGCGCGCTCGGCGGAGGCGCTAGACTCCCAGCGCTTGCGGAAGAACGCTGGCGTCCGCGGCGCGCACGGGCGTGTCCGCGGCTGCTTCCCCGAACTCCGGCGGATCGGCCAGATATTGATGCACGAAAGCGATCGCCATGCTGCCCTCGCCGACGCCGGATGCCACGCGCTTGACCGAGCCGTGGCGCACATCGCCGACGGCGAACACGCCTGGCACGCTGGTTTCGAGCAAATACGGATCGCGCGACAGCGGCCATGACCCTTGCTGCCCGGCGACCAGATCCATCACGTCGCGGCCGGTGCAGAGATAGTCGCGGCCATCGCGGATCACCTCCTGCGGCAGCCAGGTGGTCTGCGCGTCGGCGCCGATGAACGCGAACAGCGCCTCGGTGGGCTCGCGGCGGCGGCGGCCGGTCGCGCGATTCTCGATGACGATCGCCACCAGGCGGTCGGTTCCCTCGAGGCCGACCACCTGGCTGCGCGATTCGACGCGGATGTTGGGGCGGCCGGCGAGCTGATCGATCAGGTATTGCGACATGCTGCGCTCGAGCGAGGGCCCGCGCACGATCAGCGTGACCGTGCGCGCGTAATTGGCGAAGAACATCGCCGCCTGGCCGGCGGAGTTGCCACCGCCGATCATGAAGATGTCGAGGCCGCGCGTGTTCAGTGCCTCGGTCCGCGCCGCACCGTAGTAAAGGCCGCGTCCGACCAGCATCGGCGCGTTTGGCAGATCGAGCTCCCTCCACGCGACGCCGGTGGCGATGACGACGCTGCGCGTCCGGACGCGCTCGCCGTCTTCGAGCAGGACCGCGTGCGTCGCATCGCGCTTGGCCATGCCGATGCCGGTCGCGCCTCGCGCCACCAGAATCTCGGCGCCGAAACGCTTCGCCTGCCGCAATGCCCGCGCTGCGAGCTCGTCGCCGGCGACGCCGGTCGGAAATCCAAGATAGTTCTCGATGCGCGACGAAGTTCCCGCCTGCCCGCCCGGCGCCTGGCGCTCGATCAGGATCGTGCACAGGCCTTCGGAAGCGCCGTATACGGCAGCGGCCAGACCGGCGGGCCCGGCGCCGATGATCGCGACATCGTATTCGCTGCGCGCCGGGGCCGTCTGCAATTCCAGATGCTCGGCGACATCGCGAAATGACGGCGTGACCAGCCGTGCGCCGTCGGGAAACACCACCACCGGATAGACTTCATCCGGCTGCGGCGTCGCGGCCAGTCCGACACGGGCCTCGGGATCCCGCGGACCGTACCAGCGGAATGCGACATGATTGCGCGCCAGGAAGTCGCGCAGCGCGTGGCAGGCGAGGTCGTAACGATGGCCGATGATCGTCACCGTCGCCAGCGGCGCCTCGCTCGCAAGCTGTTGCAACCCTTCGATGCGCGTCGCCATCGTTTGCAGCAGCCGTGCGTTGAGCTCGGCGCAGGCGACGATCAGCTCGCGGAAATCCGCGGCGTCGAGCCGGCACACGCGCGAAGGCTCGGAGGCCCGGATGCTCGCGATCGCCGGCGAGCCGAGCAGCAGCGGGACCTCGCCGCCATAGTCTCCGGGCGCGTACTCGGTGATCGCGCGCTCGACGCCGCCGACGGCCTTGTAGACGGTCAGTCGGCCGGAGATCAGGATGAAGAACGCCGGCAGCTCACCTTCCTGGATCAGCCATTCGTTGGTGTGCAGCGAGATGTCCGCCGCGCGCGCGGCGATCGTGTTGAGCTCGCTGTCGGAAACGCCGGCCAGCAGCGGCACGGCGCGCAGCATGTCGCCGGTGATCATCGGCGCATCATGCCATGATTTGCGACGCCGGTTGCAGTCGACGCGTCAGTACGTCACCGGCAGCTGATCGAAAAACGCGCGGTCGACGAAACACCAGCCCCACGATTCGCCCGGCTCGAACGACTGGATGATCGGATGCCCGGTTTCCTTGAAGTGCCGGGTCGCGTGCTTGTTCTTGGACTCGTCGCAGCATCCGACGTGGCCGCAGGTCAGGCACAGGCGCAAGTGCACCCAGTCGTCGCCGGTCTTCAGGCACTCGACGCACCCGTTGCCGCTGGGCGTGACGTCGCGGATTTGGGCGAAATGCGGGCAGGTGTCCATCGCGGCAGACCTTCTCTTTCGCAAGCCGTCAAAGCCGCATTCTATCCAATCGCACGAAGCAATACGCGGAGCCGCGGCAGGCCGCGCCGCCGGCCCGGCGCGGTTCGCCTGGCCGACCGATGTGCCGGCCTGCAGCGGCTTAGCTGCCCTATCTTCCCCAGTTCGGCGCGCCTCCGTACGGATACTGGTCGGCGATCCGGCGACCCGACGAGATCTTTCGATTCAGATTGCCCGGCAGGTCCGGATATTCTCCCGGCCCGAAAGTGCGGCAATCGCCCTCGAAGTTCGCATCGCTGCAGAAGATCCAGTAGCCGCTGTACACGCGCAGCGACGCCGCACGATCGTTGAAGTTCGTGCGATCGAGATTGCGCACGACGTCGCGGTGGAGCTCGAACGAGCGGCCGCGGAATCCCTCGCCCTCGTAGAGCACGGCCCGGGCCGGCCCGCCGTATCCGGGCGCGGCGACCGGCGGAGGCGGCGGCGTGTATTGCGCGATCTCGCGCACCGACGAAATGCGGTTGTTCAAGTCCCCCTGGAGGCTCGGATACTCGCCTGGCTGCAGCCGCACACATCGGCCGCTGAACCGCGCGTCGGTACAGACTTCCCAGACGCCTTCGCGCACGACAATCGATTCCGCGCGATCGTTGAAGTTGGTTCGATCGAGGTCGGGCGTCGTTCCGCGCAAAGTCATCCGGCGCCCCTGGAATCCGGGGTTCTCGTACAGGGTGATTTCGCCGGCGATCGCCGCCGTCGCGGCGATCCCGAAAACGGCGGCGACTGCGATTCCTGTCACTGATTTCCTCATGGCTTCTCCTCGTTCATTCACGAATCAAAAGGGCGGCAAGGACGCGGGCCAAGCGGTCCTGCGTCCGGCGCTCAGCGCTTCCCGGACTGCACTGGAGCAATTCGCGCGCCAAGCCGCTGCGTGTCGGCGCGCCTCCGACAATGGCCTTCAAACCAAACCAGCCGCCGGGCACGCTGCCCGGCAAATGCCTTTCCGCGAGGCATTTATCGCGCGGCGGCGGCGTCGGTGAAACGTCGCGCCGTCGCTCGCAGGCTTGCCGCGCGGCGCCGCCGCTGTAAATTCTGCAAGTCGAAGCGTCGCTTGCGCGCACATTTGCCGCCCCCGCGATCGATTCGGCGGCCTACGCGCCAACTAGGGCGCCGGGATCATGACCAGCCGATCGAGGCCCGATTCCGCACCCCAGACTTCGCCGACGCGGCCGAGCATCTGGCGCACGTTGGCCCCGGCACGATCGGACGGGATGCTGTCGAATTTTTCGCTGACCGGATCGAAGCGGACGATGGCGTTGGTGCTCCAGTCGGTCAACCAGACCTTGTCCTTGTCGTCGACCCAGACCGCGTAGGCATGAGCATTGCCCGGCATCTTCCATTCGCGCCAGCTGTGCGCGGCCGGATCGTACATTCCGACCTGGCCGGTGTTCCAGTAGCTGACCCAGATGCGACCGCGCGAATCGGACCACACGCGACGCGCGCCCTGCGCCGGCGTCGGTGGATCGATCACCGTGGCGTCGCCGCTCGACGTATCGATGCGCGCGATATAGTTTCCAGCGAGCGAAGCGAAGTAGACGTCCCCGCCCGGCGTTGTGGTGATGCCGTAAGGCCCGCTTCCGCGCGGCGCTTTCCATACGCGCATGTCGCCGGACGCGGGATCGAGCCGGCCGTAGATTCCGCTTTGCCCGGTAAACCAGATGCGCCCGTTCTTATCGAACGTCGCCGTATTGAGGTTGGCATAGCCGGCATCGCGCGGCAGCGGCCAGACCTTGACCTGATGCGACTTCGGATCGAAACGCACGATCGCGTTCTGGCCGCCGTCGGTAATCCATGCTGCGCCGTCCCGTGCGACGATCACGCCGTGCGGAGCCGAGCGGGCACCGAGGGAGATCTCCTCGAACTTGCCCGACTTCGGATCGAGTATGCCGAGCTTGCCGGTCGACTGCGCGGTGTAGTAGACCGGACCGCCGGCGACCGGCGTCGCGGCGACATCGTGCGGATGCGCGCCGCGCGAAACGTCGAAATAGGCCGGCGCGTCGCCGGCCGCACTGGCTAGGTTCGCGAAGACCGCAGCCACACCGGCGGTCAACATCATGCAGGCGTTCACCAGACATGCGATTTTCATGGCAGCCTCTGATCGCGGAAACGAACGCCGATAAGCGTACCATCTCGCCTTCGCAACGTCATTCGATCCTGTGCCAGCATGCCGACCCCGCTGCTGATGGTTGCGACCGCCACGGAATGGCTCGGCGCAGCGCGAATGCCGCGTGATCTCGCCAAGGCGGGCTTTGCCGTGTCGTTGCTCGTGCCGCCCGGATCGGTAGCGGAAAAAAGCCGGTTTCTGGTCAATGTCGGCCACCTGCCCGCCAACGCGACGCCCGCCGCGTGGGTAGAAGCATTTGTATCGATGGTCGAATCCACCTCGCCGCGCCTGGTGTTGCCGTGTGACGACACCTCGCTACGGCTGCTGATGTTGCTCGCGCTATCGCCGCCATCGATGATGCTGCCGACGCGGCACCTGCAGCTTGCCGCGCTCATCGTCGATTCGCTGGGTGATCCGGCTTTCTATCGGCCAAGCATCGACAAGACGATGATCGGACCCGCCGCCGCGGCTCTGGGCTTGCGCGTCCCCGCGTCGATCGTCGTCACCGCTCTCGGCGAAGCCAAGCAATTCATCTCGGAGCACGGCTTTCCGATCGTACTCAAGCGTAGTCACTCGACGGCAGGGGAAGGGGTCGCCCTATGTGCCGATCAAGCGACGCTCGATCGTGAATTCGCGCGACTGGTCAGAATGCCTGTGCTCGATCTCGACGACGTGGCGGCCGGCCAGATCGTCCTTCAGGAGTTTGTCGCCGGTACAATCCATTTCTATACGGCTGTCGCATGGCGCGGCGCCTTGGTATCGGGCGTTGCGGTGGAGAAACTCGAAGGCGAACGCAAAGGTCCGACCAGTGCGGTACGCTATTTTCGCTCGCCGCAAATGCATGCCGCGACGGCACGGCTCGCTGCCGGGTTCGGCATCACTGGAATCTTTTCGCCCGAATTCATCGTCCACCCGGCGGGCGGCCAGCCGTATTTGCTCGAGATCAACCGGCGCATCTCGCATGGCACGCATCGTGGCGCTCGCATGAACGTCGACGCCGGAGCCGCGCTCTATGCCGCGATGCACGGCACTGCGGCGCCGCGCGACCAGCTCGCCGTGGGCGAAGAACATTTTTGCGCGCATTTCCCGCACGAGTGGATACGCGATCCGGAGAGTCCATTTCTCAGAAGCTTCCCGGTCGATGTACCCTGGGACGAGCCCGAACTGGCGCGGGCGTTGACCGCTATCGCCGCCCGCCTGCTCCGCAAGCAAAAAAAGGAGCCGCATGCCCGCCTTCCCTAGCTTGCTGCCGCGGCACTCGCTGCCGGCGCTGTGTGCGCTTGTCTGCGGCGTCGGCCTGACCGCGCTCGCCGCGGGCGGGGCCGGCGCGGGCGACTATCCAAACCGGCCGATCAGGATCGTCGTTCCGTTCGCGGCCGGGACGCAGCTCGATTTGACCGGGCGCATCGTCGCGGCCAAGCTCGCTGAAGCCGTCGGCCAGCCAGTCGTGATCGACAATCGCCCCGGCGCGTCCGGTAACATCGGCAGCGATATTGTCGCGAAGGCCGCGCCGGATGGCTACACGCTGCTGCTTACCGGCTCGTTCATCACGTTCCTTCCGAGCACGATGGGAGCGCGCGCGGTCGACCCGATCACGGCATTCGCCCCGATCAGCAAGATCAGCGAGCCGCCGATGATGATCGTCGTCAATCCTTCGCTGAACGTGAAGACGCTCGACGAGCTCATCGCGCTGGCGCGCAAGACGCCGGGCAAGATCGCTTACTCGACGCCCGGCGTCGGTACCTCGCAGCACCTGGCTGCGATGATGCTGCAGCAGCGTACTGGCATCGAGCTCTTGCACGTCCCGTACGCCAACGGTGGCCAGGCGTTGAACGACGTCGTCTCGGGGATCGTTCCCGTGTACTTCAGCTATATCGGCGCCGCCGAGGGGTTCCTGCGCAGCGGGCAGCTGAAGCCGCTGGCGGTGGCGACCGCGAAGCGCGCGACCAACTGGCCGGACGTACCGACCGTGGCGGAGCTGGGCTACAAGGACTTCGCGGTCAGCTCGTGGAATTGCGTGCTGGCGCCGGCTGGTACTCCGCCGGAGATCATCGAGCGGCTGCACGCCGAGCTCGCCCGCATCGTCCAGCAACCCGAGGTGCGTTCGCAATTTCTGACCATGGGCAGCGAGCCGATGTCGAACACGCCCGAGCAATTCAGCGCCGAGCTCAAGGCGGCCGTCGCGCGCTGGTCCGACGTGGCCAGGCTCGCGGGACTGCGGGTCGATTGAAGGCGGCGCCAAGCATCGCCTACAGCGCCTTGCGCAGACCCTCCCCATCGGGAGCGCCCAATCCGGTGCACGCATCCCATCCAGCCTTGGCCTTGTACGCGCCGTTGTCGCCGACGACGATGTCGCGCAGGCCCTTGCCCGCGGGCAGCGCGTAAAGCTTGGTGTGCACGAATCCCAGGCGCGTTTTCTTCGCCTGGTTAAGACGCGCGATCAGGCCCGCCCACAGCGGCGCAACCGCGCTGGTGCCGCCGACCACCTGCTGAACGCCGTCGACCAGAATCCGGTAGCCGGTTTCGCTGTCGCCATTGCCGGCGACGTCGGGAACCCCGCGGCCCGCTTTGCCGCCCTTGTTCGCCGACTTCGGCACGCCGGCAGCCTTCTGATACGCGGGGAGCGCAAAGACTTCGCTGACACCGCCTCCGGTCGCCCATCCATCGTGCGTGTTCCAAACGGTTTCGGCGACGATCGCGTTCCCATTCGCCTGAAGGCGCGTGGCGCCACAGGCAAGAACATGCGGAGACGACGCCGGAAAATCGACGTTGGCACGCTTTCCGGGCGGGTCGGTGTCGCTCGATCCATGATCGCCGGCGGCGGCGCAAATGGTGATGCCCAGCGCCGCGGCATCGATGCACGCGGCGTCGTAGTCCTTCAGCGATTGCAGGGTCGAGTTGGTCTCCGCGCTGCCCCAGCTGATCGATACGATCGCCGGCCGCCGCAGATTGTCGTGGATCGCCGCGTAGAGCGCGTTGATGAAACCGTCGTCGGTATTGGGCGCGAAATAAACGACGATCTTCGCTCCCGGGGCGATCGCACCCGCCACCTCGATGTCGAGCACTACCTCCCCGTCGGGACTGTTTGGGTCACCGGTCGGCGCGTTGTGCGCGCCACCGACCGACACCGCGGTGACCGAGGGCAGCGGCACCCCGAGCCGGGAAAAATACTGGCTCAGGTCGGCCGCCCGATAACCGCCGCCGAACTCCAGGATTGCGATCGTCTGACCCTTGCCGTCATACGCTTTCGGAAACGCGTACAACGCGGCAACCTCGAGCGGAGTGAAACCGGCCACCGTCGCGCGAGCCTTGTTCTTCCCGGTCGTCCTAGCGATCCGGAAGTGCGGCTCGACGTGGGGGCGGTTGTCGAGGCCGAACACGCCCTCGACGATGTC
>DATASF010000186.1:0-3473 GCA_036269335.1 Casimicrobiaceae bacterium
GTCCATGAACGGCCAAGGCGCGTGCAGGATCGGATGCTTCTTGTAGCCCAGCATCCACGGGTAGAAGAGCGTGTTCTTGTAGCGCGTGGCGCCCATGACCCAGGTCGTGTCGACTTCCATCTGGCGCGCCATCGCCCGGTACAAGCGGTTTCGCTCCGGGGAATCGGGCAGCCGCTGCGCCTGTCGGTAGAATTCGTCGAACGCCGCCGACTTGTAGCAGGCGTAGTTGGACTCTCCGACGTTCGGCCCGTAGGAGAGCTGCAGGAAGTTGTCCGCGGTCGGCCAGTCGGCCGTCCACGCAGCGCCCGCGAATTGCATCTGGCACGCCCGGCCTTTCTGTATCTGATCGGCGAACTTGATCTTCGACGTCGCGAAATGAACTCCGATCACGTCGAGGCTCTTTTTCCACAGCTCGTCATACTCGCGCGCGATCGCCTCCGGCGTCGACCAAAGCGTGATCACCAGCGGCTTGCCGTCCGGCAGCGTCCGGTACCCGTCGGCGCCGCGCTTGTAGCCGAAATAGTCGAGCAGCTTGTTCGCCAGCGCCGGGTCGTAGTGGTAGCTTGAGCGGTAGTTCGGGTCGTAGCCGACGACACCGGGCGGAATCGGCGACTCGGCGCGGATTGCCTGGCTCTTGCGGATGATGCGTATTTCCTCATCGATGTCGTACGACATCGAGATCGCGCGCCGCAGCGCGATCTTCTCCTTGTCGAAACCGCCGACCACCGGATCGACCATGTTGAAATAGTAATAGGTCATCTCCGGCTCGAGATACCGATACAGCTTGATGCCGCGCTTGGCCAGATCGGGTGCGACCTTGTTGTTCGGGATCGCCATCGGCGCGAACGAGCCGAAGCGGTCGATGTAGTCGATCTCCGCCCCCTGGAACGCAAGCCAGCGCGACTGCTCCTCCTCCATCAGCCGCACGTCGACGACGCCGATCTGTGGCATCTGCTTGCCCTTCATCGCCGCGACGACGTCCTGGTCCCACGGATTCGCTGACGGCTGGAAATCCCAGACGAAGCCGCGATAACCGGGATTGGCGTTGAGCAGGATGCGGGCTCCGCGCTGCCACTCCGCCAGCAGGTACGGCCCGGAGCCGACCGGATGCGCCTTGGTGTCGTCGCTGTAACGCTCGATGACTTCGCGCGCGACGATACTGGTCGTCGGCGATGCCAGAATGAAGGCGAAGTTGAAGTCGGTGTCGATCAGGTGAAAGCGGATCGTGTAGCGATCGACAACTTCGAGCCCGGGAATCTTCGCGTCGTAGTCGAACCGGTCGCCGTTCTTTTTCGCCAGAGCTTCCTGCTCGTTCAGGCCGACGATCTTGCCGTCGAACAGAAACCGCCACGGCGAGCGATTCTTCGGATCGAGAAAGCGCTTGATCGAGTACGCGACGTCTTCGGCAACGAGCTCGCGCTTGTCGGTCTTGAACGCCGGGTCCGGCGTAAAATAGACGCCCTTGCGCAGATGGAACGTATATGTCTTGCCGCCGTCGGCGACTTCGGGCATCGCTTCGGCCAGCATCGGCGCGAGCTTGACCGGCTCGGCGAGGTATTCGTAGGTGAGGAGCCGCTCGAAGATGACCTCTTCGATCAGCCCGGAGTAATAGTTGGTGCTTCGTGATGGATCGAAGCCGTCGTCGCCGGCTTCGATGGCGACGTGCAGCACCTTGTTCGGATCCGCGGCCGCCGACGCGATCTGCGCGGAGATGCCGGACAGCGCCAGCAGGCACCCCGCGACGACGAAGAACCGCAGAAACGGACTGCCCATCGATCCCTCTCCGGCGAAAGGCGCGTAATGTACCACTTCCCGCCCCGGCTCGAAGCCGCCTGCGACAGAGCGCCGTATGCGGGCGCAGCCCTGGCGCCCGCGCCGACCGGACGCCGGCCCGCGCCGCGCCAGTCGCAGCCCCGATGAAGCCGCCGTTCTGGGACGAGGCCGCGCGCGAGCTCTCGCGCCGCGACCGTGTCCTCCGCCGGCTGATCCGCGCTTATCCCGGCATCCATCTGAAGCGCCGCGCCGATCCGTTTACGACGCTGGCCCGGGCGATCGTCGGCCAGCAGATTTCGGTCAAGGCGGCCGACGCGATCTGGTGGCGTTTTGTCGATGTGGCGGACAATGCGCCGGCGCGCAAGTTCCGGCGCCTTCCGCCGGCGAAAGTCGCCGCGGTCGAGATGACGGCCTTGCGCAGCTGTGGGCTGTCGCAGCGCAAGGCCGAGTACCTGTCGGACCTCGCGCGGCATTTCGTCTCGGGCAAGCTCGATCCGAAACGCTGGCGCAAGCTCGACGACGAGGCGGTCATCGCGCAGCTGATCGACGTCAAGGGCATCGGGCGCTGGACGGCGGAGATGTTCCTGATGTTCCACGAATTGCGTCCCGACGTCCTCCCGGTCGACGACCTCGGGCTGCAGAAGGCGATGGCGCGGCTGTTTCTGAAAGATGCGCGACCGACGCGCGATGCGATGCTTGCGGTGGCCGAGCCCTGGCGTCCCTGGCGCTCGGTCGCCACCTGGTATCTATGGCGCAGTCTCGAGCCGGTTCCAGTCGATTACTAGCGCCGTGGCGCCGCTGACATCAGGCGCCGCACCCTCCTACGTAAAATGCCTGTATGGTCGATGCTTCGGCGGCACCTTATGCGGGACTGACACCCGACTGCGTGCTCGATGCGCTCGATGCCGTCGGACTGTTCTGTGACGGCCGGCTGCTGGCGCTCAACAGCTACGAGAACCGCGTCTACCAGGCGTGGCTCGACGAGCGTGCCAAGCCATCCGCGGACATTGCCCCATCGTCGGTCGTCGTCAAGTTCTATCGCCCGGCGCGATGGAGCGATCAGCAGATCGGCGAGGAGCACGCGTTCGTTTCCGAGCTGGCGGCGCGGGAGATTCCGGTCGTCGCGCCGATCGCCAGCGGCGGCACGACGCTGCATCGTTTCGCCGGCTTCCGCTACGCAGTCTATCCGCAGTGCGGCGGCCGCGCGCCCGAGCTCGAGGATCGCGCGACGCTCGAATGGATCGGCCGTTTCGTCGGAAGAATCCACGGCGTCGGCGCGACGGCATCGTTTCTCGAGCGGCCGTCGCTCGATGCGGCGAGCTTCGGCGACGAGCAAGCGCGAGTGGCTGCTTGCGAACGGTTTCATCCCGCCCGACCTGGTCGCCGCCTGGGAGAGCGTCGCGGCGCAGGCGATCGAACGCGTACGGCATTGCTACGAACGCGCGGGCGCGGTCCGCAACATTCGCCTGCACGGCGACTGCCACGCCGGCAACGTGCTGTGGCGCAGCAGCGGACCGAGGCAGGGGCCGCATTTCGTCGATTTCGACGATTGCCGCACGGGCCCCGCGGTTCAGGACCTGTGGATGCTGCTGTCGGGTGACCGCGACGATATGCGGCGCCAGCTGCGGGCCGTGCTGTCGGGCTACGAGGATTTCTGCGACTTCGACGACCGCGAGCTGCACCTGATCGAAGCGCTGCGC
>DATASF010000187.1:0-9379 GCA_036269335.1 Casimicrobiaceae bacterium
CGAAAGCCTCGGTTTCTCCGCGAAAACTTACTTGCGCGGTCGCGCAAAGTCAACGGATCTCCCGAATCGCCGCGGAGTCGATTCGGCTGACCGCCGCTCCAACGAAATCACTGCAATATCTTGACGTTCTCGACGTCGGGAAAGCAGCCGCTGTCGCGCGCGGCGATCTGGAACGCCAGGAATTGCGGCAAGGTCTCGCGCGTCGGCGCTTCCTCGGTCGCGACGCGGTTGTCGATGACGACGACCCGCTTGTAACCCTGGTATGCGCCGGCCTTGTTCCGCGCGTTGTATTCGGCGCACATGCCGGTCTGCTTCGAGTTCAATTCCGCATTGCGCAGCTGCATCGACGCCGGATCGCTGAGCGTCCGTCTCAGCGTTTCGGTGTATTGGCGCAGCAGGTTCGCGCGCTCCGCCTGCTGTTGCTCGGGACCCGGCGGCGCGGCCGCCGCGCGCGCCACCTCCTGCTCGTGCTCTCGCGCCTCGTTGACCAGCCGCTCGATGGCCTCGGCCGCAGCGCCTTCGCGCATGCGCCGGTCCTTTTGCTCCTCTTCGGCAAGCGACCTTTCCAGCGCCTGCCGCAGCGCCGTCTCCCGCGCGATCCGTTCCTGTTCGCGCTGCTCGCTCGTCTTGCCGCAACCGGCGGCAACGCAGCCCAGCAGCAAGGCGACTACCAGGTAGCGGATTGCCGGCATGTCCTTCATCTTTCGAGCGGGCGTCTCGACCGGCGGCTAGAGCACGGTTTCCCAGCGCCGGCTCAACCGGGTTGCGCCATTGATGATACCGACCATCGAATAGGTCTGCGGAAAATTGCCCCAGAGCTCGCCGGTCGCGGGGTCGATGTCTTCGGAGAGCAGCCCCAGCGGATTTCTCGCCGCGATCAGGCCTTCGAACAGCTCGCGGGCCTCGCCGGTATCGCCGGCGCGCGCCAGGGCATCGATCAGCCAGAACGTGCAGGCGGTGAACGCCATCTTGGGCGTGCCGAAGTCGTCGGCGGTCGCGTATCGGTACAAATGGCCGCCCCGCAGCAACTCGCCGCGCACGGCAGCCAGCGTCGACCGCCAGCGCGGGTCCTCGGCTCCCACCAGTCCGACTTCGCTCATCAGCAGCACGCTGGCATCGAGGTGTTCGCCCCGGAAAACGTCGACGAAGGCCTGCCGCTGCGGGTTCCACGCGAGCTCGAGTATCGTCGCCTTGATCGCATCGGCGCGGCTGCGCCATTCACTCGCCCGGTCAGGACGGCCGAGGTGCAGCGCGATCTTCGCCAGGCGGTCGCAGGCGGCCCAGCACATCACCGTCGACGAGGTATGCACGCCGCTCCGCGTGCGCAGCTCCCAGATCCCCGCGTCGGGCTTGTCGTGCAGCGCGAAGGCGCGCTCGCCCAGCCATTCCAGCCGCAGGAAATCCTCGATGCCCGCGGGATGCAGCAGCCGGCGATCGAAGAATGCCTGCGTCGCGGCCAGGATCGCGTGGCCGTAGACGTCGTGCTGGCGGTGCTCGTAGGCCTGGTTGCCGACGCGCACCGGCCCCATGGCGCCATATCCCGGCAAGGTGTCGACGAAGCGCTCGACGACTTCGCTTTCCAGGCTGATGCCGTACAGCGGCTGCAGGTGGCCCTGCAATGCAGCGGTGTCGGCGACATTGAACAGATAGCGGAGGTAATTCTCCATCGTCGCGACTTCGGACAGCCCGTTCAGCGCGCGAACGACGAAAAAAGCGTCGCGCAGCCAGCAGTAGCGGTAATCCCAGCAGCGCTCGGTCCCCGGCGCCTCGGGAATGCTGGTCGTCATCGCGGCGATGATCGCGCCGGTCTCCTCGTACATGCAGAGCTTGAGCGTGATCGCCGCGCGAATCACCGCGTCCTGCCACTCGAGCGGCACCGCCAGCGCGCGCGACCAGTGTTGCCAGTACTCGGCGGTGCGCTCCTCGAAATCGCGGGCCGTTTCGGCGATGCCGGTGCCGATCGTTTCGTCGAGGCCGAAAATCAGGTTGGCCGGGCGGTCGAGCAGGTGGAAGGTCTCGTCGAGGATGTAGGTGACCGGCATGTCGCAGGTCAGGCGCAGCGACTGCGTCGGATGCACATAGCGGATGTGGTTGCTGCCGCGGGTGAATTCGGGTCGCGCCGCGCCGTATTCGAAGCTCGGCCGCACGCGTATGCGCACCCGCGGCCGGCCCGAAAGCGGCGTGATCCGCCGGATGAACAGCAACGGACGAAAGACGCGGCCGCGGTCGCGCAGGCGCGGTGCGAAGTCGGTGATCCGCACACCGTGTCCGTGCCGGTCGAACAGATCGGTGACCAGTATCGCCGTGTTGGTCACATAGTGCTGCGTCGCACGTGCGAAATGCTCGATCTCGATGTCGAACGCGCCGCGCGCCGCGTCGTCGCGCTGCGCGCCGCCCAGCAGCGCGTGGAACACCGGGTCGCCGTCGGGTCGAGGCAGACAGCACCAGACGATGGTGCCGCGCTCGTCCACCAGCGCGTTGAACGCGCAATTCCCGATGACGCCCAGCGCGAGACTCGGCGCGACGCGGCCGGCAGCTTCGCTCATCGCGCTATCGGGGAGGCGGTCGCGCCGGCGGGCCGGGACGGCCGCCGGCCGCCGTCGAGCATCGCAACCAGCCGGCGCACCAGCCGGACAACCTCGGCCTGGTTCTTCAGGTACATATCGGCGGCACTCGTGCGCTTGCGCCCGACCCGGATCGACAGGACTTCCGGCATGCGCATGCGGAAGACGTCCTCGTCGGTAACGTCGTCGCCTATGTACATCGCCCGCGTGCAGCCGGAGAGACCGAGCAGGCTTTGCAGCGCCTCGCCCTTGTGCGGCGCATCCGGCGGCAGCAGGTTGAGCACGCGCTTTCCCGGCACGATGTCGGGCGTCGGAACGAGGCGTCCGACGCGCTGCTCGAGCAATTGCCGCGCCAGCGCCGGCCGCGCCACGTGGCGGTAATGAAACGACAGCGAATACTGCTTGTCCTCGAGCATGATGCCCGGCATCGCGCGCCATCCGCGCGCGTCCGGCGTGGCGCTCAACTCGGCGAGCCACGCCGCGCAGACACGCTGAAAGCTGGCGCTTTGCGCTTCGAACCCGGGGATCCCTTCCGCGCCGTGATTGCCGACCACATAGTGCGGGCTGAACCCGAGCAAGGGACGCGCGTCCTTGACAGCGCGTCCGGTGATGATCGCGACCGGCGTCCTGGCCGCCAGCGAGCGAAGGCAAGCGCGGAGCTCCTCCGAAATGTGCGCCCGCCAGGGCTCGGCGACGATCGGGGCCAGCGTTCCGTCGATGTCGAACGCCAGCATCGGCCGGCCGGGCAGCGTATTGCGTATTTGCGTCAGCGACGCTGTCCCGAGCGCATACCTCATGCCTCGATGCCGGCCCTGCGCTGGTGCGCGAAGATTCGCGCCGATACGCGCTGACGCTGCCGCAGCCGCGCCGCATCGAGCAGCATCGCACCGGCCCAGCGGTAAACGTTGAACTCCTGCACCAGCCGCCGCATGCTGCGCATGCGCACGCGCTTTTCGTCGGCCGGCATCGTCAACGCCTTGTACAGGGCATCGGCGCAATTCTCGATGTGGTACGGGTTGACGATCAGCGCATCCGGAAGCTCGCGCGCCGCGCCGGTGAACTGCGAGAGCACGAGGACGCCCTGCTCGTCGTCGCGCGACGCCACGAATTCCTTCGCGACGAGGTTCATCCCGTCGTGCAGGCTGGTGACGATACAAACATCGGCGGCCCGGTAATATTCGTTGACCGACTGCGATTCGTGATGCTCGACCTTCAGCCGGATCGGCTCGTAGCCGTCACGGCCGAACCGGGTGTTGATGCGCGCCGCCAGCGAGCGGACCCGCGTCTCGAAATTGTGATATTCGTCGAGCGACGAGCGCGAAGGCGCGGCGATCTGCACCAGCACGAAGCGGCCGATCAGCTCCGCGTGCGCTTCGAGCAGGCGCTCGACCGCGAGAAAGCGCTCGAGTATGCCCTTGGTGTAGTCCATACGATCGACGCCGACGCCGAGCAGAACGTCGTCGGGCAGCTTCTCGATCCGCAGCACCTTGGCGCGGCAGAGCGAGACCGACAGCTGCGAATCGATCCACTCGGGCGGCCATTGGATCGAAATCGGGTACGACTCGACGCGCGTCAGCTGGCCGCCGTACGAAATCGTCGACGACTCGCGCTCGATGCGCGCTTCCAGGTGACGGTCGACCGTCTCGACGAAGTTCTGGCAATGGAAACGCGTGTGGAATCCGAGGATCGTGCTGCCCAGCATGCCTTCGAGCAGCTCCTCGCGCCACGGACAGATGCTGAACGATTCCGGATTCGGCCACGGGATGTGCCAGAACATGATGATCGTCGCCTTCGGCAGCCGCTCGCGGATCAGCCGCGGCACCAGCGCCAGGTGATAGTCCTGGACCAGCACGACCGGGTCCTCGGTATTCGCTTCGTCGCGAACCGCGTCGGCGAAGCGCCGGTTGACCCGTACGTACTGCTCCCAGTCGGCGGAGCGGAACACCGGTCGCACATGCGCGATATGGCACAGCGGCCACAGCCCTTCGTTGGCGAAACCGTTGTAGTAGCCGCGCTCTTCTTCCGCGCTCAGCCAGACGCGGCGCAGCGTATAGCTCGGATTGTCGGGAGGCACGCGGAGCCGTCCGCGCGCATCGGCGGTCTCGCGATCCGCGCTGCCGCTGCCGTGTGCGATCCAGGTTCCGGAGCAGGCGCGCATCACCGGCTCCAGCGCGGTGACCAGTCCGCTGGCCGGCCGCAACAGCGTGACCGCATCGCCTTCCCGGTTGTGGATGAACGGCTCGCGGTTCGACACGACCAGCACTTCGTCTCCGAGCAGCTGCTCGTGCAGGACGTTGCGCAGCATCTCCGGGCTCCATATCGCGGTCTGGTCGCGTCCCCGCCGGCTCTGGTCGAGCTCGCGCAGCAGCGCGCGCAATTCGCTCGCCAGCGGATGGACCGGCGACGAGCCCGGCTGCGAAAACGGCTGCAGTATCCCTTCGCCGCGCAGCAGCGAGCGCACGCCGGCGACCCAGCCCCGCCACGAAAGGTGCGCGATCGACACGGTGACCAGCGACACGACGACGCCGAGGACGACGAACAGCCCGATCAGATACAGCCGTGTGTCGGCGCTGCGCCGGTCGACGAAGCTCATGTCGTGGACCAGGATCAGCGTGCCGATTCTGTCGTTGCCCTGCAGCAGCGGCCGCTGCACGACGTGCAATGGCCCCTGGCGCAGGCGTATCACCGAGTGCGCCTCGCCCGGCGCGCTGGCCGGCGGCCGGCATCCGAGCGTCACCGGATAGGTCGGCGTCGAATAGCGCAGCTTCCCTCTTTCATCGCAAAAGGCGAGCGCGTACAGCCTTTCGTCCTGCAGGGCGCGCATGAATACCTGCTCGACCTTGGTCGTCGAGCCCTGCTCTATCGCCCCGGAGAGCTGGTCCTGCAGCGTGTTGGCGACGAGCTCGGAGCGCGTGTCGAGGTCGTTGATCCACCAGCGCAAGGCGAGCTTGTCCACCAGCGGCACCAGCAGGTAGGCGAGCAGCGCCAGCGCAACTGTCAGCGGCACGATGAAGCGCAGCGACAGGTGCATCGGACGTAGCGGTTCTTGCGTGCTCATCGTGTGACGATCATTTCAGGGCGATCCTTGGGCGAGTCAAGGCCGCGCGCAACGCCGGGCGGTCGATATCCGGCCGCCGCCGTCCGCTAATGTCCACTAGCCCAGCGGAACTACCTTGATGACTTCTTCGGCGGTGGAGAGTCCCGCGGCGATCTTCGCCGCGCCGGAGACGCGCAACGGCTTCATGTTTTCCTTGTAGGCCTGCTCGCGGATCTTCATATCGTCGGCGTCGGCATGGATCAGACGGCGGATGATCGGCGACAAGGTCATGATCTCGTACAGACCGATGCGGCCGAAGTAGCCGGTCATCCGGCATTCGAGGCAGCCGACGGGCGCGTGCACGTGCTGCTCGCCGTCGCTGCGGAACGGCGCGGTCAGCATCCGCCACATGTCCGGGTCGAGCGGGTCCGCCGGCACCTTGCAGTGTGGACAAAGCGTACGCACCAGACGCTGCGCCATTACGCCCAGCACCGTCGAGCTGATCAGGAACGGCGGCACGCCCAGGTCGAGCAGGCGAGTGATCGCGCTGGGCGCATCGTTGGTGTGCAAGGTCGACAGGACCAGGTGGCCGGTCAGCGCCGCCTGCACCGCCATGTCCGCGGTATCGCGATCGCGTATTTCGCCGACCATAATGATGTCCGGATCCTGGCGCAGGAGAGTGCGGACGCCGCTCGCGAAATCGACGCCGATCGCCGGCTGCACCTGCATCTGGTTGAACTCGGGCGCGATCATCTCGATCGGGTCCTCGATCGAGCACACGTTGACCTCGGGCGTGGCCAGGAGCTTCATCGTCGAATACAAGGTCGTCGTCTTGCCCGATCCGGTCGGGCCGGTGACCAGGACGATGCCGTAGGGCTCCTTGATCATGCGCTCCCACCGCTCGCGGTCGTCGGCGGTGAAACCCAGCTCCTGGAAATCGCGCACCAGCACGTCGGGCGCGAAAATTCGCATGACGACCTTCTCGCCGAACGCTGTCGGCATCGTCGAAATGCGAAGCTCGATCTCCTCGCCGTCCGGGGACAGCGTCTTGATCCGCCCGTCCTGCGGGCGGCGCCGCTCGACGATCTCCATGCGCGCCAGCAGCTTGATCCGGCTGGTCATCGCGATCAGCACCGGATTCGGAATCACGTAGACCTGGTGCAGGACGCCGTCGATGCGGAAGCGCACGACGCCCGCTTCGCGCCGCGGCTCGACGTGGATGTCCGACGCGCGCTGCTCGAACGCGTACTGCCACAGCCAGTCGACGATGTGAACAACGTGCTGATCGTTGGCGTCAAGCTGGCCGTGCTTGCCGAGCTCGACCAATTGCTCGAAATTGCGCGTGAACGAATTGTCGCCGCGCTGCGTCTCGCCCGCCTTCTTGATTGAGCGGGCAAGGGTGAAGAACTCGCCGATGTAGCGCCGGATGTCCTGCGGGTTGGAGAAGACCAGCTTGACCTTCATGTGCAGGATCGACTCGAGCTCGTCGGCCCACGCCCGCACGAACGGCTCGCTGGTGGCAACGGTCAGCTCGCCCTTGGAAACCGCCACCGGCAGGATGCGGTAGCGCTCGGCGTACGCGATCGACATCGTCCCCGTCACCGCGACCAGGTCGATCTTCAGCGGGTCGATGTGATGGTAGGGAATGCCGAGCTTGCCGGCGAGCCACTCGACCAGGGTGTCGAGCGTCAGCGGCCGGCGCGGAGGGATCAGCGAGCGCCACTTCTGGTCGGCGATCAGCTCCAGCGGATTGTCGTAACGCTGCGTGCGCGAGCGCGCGACCGGGTCCGCATCGGCGGCGGCGACCAGCCCGTCGGCTACCATCAGCTTCAGGATGTCGTCGAGTCTTAAGCGCCGGTCCGGCGCCCGCGGCGCCTGCTTGCCCGCAGGGGCGCCCGGCGGCGCGGGCGTATTGATCGGGGTGGCCGAAGGCATCGCGCTACTATAAACCGAAGCGCCGGGCCGCGACAGCGGACCGGGCCGGCGCGATCGTCGAGACCTATCGCTGCGACCCCGGCGCAAATGCGAAAATGAGGGCATGCATCCGGACATCACCGCCGTCCGAGCCGACATTACGACGCTGGCCGTCGATGCGATCGTCAATGCCGCGAACAACAGCCTGCTGGGGGGCGGCGGCGTCGACGGGGCGATCCATCGCGCGGCCGGACCGGAATTGCTCGCCGAATGCCGCGGCCTGGGAGGCTGCGCAACGGGCGACGCCAAGATCACCCGCGGCTACCGGCTGCCGGCGCGCCACGTCATCCACACGGTCGGCCCGGTGTGGGAAGGCGGCAACGACGGCGAGCCGCGGCTGCTGGCCTCATGCTATCGCCGTTCGCTGGAGCTCGCGCTCGCCCATGGGCTCGCGTCGATCGCGTTCCCCGCGATCAGCTGCGGCGCATACGGCTATCCGCTGGCGAAGGCAGTACCGGTCGCGGTCGCGTCGGTACGCAATTTCGACCGGCTCGACGCGTTGCAGAGAATCGTGTTCGTGTGCGCCGGAGCGGACGTCCTGGCCGCGTACCAGGCCGCGCTCGCCGGGCGAGCTTAGTCGGCGTCGAGCCCGTCGCCGCCGGCGGTGGCGACCGCCTCGGGAACTTCGAACACCTGCCGCAGATAAGCGACGTACGACGGATCGTAGTCCATCGCCTTCGACGGCTCGTCGCTGATCTTGGCGACCGGCTGGCCGTTGCAGCGCGTCATCTTGATCACGATTTGCAGCGCGTCATAGCCGAGGTCGTTGGTCAGATTGGTGCCGACGCCGAAGGCCAGCTTGCAGCGGCCGCGAAAGCGTTCGTAGAGTTGCAGCACTTTCGGAATGTCGAGCGCGTCGGAGAACACGAGGATCTTGGTGCGCGGGTCGCAGCGGTTCGCCTCGTAGTGCTTGAGCAGGCGCTCGCCCCAGTCGAACGGATCGCCGGAATCGTGACGCGCGCCGTCGAACAGCTTGCAGAAGTACATGTCGAAGTCGCGCAGGAAGGCCTGCATGCCGTACACGTCGGACAGCGCGATACCCAGGTCGCCGCGATATTCCTTCGCCCACATTTCGAAGCCGAAGATCTGCGAGTCGCGCAACCGGGGGCCGAGCGCCTGGCACGCCTGCAGGTATTCATGCGCCATCGTGCCGAGCGGCGTGAGGCTGTGCTTCATCGCGTAGAAGACGTTGCTGGTGCCGGCGAACTGCTCGCCCAAGCCGTCTTTCAGCGTGAGAATCACTTCCTCGTGCCATTGCTTTGAGAAGCGGCGGCGCGTGCCGTAGTCGGCGATCTTGCAGTCGGCGAATTCGGGGCGCGCGCCCAGCAATTGCATCTTCTCGACGAGGCGGCCGCGCCCTTCGCTGTAGTCGGGCGTTTGCTGCGTGTTGCGGAAATAGACCTCGTTGACGATCGCGAGCATCGGAATCTCGAACAGGATCGTATGCAGCCACGGCCCCTTGATTTCGATGTCGATTTCACCATTGCCTTTGGGCGACGGTTCGATCGAAATATATTTCTCGTTCAGATGAAACAGCGCGAGAAACTCGATGAAGTCGCCCTTGATGAAGCGCATGCGACGCAGATAGTCGAGCTCGTCGTCGGTGAAGCGCAGCTCGCAGAGCTTGCGGACTTCATCGCGAATCTCGCTGATATACGGCACGAGATCGACATTCGGCGTGCGGCAGCGGAAGCGATACTCCACGTTCGCCGCGGGAAAATGATGCAACACCACTTGCATCATCGTGAACTTGTACAGATCGGTATCGAGCAGCGAAGTAATAATCATGATGGTGCGAACTGGA
>DATASF010000188.1:0-11357 GCA_036269335.1 Casimicrobiaceae bacterium
CGTCGTAGACGTGCACGCCGTCGATCGCGATGCGGCCCGATCGCGGACTTTCCAGGCCGGCGATCGCCCGCAACGTCGTCGTCTTGCCGCAACCCGAGGGTCCGAGTAGCGTCAGATGCTCGCCCACGCCAGTCCACAGCAGTCCGAGCGCGCGAACGATCGACGGTAATGCGAGCGGGATTTCTGCGCAAGAATTCCGGCGAATAGCCGGAGTATCGGTCGGCGTACCGCGCTTACCCTACAAAAGCCTGACAACGCGCGTGCGGCATCGGCGCTTCGGCCAGGGCCGCGCCCGCGCCAAGGCCGATCCCACCGCGTGCGGCTACGCAGCGCTGCCGAGCGCCTGCCTGAACGCCTCTTCCTCGCGCAAGCCTGCGCCTTCGAGGGCGAGCCTTGCGCGCTCGTCGGCCCCGAGGCTGGCGGTCAGCAACGAGTCGAGTCGCGAGCGGAAGAGCGGCGCCACGATGCTGGCGTTTTCGCCGCTGCGCACCTGCACGGCATCGTCGAAACCGGCGATGCGCGCGGCCGCATCGAATCGTCCCTGCAGCGCGGCGATCAGCGCGAGCGGCAACAGGAGCCGGTGCTGGTCGCCCTCGCGCAGCAGGCGCACGTAGGCGTTGCGGGCGTCGGCGAGCGCGTCATCGAGTCGACCGAGCATAAGGAGCGCGACCGACCGGCTGAAATACAGATGGCCAGCCCCGGCATCTGCGCCGAGCGCATGGAGGCGGGCGATCGCCACGCTCGCATGATCCGCCGCCTCGTCAGAGCGGCCGAGGAGGTTTTCGACGAGTGTGACGTTGGAGGTGCCGAAGAGCGCGCCGAGCTCGACCCCGCCCTCGCGACAGATTGCGACCTGACGCCGTGCGCAAGCCAGCGCTTCGTCGAACCGGCCTTGTCGGGCGAACCAGAAGCAGCGCCCGAATTGGAGCTTGGCGCGCTGGCGCGCGGGCCACTCGGGCCGTTCGATCTGCGCGGCCTGGTCGATCTGCGCCTTCATCTCGTCGATCGTTCCGAAGCGCGTGGCTTGCACGGCCGCGTAGGTCAAGGATTCGAAGCGCCGCTGATCGTCGTCGAGGTCGCGGTACAGCGCGGCCGCCCGCACGGCGGCGTCGTAGCCCTCGCGCCGGATCGAATAGACGGCCAGCTCGGCTATGGTGAGCCAGAATCGCGCCGCCGCGGTTGCCGACACGCCGCTGTCGAGGTGTCTGCGCAAGCCGAGACAACGCGCGAGACCTTCCGCCGTCAGCGACGAGGACCACCACACGCTGTATGACAGGCCGGCCAGCGCGACAGCCAGCGGTCCTTCGCCTGCCCTGTCCGCCCATTCGAGCGCGGCGCGCAGGTTGTCGAGCTCGACCTTCGCCATGGGCTCCACGGCTCCCCGCCAGAACCACTCGTGACGCTCCAGCGGTTCCAGCAATGCCACGAGCCCCTGGGCATGGCGGCGGAGCGACGCTTGCATCTCGCCGGCTTCGGCGAGCCGCTCCAGCGCGTACGCACGCGTGGTCTCCAGCAGCCGGTAACGTGGAATCGGATCTCCTTCGGCGAGCACGAGCGATTTGTCCACCAGCGCACCCAGATGGTCCAACGCGGTCCACCGGTCGATGCGCTCGTCGCTGGCGACACACTGGGCCGACTCGAGCGTGAAGCCGTCCGCGAACACGCCCAGCCGGCGAAACACGGTCTGCTCATCGGGTGTCAGCAGCGCGTGGCTCCATTCCAGCGTCGCACGCAAGGTTTGATGACGGCGCAGAACCACGCGGGCGTCGCCGGTCAGCACGTTGAAACGTTCGTGCAGGCGTGTGCGCAGCCCCTCCACGCCGAGCAAGGGCAGCCGCGCTGCCGCCAGCTCGATGGCAAGCGGAATGCCATCCAGGCGCCGACAGATCTCGATCACCGCCGGCAGGTTGGCGGCTGTCAGCGTGAAGCGCGGATCCGCGGCATGCGCCCGCGCCGCGAACAGATCGACTGCACCCGAATGGGTAACGCTCTCGACATCATCGGTATCCGCAATCGCCAGCCCGCCGAGGCGATACACATGCTCTCCGCTGGCGCGCAGCGTTTCCTGGCTCGTAATGAGCACGCTCAACCCGGGAGCGTCGGCGGTCACCGTGTCCACGAGCAACGCCACCGATTCGGCCAGGTGTTCGCAATTGTCGAGCACCAGGAGGGCGTGACGAGCCGCGAGCTCGGACCGCAGGGAGGCCGGCGTCGGTCGCTCGCCCGTGATGGAGAGCCCCAGCGTCTGCGCGATCGCCGACGGCGCGAGCGCACCATCGGCGAGCGCGGCGAGCTCGACCCACCACACGCCGTCCGGATAACGGTCGGCACAGTCGGTCAGCATCTGCCGTGCCGCCGCTTCCGCGACGCGGGTCTTTCCGATGCCACCGGAGCCGGTTATCGTGACCACCGGGTGTTCCCGCAGCAGCCCCACGACGGCTGCGACGTCGTCCGCGCGGCCATAGAGCGTCGGCAGGCGCGACGGCAGATTGGTTCGCGGTCCGGCGTATTCGGATTCCGTGGAGGCGACGGGCGTCGTGACGCTCGCGCGGGCTGACGCTTGAGTGTCGCCGTCGGACACGACGGCCGGATTGAAGCGGTATCCGCGTCCCGGAATCGTGGCGAGCGCGTCGGACCCCAGAATCTTGCGCAAGGTCGACACCTGCACCTGCAGGTTGTTCTCCTCGACGACGACACCGGACCAAACCGTCGCCAGCAGGTCGTCCTTGGTGAGCAGCATGCCCGGGCGATCGACAAAGGCTTCGAGCAGATCGAAGGCGCGGGCGCCGAGCGCGACGGGTACGTCGTCCGCCAGCAGGAGGCGCTGCTGCGGACGCAGCTCGAAACGCCCAAAGTGACGCACGGGTGCCGCTGCTGCCAGAGTCTTGACGTTGCGCATTCAGGAAGTCCTCCGAGAGATGATTTTACCGCCAAGCGGGATCATCGGCTCGCGACGGTCGGTCGTTCCGTCCCTGCCGCAAAGGCGCGCATGCAGGCCTCGCGCTCCGAGACGAATTTGTACTCGCTGCAGGCGCGCTCCGCGATCAGTGCCTGCTCGAACGGCGTGCCGGAGTGCAGAAAAAGCGCGGCCACGCCGTCGAGAAGTCCGATCGCGAGGAGAGCCGCCAGGGTTAGCGCAACAAGAGTCCCGCCGAGGCGGGAACGCAAAGGTCGGATGCTCATGAAATCCTCGCAAGTTCGGGTTGAAGGTCCGGTGGTGCTGGGATGGACTTTGCAACCCGCGAGGCTTTAAGTCCTTTAGCGGTCCTTAAACGTTCTTAAATGCGCATGGCTGCGCTTGCCACTAGGGCGGGCGCACGCCAGGCCTTCCAGCGCGGTATCGTGGGCTATAATCTTCCGGAATCAGCCGCGTATTGCCTCTGTTCGGAGGAACCGCCATGTCAGAGAATGCCGGGCGCATCGGCGCCGCATCCATCGCTGCACTCTCGCTCGCCGTCAGCATCGCCTACGCCGGCGAGATTCGGGTCGCCTGCTACTCGGACGGGAACGAGTGCGAAGTCACGCAGGATCTCGCCAAGCGCTTCGAAGCGCAGAACGCGGACGTCAAGGTCGCCGTCGACAAGGTGCCCTTCAAGGCGATCGTCGAGCAGCTCCCGGTGCAGCTCGCGGCCGGGGAGGGTCCCGACATCGCGCGCGTGACCGAGCTCGGCGGCTTGTCGAAGTACTACCTCGACATCACGCCGTACGTGAAGGACGCGAAATACTGGGAGGCGAATTTCGGCCAGACCCTGGCGTGGCTGCGGCCGACGCCGGGCGACAAGGGTATCTACGGAATGATGACGCAGCTCACCGTCACCGGGCCGTACGTGAACAAGACGCTGTTCGAGCAGGCGAATGTCCCGTTGCCCGGTCCGCAGGCGACGTGGGACCAGTGGGTCGACGCCTCGCGCAAGGTGGCGAAGGCGACGCAGGTGCCGTTCGCTATCGCGTTCGATCGTAGCGGCCATCGCTTCGCGGGCCCGGCGATAAGCATGGGCGCCAAGTATTTCGATGCAAAAGGCAATCTCGTCGTCGACGAGGGCTACCGGACGATGGCGAAAAAACTCTACGACTGGAATCGCGACGGCACGATGCCGAAGGAAGTCTGGGGCGGCGTAGGCGGCGCGAGCTACCGCGACGCGTTCGAGGAGTTCGCCAACGGCCGTGTCGTCATGTACCTCTCCGGCAGCTGGCAGATCCGCCGCATGGACACCCAGATCGGCAAGAACTTCGACTGGATCGCGGTACCGAATCCCTGCGGGCCGGCGGCGTGCACCGGCATGCCCGGGGGCGCCGCCTTCGTCGCGTTGAAGCGCACCAAGTATCCGAAGGACGTCGGCCGCTTCCTCGATTATCTGGCAAGCGAGTCCGTCTACGCCGAGTACATGGCGCGCACCGAGAACATTCCGGCCAACGCCGCGGTGGCGAAAAAAGGGGTCGACTACAAGATCTCGCCACAGGCCAAGGCCGCGATGAACACGTTCGTCGCCGAGGTTCCGAAGCTCTCGCCCGTCGCCTACCAGATCCAGGGATACAAGCTCAATCGCGCGATCTTCAATCCGACGGCCGCGCGTCTCGGGCAAGCGATCGCGGGCGAAATGTCACTCGATGACGCGTTGAAGCGGATCAGCGCCGACATCGACGAGCAGGTCAAGGCCGCGGCGAAGTAGTCTCCGGGTGGGCGCTGCCCGCCAACGACCTTGAGCGCCGCTCGACATCCGTTGCTCGCGCTTCCGGCGGCCGCAGCCGGGGCGGCGATGAGCGCGGTCGATGTGCCGATGCGCGCAGTCCAGCGCGTGCTCGGCGTGCCGCGCATCGGCTGGATGTTCGTGGGCCCGAACCTGGCGATCCTCGGGCTGTTCACGTTCCTGCCGATCGTAGTCAATCTGTATTTCGCCTTCACCGGCGGTGTGCAGCTCTATCCCTCCGAGCGGCCGTTCACGGGACTCGAAAATCTCGCCACGCTGTTCGAGTGCGAGAACTACCTCGATCCCTCGAGTTGTCGCAAGGACCTGTTCTGGCGCGCCATCTACAACACCGGCAAGTTCGCGCTGCTGCAGGTGGCGTTGATGGTCGCGTTCGCGCTCGTCACGGCACTGGTGCTCAATCGCAAGATCCTCGGACGTGGCTTCTTCCGCGGCGTGTTTTTCTATCCGGTGCTGCTCTCTCCTGTCGTCGTGGCGCTGATCTGGAAATGGGTGTTGCAGCGCGAGGGCGTGCTGAACGCGGTGCTCACTGGCGCGGGCGCGTCGCCGGTCGGCTGGCTGTCGGATGCAAGCTGGGCATTCTTCTGGTGCGTGTTCGTGAGCATCTGGGCGCACATGGGCTTCTACACGCTGATCCTGCTGGCGGGCCTGCAGGCGATCCCCGCCGACCTCTACGAAGCCGCGCAAATGGACAGCGCGTCACCGTGGCGGCGCTTTTCGCGGATTACGTTTCCGCTCCTGATGCCCAACCTGATCGTCGTGCTCGTGCTCGGATTGATCCGCGCCGTTCAGATTTTCGATGAAGTATTCGTGCTGACTGGCGGCGGACCCGGCTCGGCGACGACATTCATCGTCCAGTTCATCTACCAGACCGGATTCGCGGAATCGATCCACCAGTACGGCCTCGCCGCCGCAGCGTCGCTGGTGCTCGCGCTGTCGCTGCTGGTCCTGACGCTGCTGCAGCTGCGCTTGACCCGCAAAAACCTGGCCGGTGCGGGAGGTCGCGGCGATGGCTAGCCTCGTCACCATGCTCTCCGCGCGGCGCGGGCGTGGCAAGGCGGATTGGACCGACTGGTTTTCCTACGGCTATCTGCTGCTCGGCCTCGTGCTGATGTTCGGCCCGGTGCTCTGGCTCGTTCTGTCCTCGTTCAAGAGCGCCGCGGCGCTGAACGAGTTTCCGCCGCAACTCCTTCCTTATGGGCAGCGATCGGTCGTCGTTGCCGGATATGAAAAGCCGCTGCCGCTCTACCGCGTGAGCCTTCCCGACGGCACGACGCGGGAGCTCGCCGAGGTGCGCCGCATAGGGATCCAGGCGACGCTGGTCGACCCCAAGGCGCCCGAGGAGGAAATCAAGGTCAACATCCGCGACCGCAAGCCTGTGCGCGAATTCCGCCTCGCCACGGAGAACTACGCCGAAGTCTTCGACAAGTTCTCCTTCGGCACCTATCTGTGGAACAGCGTGTTCATCACGGTCGTCGCGACGTTGATCACGCTGCTGTTCAACGCCATGGCCGCGTTTGCGTTGTCGAAATACCGTTTCGCCGGCCGCGACACGGTGTTCCTGCTGATCATCTCGACGCTCATGATCCCGCCGACGATCATCCTGGTGCCCAACTTCCTGGTCGTTTCGGAGCTCGGTCTGCTGAACAGCTTGTGGGGGGTCATCTGGCCCGCGGTGGCCACGCCGACCGGCGTTTTTCTGCTGCGCCAGTACATGCTGACGATTCCCGACGAGCTGATCGACGCAGCACGGATGGACCACGCGAGCGAGTGGCGAATCTTCTGGCGGATCGTCCTGCCGCTGTCCGCGCCGGCGCTCGCCGTGCTCGCCATCTTTTCGGTGATGTGGCGGTGGAACGACTTCCTCTGGCCGCTGATCGTGCTGTCGCGGACCGAGAAGTTCACGCTGCAGCTGGCGCTCAACGCCTTCCAGGGCGAGCTCACCACGCAATGGCAGTACCTGCTCGCGATGACCGTTATCACGCTGGTGCCCGTGACGTTGGTCTTCGCGTTTTTGCAGAAGTACATCACGACCGGCATAGCCTCTGCCGGCGTCAAGTAGTCGGGGAGTCGAGCCATGGCCGCACTGCAACTAAAGCAGGTCGCCAAGCGCTACGGCGCGACGACCGTGATACACCGCGTCGACCTCGAAGTGAAGGACGGCGAGTTCGTCGTCTTTGTCGGACCCTCCGGCTGCGGCAAGTCCACGCTTTTGCGGATGATTGCCGGACTGGAATCGGTGAGCGAAGGAGACATCCTGATCGACGGCGCCAACGTCAACAAGGTATCGGCGGCGGAACGCGGACTGGCGATGGTCTTCCAGTCGTACGCGCTGTACCCGCACATGACGGTGCACCAGAACCTGGCCTTCGGCCTGGAGAACCTGCGGACGCCGCGCGCGCAGATCGAGACCAAGGTGCGCGACGCAGCCCAGATGCTGCGCCTCGACCAGCTCCTCGAGCGCCGCCCGACCCAGCTGTCGGGCGGACAGCGGCAACGCGTGGCCATCGGGCGGGCGATCGTGCGCGACCCGACGATTTTCCTGTTCGACGAACCGCTGTCGAACCTCGATGCCGAATTGCGCGTACAGATGCGCGCCGAGATCACCGCCTTGCACGCGAGGCTCGGCACGACCATGATCTACGTGACGCACGATCAGGTCGAGGCGATGACCATGGCGGACCGGATTGTCGTCCTTCGCGGGGGCCGCGTCGAGCAGATCGGGGCGCCGCTCGATCTGTACAACCGTCCCGACAACCGTTTCGTCGCCGGATTCATCGGCTCGCCGCAGATGAACTTCCTCGCCGGACGCATCGCTTCGTTGCAGAGCGACGGCGCGCGGGTGGCCCTCGACGCGGCGCCGCAGGCCAACTCGGGCGCGGCGGTGCCTCTGCGCGGCTCCGGCGCTCCCAATCAGCGCATTCTTATCGGGATCCGCCCGGAGCATGTGAGTCTTGGTGCCGCGGCGGTCGGATCGCTGCAGGTGACTGTTAGGATCGATCGCGTCGAGCAACTGGGCGCCGCCAGCTTTTTGTATTGCTCCCTGGCGAGCGGGGAGCAATTGACCGTGCATGCGTTGGGTCAGGTGAGATACGCCAACGGCGATCAGGTTGCAGTGAACCTGCCCGTGTCGGATATCCACGTCTTCGACGCTACCGACGCCGACACGGCGGTCGCACTTCGATAACGATGCGACCGCTCGTCAACGCCGTCTTCGCCGGACGTTCCCCGGATTTCCTGCGCTTCGACCTCGAGTCGGGCTGGCAATGCCGGGTCTTGGTGCTGGCGGACGATCTCGTCCGCGTGCTGTTCCTGCGCAACGGAACCCTGAAGGAACCGCGGACGTGGATGGTCGCCCCTGCGGACACACCGATGCCGTGGGAAGGACGCGATCGGCTCGACGTAAGCGCTTTCGCGCGCCCCGAATTCGCCGTCGCCGAAGACAGCGGTGAAATTACGCTCACCACCGCAAAGCTGTCACTGGCGGTGACGCTGCGGCCCTTCGGCTTGCGCTGGACAGCCGATGGCAAGGTGTTCGCAGCCGACCGGCCAACCTACTCGTACCAATGGAGCGAGCGCAGCGGAACCATCCGCCACTATATGGCACGGACGCCTGGCGACCGCTACTTCGGCCTCGGCGACAAGACCGGCCCGCTGGACAAGCACGGCCGCAGGTTCCGTACGATGGCTCTCGACGCCCTCGGCTACGACGCGCAAACGTCGGACCCGCTGTACAAGCACTGGCCGTTCATGATTGGCCAGGATGCCGCGTCGGCGATCGCCTTCGGTCTGTTCTACGACACGCTGGCGCCGGCTGTCGTCGATCTCGGCTGCGAATACGACAACTATCACGGTTTCTATCGTTACACCGAGATCGATGATGGCGATCTCGACTACTATCTTTTCGTCGGCCCGCGAATCAGGGACGTCGTTCGCCAGTTCACCGAGCTGACCGGACGAATGGCGTTCGGGCCCCGCTGGAGCCTGGGTTACGCCAACACGGCGATGAGCCTGACCGATGCGCCCGATGCGCAGGCGCGCCTGGCCGAATTCCTGGACCAGGCGGCCAGGCACGACATTCCGCTCTCTGCATTTCATTTCGGCTCCGGCTATTCCAGCATCGGCAAGCGCCGGTACGTGTTCACCTGGAATAACGCGAAGTTTCCCGACCCACGCGGCGCCATAGCCCGGTTCAAGCGCCAGAACGTGCGAGTGGTCGTCAATCTCAAGCCATGCCTGCTCGACGACCACCCGGCGTACACCGAGGTCGCCGCGCGCGGCGCGTTCGTGAAGGATGCGAAAACGAAGCTGCCGTGCATCGGACAGTTCTGGGACGGCGAGGGTGCGCACATCGACTTCACCCATCCCGACGGTATCGGCTGGTGGCAGAAGAACCTGCGCAAGCAGGTGCTGGACTACGGCATCGACGCGGGCTGGAACGACAACAACGAATACGAAATCTGGGACGACGACGGCGTGTCGCACGGATTCGGCACCGCGCTGCCCATCGAACGGTCGCGGCCGCTGCATGCGCTGCTGATGACGCGTGCCACGGCGGAAGCGCAGTCGGCGCATCGGCCCGGCGAGCGCCCCTATACCGTCACCCGTGCCGGTCCGCCCGGCATCCAGCGCTACGCGCAAACGTGGTCGGGCGACAATACGACGAGCTGGCACAACCTGCGCTGGAACGTGCGCATGGGACTGTCGATGAGCCTGTCCGGCATGTTCAACACCGGCCACGACGTCGGCGGGTTTGCCGGCCCGGTACCGGATCAGGAATTGCTGATTCGCTGGGTGCAGAACGGCGTGTTCAGCCCGCGTTTCATCATGAATTCCTGGAAGCCGGGCGGCGAAGTCAACACGCCGTGGCTGCACCCCGAGGCCATCGCTCCGATCCGGGCGGCGATCCGCCTGCGCTATCGCCTGATGCCCTACCTCTACACCCTGTTCCAGCGCGCGCACGCACTCGGCGAGCCTATCCTTCGACCGCTGTTCTACGAGTTCGAGCACGACGCGCGAACCTTCGCCGACAGCGATGACTTCATGTTCGGTCCGCAGCTGCTGGTCGCCAATGTGGTCGAGCAGGGTGCGCGCGAACGCCGCGTCTACCTTCCGCACAACGACGACGGCTGGTACGACTATTACACGGGACGACATCTCGAGGGCGGGCAGGAGGTCGTCGTGTCGGCGCCGCTCGATCACATCCCGCTGTTTGCGCGCGCAGGGGCGATCCTGCCGTTGACCGCGCGCGACGACTTCACTCAGCTCCACGACGAGCCGTCGCGTCAGTTGCGAATCTTTCCGGGGCGTCGGGAGTCGCGCACAGGTTTCGTGCTCTATGAAGACGATGGGATCGGACTCGGCTATCGCGACGGTCAGTATGCCGAGGTCGAATTCGACATGCGCACTGGCTCCGGCGAAATTCAGCTTGTCGCGCGCAAGACCGGCGCGTACACGCTTCCCTATCGAAACATCGACGTTATCCTTCCAGCGAACGAGAAGCGAAGGCTTTCGCTGCACGGACAAGGCGTGGATTTGAGCCGCGATGCTTAAAGTCGGACTGATCGTGCCACAGGGCTTTGCGACCCTGAGCTTCGCACCGCTTACGGTGTTCGAGACCGCCAATTCGGTTCTCGAGCAGCCCTTCTACGAGGTCCACGTCACGTCTGAATCGGGAGGGCGCGTCCAGAACTCGTTCGGAATGGAGATAATGACCGAGCGCGTGACGGATACCACGTTCGACACGCTGCTGGTCGGTTCTGCGCCGGACCTTCGTGCTCCGTCGCCGCAATTGCTTTCCTTCTTGCACGGCGCCCCTGCCACGACCCGCCGAATCGCGTCCATCTGCGTCGGCGCCTTCATCCTGGGGGAAGCGGGTTTGCTCGACGGTCGCAGGTCGACGACCCACTGGCTCTTCGCGAAAGAGCTCCAGCGGCGATATCCGAAGACATCGGTCGAGGTCGATCGGATTTTTATCGCCGACGGACCGGTCTGGACGTCGGCCGGAATGACCGCGGGTATCGACCTTGCGCTGAGCCTGGTCGAGCGCGACATCGGACGCGAAAAAGCCCGCGACGCCGCGAGGACGATGGTCGTGCATCATCGACGGGCCGGAGGTCAATCGCAACACTCGGCCCTCCTGGATCTGGATGCCAAATCGGACCGTGTGCAGAATGCGCTTCAGTTTGCCAGGCGCAATCTTGGCGCGTCGCTAACGGTAGAGAAACTCGCCGAGGCGGCCTGCCTCAGTCCCAGGCAATTCAGCCGCGTGTTCCGGGACGAAACCGGCTTGTCCCCGGCCAAGGCCATCGAGAGCCTGCGCCTGGAAGCTGCCCGGCTGATGCTCGAGCAGGGACGACTTCCGCTCGAAACCATCGCTGCCGAGTCAGGATTCGGTGATCGGGAGCGCATGCGCCGCAGCTTCGTCCGCACGTTCGGCCAGAGCCCGCAGGCAATAAGGAATGCGGCGAGCCCACTGGCTTCGTTCTGAACCGCTGCAACGACATCAGGGCGTCTGCGCTAGAACGCGGTCACGCATGGGACGGACGCTTCCGATAGCGTGCGGCCGGGTGGGCATGCGACAGCTTGGCCAGCAGTGTTTGGCGTGCGGCTTCGAAGGCATCCCAATCGGCGATGTCAGGCACCGACGGA
>DATASF010000189.1:0-14260 GCA_036269335.1 Casimicrobiaceae bacterium
CATCCGGAGGAGCGCGCGAAGGCGCCAAGCCAGGCGTTCCGTTCCCCGCCTCGCCGTCGGATGCAAGCCCGGCCATGAACGCGGCGGCGTCGCCGGTCGATCGTTTCACCGCCGTGCCGGCCGCGGCGAAGGCGCGGCAAGACGAGTTGCCTCCCGCCAGCGCGGGCGCGCCGCCGTCGCCCGCACCGTTCGCAGAAGACGAGCGCAAAACCTCGGCGGGTGCTGCCGGTGCGCTTGCCGCACGGCGCGAGGCCGCGCCATCGAATGCGCAGCCCGCACTCGCCAAGCGCGCGCAAGACAGCGCAGTCGCGCAGGACGTGCCCGAGCCGCGCACAGTCGACGAATGGGTCCGGTTGATCCGGCGGCTCAAAGCCGACGGCAGGAATGATCTCGCGGCCAAAGAGCTCGCGGCGTTTCGCGCGCGCTACCAGGAGCGCGCAGATGCCTTGCTTCCGGCCGATCTGCGCGAGGTAAAGCCTTAAGCGTGCCGGGTCAAAGCGTCGCCGCGGCGCGCGAGCGCAACAGCTTCTTGATCGGCGCCGGCAGCGCAGCGCCGCCGGCGTCGGCCAGCGGCAGCCAGAGCAGGCCCGGCTCCTGCGCGCCTCGCGGCCAGTGGCGCACCGCGCAGGGGAGCGGCTCGAGCGTCAGCCGGAAGTGGGTGAATCCATGCTCGATCCGCGGCAACGCGGTGCCGGGCGTCACATCGGCAGCAAAACGCGCGCGACAATGCGCGGTCGCGTCGGCGCCCTCGACGAGCTCCGGCAGACTCCACAGGCCCGCCCAGATGCCGACGTTCGGACGGCGCTCGAGCAGCACTTCGCCATGCCGCTCGAGAAGCAGCACGGTGGTCGCCCGCCGCGGCAGCGCTTTTTTTGCGCGCCGCCCCGGAAGCTCGGCGATCCGATGCTCGCGGCGGGCGACGCAATCGGCGGAGACCGGACAGACATCGCAGCGTGGCCGGGTACGCAGGCACACGGTGGCGCCCAGGTCCATCAGCGCTTGCGTGTAGGCTTCGATATCGCGCGCCGGCAGCAGCGACTCGGCGCGCGCCCAGAGCGCGCGCTCGACCGCCGCATCGGAGACGACTCCGGCGATCCCGGCGTGCCGCGCCAGCACGCGCTTCACGTTGCCGTCGAGAATCGCGCCGCGCGCGCCGAAGGCGAACGCGGCGATCGCCGCTGCGGTAGAGCGGCCGACGCCGGGCAACGTCGCGATCGCCGCCGCATCGCGCGGAAACACGCCGCCATGTTGCGCGACGATCGCCTGCGCGGCTCGATGCAGCATATGTGCGCGGCGGTAGTAGCCCAATCCGCTCCACCGCTCGAGCACGCGTTCGACCGGCGCGGCGGCAAGGCTCGCGACGTCGGGAAACGCGGCGACGAACTTTTCGAAATACGGGATGACCGTCGCGACCTGCGTCTGCTGCAGCATGACCTCGGACAGCCAGATGCGATACGCATCGCGCGTGTTCTGCCACGGAAGGTCGCGGCGTCCGGCGCGCCGTTGCCATGCTATCAGCCCGGTCGCGAACTGCGTCACGACGTTCGGGCGAAGCGCGCCGGGTCCGGCGTGCGACGCCTCACCGCGCCGACAAGCGCTGGCGCGCCTTGGTCGCCGCCTCCGACGTCGGATACTTGGCGACGACTTCCTCAAGCGTGCGCCTGGCGGCCGGCGTGTCGCCGAGCTCGACCTGGCAGCTCGCGATATTGAGCAACGCGTCGGGAACCTTCTGGCTGTCGGGATAGGTCGCGATCAGCTGTCGCTGTGTGGCGATTGCCGGGCGGAATTCGCGCTGTGCGTATTGCGCGTTGCCCGCCCAGTACATCGCCGAGGGCGCGAGCGGACTTTTCGGATACGCGCGAATGAATGCCTGAAAGCTCCCGACCGCAGCGCCGAAGTTGCCGCTCTTGAACGCTTCGAGCGCGGCGTCGTAGCTCTTTTGCTCGGACGCGGGATCGGCCACCGCAGGACCGGCTGCGGCCACCGGCGCTCCCGCATCGCCCGAGGACGGCGCGCCGGGAGTCGCCGGCGCACCAGGTGCCCCCGGTCCGCCTTCGAGCTTGCGCACGCGGCCGTCGAGATCGAGATACAGATCGCGCTGGCGTTTTTGCGCCTGCTCGAGCTCATAGGTCAGCACTTCGTACTGGCCGCGCAGCTTGGCGATATCGCTCTTGATCTGCTCGACGTCGCGGAACAGGTCGGCCAGCCCCGCGGCTTTGGCTTCGAGCGCGTCGAGCCGCTGCGCCAGCGAGCGCTCGATCAGGTCGACGCGATTCTTCAGATCCTCGATGCGGCGGCGCGCCTCGTCGTCGTCGAACAGCGCGCCGCGCGCCGGCGCCGCGAGTTGCGCGGCGAACAGCAGGACGGCGAGCGGCGCGAGCGCCCGCAGCGCGAAGCGCCGCGAGCGCGGGCTGCGAAGGACCGAGCTGCGCGTATTGCCCGGCACTTATTCGCCGCGATAGCCGAGGTCGTCGCGACGGTTCTCGGCCCAGGCCGATTCATCGTGGCCCGGGTTCCTCGGCTTTTCCTTGCCGAAGCTGACCGTGTCGATCTGCGCTTCGGTCGCACCCGACAGCAGCATCATGCGCTTGGCGGCGTCGGCGCGACGCTGGCCCAGCGCGATGTTGTACTCGCGGCTGCCGCGCTCGTCGGTATTGCCTTCGATGGTCATGCGCGCATTGCGATTGGCCTGCAGGTAGCGCGCATGCGCCTCGAGCAGCGACTTGTAGTCATCCTTGATCGCGTACGCGTCGAAATCGAAGTACACGCTGCGCTTGGACAGAATGCTGCTCGGATCCTTCAGCGGATTCATCTGCCCCGCGCCCTGGTTGGCGGCCCCGGCCACCGATCCCGTTGCGGCGCCGGAAGTGGCGGCGCCAGGTGTCGTCGCGGTCGGATTGCGTTCGTCGACGGGCGCGCCGCCTTCCTGCTTCGGCGTCGTCGAGCATGCGGCAAGCGCCAATGCGGCCAATACACCGATCAGAATTTTGTTCATGGTTTCTCCTTTCGTCGTTGCGAATGCGGGCGGATCTATTTCTGCAGCGGACCCCATGCGGGTTCGCGCACATCGCTCGCTGTTGCGGTCAGCCTCTGCTTGACGCGACCGTCGCTGGAGACCGCGGCCAATATACCACGGCCACCGACTTCGGACGCATAGAGGATCAGCTTGCCGTTCGGTGCGACGCTGGGCGATTCGTCGAGACTGCCCTGCGTCAGAATCTGGACCTGCCGCGTCGCGAAATCCTGCAGCGCAACGTTGAGCCGACCATTGTCGCGGCGCACGAACACGAATCCCTTGCCGTCAGGCAGAAAACGTGGCGACACGTTGTAATTGCCGTCGTAGGTCATGCGTTCGATCGCGCCGCCGCTCAAGGTGAGGCGATAGATCTGCGGGCTGCCGCCGCGGTCCGAGGTGAACAATATCGACCGGCCGTCGGGCGCGAACGTCGCCTCGGTGTCGATCCCGGCCGAGGTCGACAAGCGCTGCGCATTGCTGCCGTCGGCGCCGATCAGGTAAATCTGCGAGCTGCCGTCCTTGGACAGCGTCACCGCGAGCTTGCTTCCGTCCGGCGACCACGCCGGCGCGCTGTTGCTGCCGCGGAAATTGGCGACCAGCTGCCGCGCCCCTGTGGTCAGCGACTGCACGTAGACCACCGGCTTGCGATTCTCCATCGAGACGTACGCGATGCGCGTGCCGTCCGGCGACCATTCCGGCGACAGCAGCGGCTCCTTGGATGTGACGATCGACTGCGGATTGAAGCCGTCGGCGTCGGCAACCAGCAATTCGTAGCGCGTGCCCTGCTTGGCGACGTAGGCGATGCGCGTGCTGAACACGCCGACGTCGCCGGTCAGCTTCTCGTAGATGACGTCGGCGATGCGGTGCGCGGTACCACGGAACTGCGCCGGCGGCACGACGTAGCTGAACGAGGCGAGCTGCGCCTGCTTGACCGCATCGAGCAGGGTGAAGCGCACCTCGGCGCGACCATCGGGCAGCGCGGTCATGCTGCCGATCACGACGGCGTCGGCGCCGCGTCCGGTCCAATCGCCGTACCGCACGTCTTCGGCGCGCGCCGGCCGGGGCATGACCCCGCCGGGATCGACCAGCCGGAACAGGCCGCTGCGCGACAGGTCCGCGCCGACGATGCCGGACACACCCAGCGGATAATTCGACTCGCCGGCGAACGGGACGATCGCGATCGGAATCGTCGTCGCGCCGCCGCCGATGATCTCGATCGTAAGCTGCGCGTGGGCGCTGAAAGCCGCCGCACAGCAGAACGCGAACAGGGTGCGCATCAACAATCGGGTCATCGGGGTCCGGGTCTTGTGTAAGGGGGAATCGCTGCGGCGGCTACCGATTCGGGCGCGCGCGCCGCCTGTCGGCGCGGCCGCGGGTGCAGAATGACGATTATAACGAAGGCGCGGGCGCAACCGGGTCAATGCCTCGCTGCACGCATCACTGCGCCTGCGGTTCCATGCGTACCGTCGAATCCAGCCCCAATGCATCGCGCAGCCGGTCGGCGGCCCGGCGTGCCTCCTCCCTGGTCGAATAGGGGCCGACATAGACTCGATACAGGGCCGAATCCTGCCGGACTCTTGGTTCGACGCCGAGAGTCCCGGTTTGGTTCGCCAGGCGGGCGACAAATTCCTGCGCGTTCGCGTAGTTGGCGAATGCGCCGAGCTGGGTGACATAGCCGCCCGCTTCCTGGCCGATCGGCAGCGCGACAGCCGGCGGGGCCTCGCTCGCGGCGACCGGCGGCAGCGGGCCGGCGAGGATCGGCGGCGCCGCGCCCGGCAGAATGCTTTCGACCTCGACTTCGCCACTGCCCTTCTGCGCAATCCCGAGGCGGTACGCCGCCGCGTAGGACAGATCGATGATGCGCCCCGGATGAAACGGGCCGCGATCGTTGACGCGCACGACCACGCTCCGGCCGTTGGCCAGATTGGTCACCCGCGCGTACGAGGGAAGCGCCAGCGTCGGGTGCGCCGCCGTCATCGCGTACATGTCGTAGGGCTCGCCGATCGCCGTCTTTTGCGCATGGAACTTGCGGCCGTACCACGACGCGAGTCCGCGCTCGCGGTAGCTGGTGAGGCTGGTCGCCGGAACGTAGTCGTGGCCGAACACCGAGTACGGCCGGTTGGCGAAGCGATGCAGCGGCTCGAGTCTCGGCAGCGCATCGGGAATCGCGTCGAGGTTGTCCGGCGGATTGGCGCCGGGGCCGTCGTCCAGATAGTAGCCGCCGGGGCGCGGCGCCGCGATCGCCGGTGTCGCTGTCGGCTGCTGCGGCGGTTCGCGCTTGAGCGCCGGAGCGCACCCGGCCGCGAGTCCGGCCAGCAACACGATCATCGCGGCGCGCCGGCCGGCGAGCGCGCTTTGACCGGGGAAAATCGGCGACATATAGTCGCGAATTATACGTCGACAGCGAACCGCCCCGCGCGCGGCGCGGGCGACCGCGTTCCTGCTCGGAGGCGGCGTGAAAAAAACTTCGCTCTTCATCGGCATCGCCGTCGCAGGCGCCGTGGCCGTGCTGGTGCTGGCCTTGCGCGGCGCCGGCAAGGCGGATGCAGCCGGTTTTTTCGGACCGGGCACGCTGCTCGCCGATGTCAACCTCTCGCTCGAATTGCTGCTGGTCGCCGGACTCACCTTCGGCATGCTGCTGGCGCGCCGCGGCAATATCGAAGCGCATCGCGTCAACCAGACGGCATGGGTGCTGGTTAATGCGGTGCTGGTCGCATTGATCATGATCGCCTCGATCCGCACGTTCAAGCTGGCGCACCTGTCCGACCTCGGCAACAGCGGCAACCTGATCATCGTCGTGCACGCAACGGTCGGCGCGCTGGCCTTGCTCGCAGGCCTGTGGCTGGTCCTGCAGATGAATGACGTCCTGCCGGCACGCTGGCATATCCGCGGCTGGAAGACGCTGATGCGCGCGACGCTGGCCGGCTACTGGGCGGTTGCGCTGCTCGGCATCGCGACGTATCGGGTCTGGTACGCCTGACCGGTGACGCCTCGAGACGCTAGGTGCTGACGAGCTTGCGGTTCGCCTGCACGCTCATCAGGATGCCCAGCCCGATGAACAGGCTGATCAGCGCGGTGCCGCCGAACGACACCAGCGGGAGCGGCACGCCGACCACCGGCAGCAGGCCGCTGACCATCGCCATGTTGACGAAGGCGTAGGTGAAGAACATCAGGGTGATCGCGCCGGAAACCAGGCGCGTGAACATCGTCGACGCATTCATCGTGATCGCGAGCGCGCGTCCGATCAGCAGCACGTAGAGCAGCAGCAGCACCGAGACGCCGACCAGTCCGAACTCCTCGCCGAACACGGCGAAAATGAAGTCGGTATGCCGCTCCGGCAGGAAGTCGAGGTGGGTCTGCGTGCCGTTCAGCCAGCCCTTGCCGATCACGCCGCCCGATCCCAGCGCGATCGACGCCTGCGAGCTGTGATAACCGGCGCCGAGCGGATCCCGGCTCGGATCGAGAAACGTCAATATGCGTTCCTGCTGGTAGTCGTGCAGATAGGGCCAGACCAGCGGCGCGGCGGCGGCGGCGACCGCGACCAGCCCGATGATGACCTTCCACGACAGGCCGGCGAGGTAGAGCACGTAGAAGCCGGTGGCGCCGATGATCAGCGCGGTACCGAGATCGGGCTGGCGCCGCACCAGGACGACGGGCACCGCGATCAGCACCAGCGCCAGCGCGTAGTCGAACAGGTGAATCCGGGTCTCGCGCCGCTGGAAATACCAGGCGAGCATCAATGGCAGCGCGATTTTCATCAGCTCGGAAGGCTGGAAACGCGCGATGCCGATGCTCAGCCATCGCCGCGAGCCGTTGACCAGCGTGCCGCCGACCGCGACTGCGATCAGCAACGCGACCGCGAACAGATACAGGGGCAGGGCGACGCGCGCCAGGCTCTGCGGCGCGATGTTCGCGATCGCCCACATCAGCACCAGCGCGAACCCTAGCGACAGCGCCTGGCTGGTCAGGCGCGCGACGCTCTGGTCGGATGCCGACACCAGCGTGATCAAGCCGACGCCGGCGATCGCCAGCGCCGCGGCCATCAGGTAACTGTCGATCCGGCGCGCGATCAGCTGCCAGACCTTGCCGAGCAGCGCGCCGAGCTTTTCCATCAGTCGGACTCGTCGTCGGACTCGCGCGGCGGCTCGGCCTTGGCGCCGCCGGGAGCCGCGCCCGGCTTCTGGCCGAGCAGGTAGTAATCGAACACTATCCTCGCGATCGGGGCGGCCGCCTGCGCGCCGAATCCGCCGTTCTCGACCAGCACGGCCACGGCGATCTTCGGCTTGTCGGCCGGCGCGTAGGCTGCGTACCACGCGTGATCGCGCAGGCGCTCGTCGATCCGCGCCGAATAGCGCTCACCCTTCAGCGAATAGACCTGCGCGGTGCCGGTCTTGCCCGCGGATACGTACTTGGCGCCGACGAACGCCGCCGCGCTGGTGCCTTCGCGCGGCACGCCGATCAATGCCTTCCTGATGATGGCGAGATCCTGCGGCTTGACGGCAAGCGCGTGCGTACGCTCGACGGCCAGTTCGCGCAGTGCGCCGGTGCGCGTGTTCTCGATGGCCTTGACGACGTGCGGGCGCATCGACACGCCGTCGTTGGCGAGGATCGCGATCGCCTGGGCCTGCTGCAGCGGCGTGAATGCGTTGTACCCCTGGCCGATGCCGGCGGAGATCGAATCGCCCAGATACCATTTGCGATGCTCCTCGCGGTAGTTGCTCCCGGAGAAGCGCTCGCGCTTCCATGCCCGCGACGGCAGCACGCCGGGCAGCTCGCCCTCAAGGTCGATGCCGGTCTTCTGGCCGAATCCGAACTGCGACATGAAGGCGTAGGTGTCGTCGATGTCGGTCTCGCCGGCCAGCATGTAGTAGTAGGTGTCGCAGGACGCGACGATCGACTTGGTCATGTCGACGTAGCCGTGGCCGCCGGGCTTGTCGTCGCGGAAGCGATGCGAGCTGCCGGCGATCTGGTAATAACCTGGATCGAAAATCGTCTGCGTCGCCGTGCGCTTGCCCGAGGTCAGCGCCGCGAGCGCGAGGTACGGCTTGATCGTCGAGCCCGGCGGGTACGCGCCGCGCAACGGGCGGTTGAGGAGCGGCTTGTCGGGCGAATCGTTCAGCTGCTCCCATGACGACGGATCGATGCCGTCGACGAACAGGTTCGGGTCGAAGCCCGGCCGCGAGACGTAGGCGAGGATTTCCCCGGTGGCCGGATCGATCGCGACCAGCGCTCCGCGCCGCGTGCCGAACGCCTCCTCGGCGACTTTCTGCAGCTGGATGTCCAGCGCGAGCCGCAGGTTGTTGCCGGATATCGGCGGTGTGCGCGACAGCGTGCGCACGGCGCGGCCGCTGGAATCGACTTCGACTTCCTCGACGCCGGTGCCGCCGTGGAGCTCGCGCTCGTACGACAGCTCGACGCCGACCTTGCCGATGTAGTCGGAGCCCTTGTAGTTGGCGGTCTCGCTCCACTCGTCGATGCGCTCGAGGTCGCGATCGTTGATGCGGCTCACGTAGCCGATCAGCTGGGAAGCGATCTCGCCGAACGGATATTGGCGGAACAGCCGCGCCTTGATGTCGACGCCGGGAAACCGGTACTGGTTGACCGCGAAGCGCGCGACTTCCTCGTCGCTCAGGCGCGTGCGCAGGGGCACGCTCTCCAGCCGCTTCGATTCGTCCAGCAGGCGCTTGAAGCGCTTGCGGTCGCGCGGCTGGATTTCGACGATCTGGGCCAGCTGGTCGATCGTCGCCTCGAGATTGGACACGCGCGAGGGAACGATCTCCAGCGTGTACGCCGAATAGCTTTGCGCCAGCACGACACCGTTGCGATCGGTGATGACGCCGCGGTTGGGGGCGATCGGTACGATCGCGACCCGATTGCTTTCGGCCAGGGTCTGGTAGTGGCCGTGCTGGATGACCTGGAGGTAGAAAAAGCGGCCGAACAGGCCGCCGAACGCCGCGAGCATCAGCACGCCGGCGATCAGCAGGCGGCGGCGGAAGCGAAAGCTTTCGCGCTCCGGATCCTTGAGCTCGGGCGGTGAGAAGGCGCGCTGGCCGCGCTGGCTGAACAGTCGTCGCATGATCGAGTCGCGTTAGCGCTCCGCGGGCGAGCGTTGCGGCCGCTGCGGCCATTGCAGCAAAGCGGTAACCAGCGGCCAAAGCAGCGCGCCAGTCAACGAGCCGACGACATAGGTCCAGCGCGGCGGCGGCGCGCCGCCGGCGATGCGCACCAGCAGCACCAGACCCGAACTGAGCAACAGCAGCACCGCGACCTGCGCCGCCTGCTGCCAGAGCGGAAAACGCAGCACGCGCCGGCGAAAATAGCCGGCGCCGTAGGCGAGCACCGCGTAAGCCAGCGCATGCTGGCCGAACACCGTCGCGTCGACGACGTCCATCATCAGCCCCAGGCACCACGCGACGCCGACGCCGATCAATCGCGGCTCCTGGATGCACCAGTAAAGAAGCACCAGCGCCAGGAAATCGGGTTTGAGCGTCAGCGCCATGCCCGACATCGGCACCGTATTGGCCAGCAAGGCGACGAGCAAAGTCAGCACGATGAACCACGGCCGGACCGGCAGCAGGATCTCCTCGGGGCGCGCAGCGACGAAGGGCGGCATCGTGTCCTCAGCCCTTGCGCCTGCCGCGGCCTTTGCGCGGCGCGGCGTTGTCTGCGGGCTCTTCGGTGCGCGGCGGCACCGCCGCGGTCGATCCCAGGATCAGCACTTGCGCGCTGTTGTCGATGCCCGCCAGCGGCTTGCAGGTCACGTGCGCGAAGCTCTGTCCGGTCTCGCGCTCGACCGAGACCACCTGCGCCACCGCCAGCCCCGCCGGATACGTGCCATCGATGCCCGACGTGACCAGAAGATCGCCCGGCTCGATCTCGACGCTGGGCGAGAGGTAGCGGAGCTCCGGCGGGCGCGCCGCGCCGGCACCGTACATGACGGTGCGCACGCCGCTGCGCTCGACCTTGACCGGCACCGCGTGATCCTTGTCGGTGACCAGCGTGACCTCCGACATGTACGGATAGACGCGTGTGACCTGGCCGACGACGCCGATGCTGTCGATCACGGCCCGCCCGGCTTGCACACCGGCCGCTTCGCCCTTGTCGACAAACAGCTTCTGCGTGAACGGATCGCGGCTGGAATAGAGCACTTCGGCCGCGGTCGCGTCGACCGGGACCCGCGCCTCGAGCTTCATCAGCACGCGCAGCCGCGCATTTTCCTTCTCGACCAGCGGATAACCCTGCACCAGCGGCGCCTGGCTCAGCAACTGCGCCTGCAGCGCCGCGTTGTCGTCGGCCAGCGCGCGCTGCGACGAGAAGTAGGTCCCGACAAAAGCCAGCGCTTCACCGGGCATCTGCACGATGCGCTGCATTGGATAGAGCACGACCGCCGCGGTGCGCCGGATGTTCTCGAGATAACGATAACGCGTGTCCGCGAACAGCAGCGCGAGCGACAGCAGTCCGAAAACCGCAAGCCGCGTCAGCGGTGACGGGCCGCGGTGAAAAAAGGGCGGCGGCTCGACCGGGAGGTGACGCATCAGACGGGCCGGCCGGTCAGCGGCGGGGTCGAACCCCGACGGTCAGACGGCGGAAGACGGGATGCGTGGTAGCGGGCATGCTCGTCGCCGATACGATCCGATCAATCGGAAGTGAAGATCGTCGACAGCTTTTCCATGTTCTCGAGCGCCTTGCCGCAGCCGCGGACGACGCAGGTCAGCGGATCGTCGGCGACGATCACCGGCAGCCCGGTCTCCTCCATCAGCAGGCGGTCGACGTCGCGCAGCAGCGCGCCGCCGCCGGTGAGCACCATGCCATGCTCGGCGATGTCGGCGCCGAGCTCCGGGGGCGTGCGCTCGAGTGCGCTCTTGACGGCCGAGACGATGCTGTTGAGCGGATCGGTCAGCGCTTCCAGAATCTCGTTCGACGACACGGTGAAGCTGCGCGGGATGCCTTCGGCCAGGTTGCGGCCCTTGACCTCCATCTCCTTGACCTCGGATCCGGGAAACGCCGATCCGATGGTCTGCTTGATCTGCTCGGCAGTCGTCTCGCCGATCAGCATGCCGTAGTTGCGGCGAATGTAATTGACGATCGCCTCGTCGAACTTGTCGCCGCCGACGCGCACGCTGCCCGAGTACACCATGCCGCCCAGTGAGATCACGCCGACTTCGGTCGTGCCGCCGCCGATGTCGACGACCATCGAGCCGGTCGCTTCAGAAATCGGAAGGTCGGCGCCGATCGCCGCGGCCATCGGCTCCTCGATCAGGTAGACCTTCGACGCGCCGGCGCCGAGCGCGGATTCGCGGATCGCGCGGCGCTCGACCTGCGTCGAGCCGCAGGGCACGCAGATGATGATGCGCGGGCTCGGACTGAACAGTTTCGAGTCCAGCACCTTCTTGATGAACTGCTTGAGCATCTGCTCGGTGACCGTGAAGTCGGCGATGACGCCATCCTTCATCGGCCGGATCGCGGTGATGTTGCCCGGTGTGCGGCCGAGCATCTGCTTCGCGGCCAGGCCCACTTCCTGGATCACGCGCTTGCCGTTGGGTCCGCCTTCCTGCCGGATCGACACGACCGAAGGCTCGTTCAGCACGATCCCCTTGCCGCGGACATAAATCAGCGTGTTCGCCGTCCCGAGATCGATCGCGAGATCAGTGGAAAAATAACCTTTGAACATTTCGAACATGGGGACTTTCGTTGCGACTCGCGCAGTGGGCGACGTGCTTATGACAAGTGATTATGATACCCTATTCAGCTTTGTTTCTGCATCGCAATTTTGCCGGCGAGCCTAAAAGCAATGGCCCTTTCCCTCGACGAAGTACGGCGGATCGCCGATCTGGCCCGGATCGAGATCACGCCGGCCGAAGCCGCCGACGTTCGCGCCAAGCTCGAAAGCATTTTCGAGTTGATCGGCCGCATGCGCGCGGTCGACACGACCGGCATCGTTCCGATGGCGCACGCGCAGGACGTCGTCCTGCCGCTGCGCGAGGACCGGGTCACCGAAACCGATCGACATGCGCTTTATCAGCAGGGCGCGCCGGCGGTCGAAGACGGTCTGTATCTGGTGCCCCGGGTCATCGAGTGAGGAAGCGGACCCACTGACCGCGCCAGCGCAAGCGTCGACTGCCGCCGGCCTCGGTGCGAGGTCACCGCGGCGGCAAAGCCGAAGGTGCCGATATCGCCGCCGATGATTACCGCGCCGCTCACCGAACTCTCGCAGGCGCTCGCCGCCAGACGCCTGTCCAGCGTCGAGCTGGTCGAAGGGCTGCTCGCCCGCATCGACCGGAGCAACCGCCGCCTGAATGCCTTCCTGAGCATAGACCGCGAGCGCGCTCAAGTCGCCGCCCGGGCGGCCGACGCTGCGCGCTCCCGCGGTGACGCCGGCCCGCTGACCGGCATCCCGGTCGCGCACAAGGACGTCCTCATGACCGCCGGTCTCAAGACGACCTGCGGCTCGCGGATGCTGGAGAATTTCGTCGCGCCGTACAGCGCGTTTGTCGTCGAGCAGCTCGCGACGGCGGGCATGGTGCTGCTCGGCAAGACCAATATGGACGAGTTTGCGATGGGCTCGTCGAACGAAAATTCCTTCTTCGGCCCGGTCAGGAACCCGTGGCATGCCGACTATGTGTCCGGCGGCAGCTCGGGCGGGTCCGCGGCTGCCGTCGCGGCGCGCCTCGTCCCCGCGGCGACCGGCACCGACACCGGGGGATCGATTCGGCAGCCGGCGGCGCTGTCGGGCGTGTGCGGCATCAAGCCGACCTATGGCGTGTGCTCGCGCTACGGCCTCGTCGCCTTCGCGTCGAGCCTCGATACGCCGGGCGTCTTCGGCCAGACGGCCGCCGACTGCGCGATGCTGCTGACCGGGATGGCGGGTCACGACGCGCGCGACTCGACCAGCCTCGACCGGCCGCGCGAGGACTACGCGCGGGATATCGCCGCCGCGGCGACGAGCAAGCCGCTGGCGGGACTGCGCATCGGCCTGCCCCGCGAGTACGCGGGCGAAGGTACCGACGCCGCGGTAGCGCGCGCCATCGAGACCGCGCTCGACGAATTTCGCCGGCTCGGCGCGGTCACGGTCGACGTGAGTCTCGCCAACGTGCACCTGTCGGTTCCCGTCTATTACGTGATCGCTTCGGCCGAGGCCTCGTCCAACCTGTCGCGCTTCGACGGCGTCCGCTACGGGCATCGCGCGGCGCGCTATGACAACCTCGACGACATGTACCGGAAAACCCGCGCCGAAGGCTTCGGCGCCGAGGTCAAGCGCCGCATCCTGGTCGGAACCTACGTGCTTTCGCACGGTTACTACGACGCGTACTACCTGAAGGCGCAGCAGGTGCGCCGGCTGATCGCCGACGATTTCCGTCGCGCCTACGAGAATTGCGACCTGATCGTCGGACCGACCTCGCCGACGGCCGCGTTCCGCCTGGGAGAAAAGAGCGACGACCCGGTCAAGATGTACCTGAACGACATTTTCACCATCGCCGGCAACCTGACCGGGGCGCCGGCGATGTCGATTCCCTGCGGCTTCGACCCGGGCGGCCTGCCGATCGGCCTCCAGATCCAGGGCCATCACTTCGCCGAGGCGCAAATCCTCAACGCCGCGCATCGCTACCAACAGGTCACCGACTGGCACCGCCGCGTGCCGCCGGAGTTCGCGCCATGAGTGCGAAGGGCCGCCCCGAGCACGAATCAGCCCCGAAGCGCGCAGCGCGGAGGGAAGTGCAATGAGTGCGAAGGGCCGCCCCGAGCGCGAATCAGCCCCGCAGCGCGCAACGCGGAGGGAAGTGCGGTGACCTGGGAAGTCGTCATCGGTCTAGAGACCCACGCGCAGCTGTCGACCGCGTCGAAGATATTTTCCGGCGCGTCGACCGCCTTCGGCGCCGCGCCGAACACGCAGGCCTCGGCCGTCGACATCGCACTGCCCGGGGTCCTGCCCGTATTGAACAGGGGCGCGGTCGATCGCGCGATCCGCTTTGGACTGGCGGTCGGCGGCAGGATCAACCGGAAAAGCGTGTTCGCACGCAAGAACTACTTCTATCCCGACCTCCCGAAGGGCTACCAGATCTCGCAATACGAAATACCGGTTGTAAAGGGCGGATCGATCGCGATCGTGTCGCCGACCCGCGGCGAGATCCGCATCGCGCTGACCCGCGCGCATCTGGAGGAGGACGCCGGAAAATCGCTGCACGAGCGAATGGCCGCGCCCGGAACGCCCGGCCACGACATGACAGGCATCGATCTCAACCGCGC
>DATASF010000190.1:0-63012 GCA_036269335.1 Casimicrobiaceae bacterium
CGACGAATTCGAAAAGCTGCTGCCGCAGACGGTGTTTGTTTCAGCCACGCCAGCCGACTACGAGCGTGCGCACGCGGGCCAGGTGGTCGAGCAAGTCGTGCGTCCCACCGGCCTGGTCGATCCGATGCTCGAGGTGCGGCCGGCGCAAACGCAAGTCGACGATCTGTTGTCGGAAATCAACCTGCGAGTGGAAAAGGGCGAGCGCGTGCTGGTCACGACCTTGACCAAGCGCATGGCCGAAGACCTCACCGATTATTTGAACGAGCACGGGGTCAAGGTGCGCTACCTGCACTCGGACATCGACACCGTCGAACGGGTCGAAATTATCCGCGACCTGCGACTCGGTGAGTTCGACGTGCTGGTCGGAATCAACCTGTTGCGCGAAGGTCTCGACATACCCGAGGTGTCGCTGGTCGCTGTGCTGGACGCCGACAAGGAAGGCTTCCTGCGCGCCGAGCGCTCGCTGATCCAGACGATCGGCCGCGCCGCACGGCACATCAACGGGACCGCGATTCTGTATGCCGACAAGATGACAGATTCGATGCGCGGCGCGATCGGGGAGACGACGCGGCGGCGCGACAAGCAGCTGGCGTGGAACGAGAAGATGGGCATCACGCCCAAGGGCGTGACCAAACGGATCAAGGACATCATCGACGGCGTTTACGACATCGACGAGGAGCGCAAGCAGCTGAAGGCGGCGCAGGCGCACAGCAAGTATGAGGCGATGCCGGAAAAGGACCTCGAGAAGGAGCTGAAGCGCATCGAGAAGGACATGCTGGACGCGGCGAAGAATCTGGAATTTGAGAAGGCCGCCGAGCTGCGCGATCGCCTGATTCAACTCAAGGAGAAGCTGTTTGGCGTAGCTCTGGGCTGATACGCGACAGCGCTACGGACGACACGCCGTATGAAGTTCAAGGACTATTACAAGATTCTCGGCGTCGAGCGCGGAGCGTCCGAAGAGGACATCAAGAAGGCGTATCGCCGCCTTGCACGCAAGTATCATCCGGACGTGTCGAAGGAACCCCAGGCGGAAGCGCGGTTCAAGGAAATGGGCGAGGCCTATGCGACGCTGAAGGATCCGGAGAAGCGCGCCGCCTACGATCAGCTTGGCCAGCAGCGTCCGGGCGAAGAGTTTCGTCCGCCGCCGGAATGGTCGACGCAGTTCGGGGAGGGGGCCGGGGCCTTCGACGAGATGGATCTGGCCGACCTTTTCGCCGGCCTGACCGGACGCCGCGGCCCCGGCGGTGCGCGGGGGGCGCCGCGCACGATGCGCGGGCAGGATTACGAGATGACCGCCCCAATCACCCTGGAAGATGCGTTTCAGGGAACGCATCTGAATCTGGACTTGACGACGACCGAGTTCGACGAGCAGGGAACGCCCAAGCGCGTGCCGCGGATCGTCAAGGCCCGCATTCCGAAGGGCGCCACGGAAGGACAAACGCTGCGGTTGCCGGGGCAGGGCGGCAAAGGCCTCAACGGCGGGCCGGCCGGCGACATCTACCTGCACATCAGCTTGCGGCCGCACCGCCTTTATCGGGCCTCGGGACACGATCTCTTTCTTGACTTGCCGCTGACGCCGTGGGAAGCCGCGCTCGGCGCGTCGGTCGAGGTGCCCACGCTCGCCGGATTGGTAAACTTGCGCGTACCGCCCGGTACGCGCACCGGACAGCAATTGCGCCTGTCCGGACGGGGTCTTCCCAAGCCGGGAGGCGGTGCCGGCGACCTGTACGCGATCGCGCAGATCGTCATGCCGCCTGAACTATCGGAGCGCGAACGCGGTCTTTTAAAGGAGTTGGCCTCGGCGTCGACGTTCAATCCGCGGCAGCACTTCCACTAGGAGACTGGTGTGACCGGCGAATACTCCGAAGCACTCTGGCCCGATGAGCGGGAGACCCTGCCGCTGCGCGCCTTGGCCGAGCTCTCCGGCCTGTCCGAAGACGAGTTGCTGGAACTCATCGATTGCGGGGCGCTCGCTCCGTTCTCCGAGGGTTCGGGGCAGCACACGTTCTCCGCGGTGTCGATCACGGTCGCACGGACCGCACGCCGTCTGCGCGACGACTTCGAGCTCGACCCTCACGGGGTGGCGGTGCTTCTGGCGTATGTCGAGCGCATACGCGAGCTCGAGGCTCAGTTGCGCGCGCTGCGGGCCCGATTGCCGCGATGAGCCTGCATGACCGTGCCGCGGGCGACGGCGGCGGCTCACCCGTATTGAACTGGATGAAGTCGCTGATCTCCCCTCCCCAACGCATTGCCAGCGTGTTGTTCGTATGCACCGGCAACATCTGCCGCTCGCCTACCGCGGAGGCAGTGTTTCGCGCGATGGTCAAGCAGGAAGGGCTCGCCGATCGCGTCGTGATCGATTCGGCGGGAACTCACGATCATCAATTGGGGCAGCGGCCGGATCCTCGCGCAATGACGGCGGCGCGGCGCCGCGGTTACGAGCTCGACAAACTTCGTGCGCGCCTGGTCGAGCCCGAAGATTTCAAGCGCTTCGACTGGATCCTGGCGATGGATCGCAGGCATCTGGAGTACCTGGAATCGATGCGGCCTGCCGACTATCGAGGCCATCTCGGGCTCTTTCTCGCCCTGGTTGGAGACGCGGATGGCGCCGACGCGGACATGCCCGATCCCTATTACGGCGATCCGGGCGACTTCGAGCGCGTGCTGGACCTCACGGTACCCGCGGCGGCCGCGCTGCTGCGGGCGATCCTCGAAGGCAGCAAGGCGCGAGACGGCGCGTAGAGCCATCTTCGACGCCGCCGCAAATCGATCGTAATTTGCGCGGCGGCCGACAGGGCCGCCGCGCATCCTGGCGCTGTCTCTAAACCGCCGGGGGCGTCGGGTCCTTGTGCACGGTCTCGACCAGCTGCAACGGCTCCTCGCGCGCTTCCGCGCGCGCCGGCCGCACGCGTCGGGGGCGCGTCGGCTCGGGGGGTTCGATCGATTCCGAAATAGCCGCGCGCTCACGCGCCGTCTCGATCAGCACCAAGCCCGAATCCGGCGGCAGCTCGAGCGAAACTTTCGGCAATTCCGGCATCGCGCGCGGGCGAACCGGTTCGGCGCGCGGCGTGGCCACGACGTCGCCGCCATGGATTGCGGCAGGCTCCGCCGGCGTCGGCAGATCGGAGCGCTCATGCCTGTTAGCTTGTGCCGATAAAGCCGGCGGTTCCGCGCTCACCAGTGCCGATGCCGGCTCGGGTGCTTTGCTCGTCACCGGTTCGTCGGGCACGACCGGGGTCCAGACGGACGGCGGCGTATCGTCTTCCAGCGGTGCGGCTTGCGTATCGTGCTCGTGCGCGGTAAGCATCGGCTCCGGAGCGGCTGGCGCCGCCGGCATTGCCGGCGCGGGACCTGACACCGGTTCGCGGGCATGCGTCGGTGCCCTTGTCTCCGCGCGTTCGCCGGCCTCGCCGCGTTCGCCCCGATCGCGTCCGCCACGGCGGCGATCGCGCCGACGACGTGTTCCTTCGCCTCCCTCGGGACCGGCCGGAGCATTGGGTGCTCCCTGAACCATCGCGGCCGCTTCGCCTTCTGGCCGCATCTCCTGCGGCGGGCGCGGCTCCCGTGGCGTGCGCTGCCGATTCGGGTCGCGCTGGCCCTCGCGGCCGTCCTGCCGCGGCTGGCCTCGGCCCGGTTCGCGCCGCGGCTGCTGACCCTGCGTGCCCTGCGGCTGACGCTGGCGCTGCGGCTCGCGCTGCCGGTCTTTCGCTTGATCGTCGCGCACCGGTTCGCGGCGCTCGTCACGCTGTGCGGGACGCGGTGTATCACGCTGGCCGTCACGATGACCCGGACCGCCGCGCCGCTCGTCGCGGTGCCCATGGCGATCGCGCTCGTGCCGGCCGCGCCCGCGGGTCTCGCGGAGCGGCTCGGCGCGGACCGGGGCAGGCGCCGGCTCGGCAGGCTTGGAACGGAACCAGCCGAGCACCTTGTTCAGCCAGTTGACTTGCGCGGTAGGCTCGACACTGGGCTCGACCGGCATCGGCGCCGGTGCCCCGCTCGTGATGCCCTTGACCATCGCTTCCTGCCTGGGCTCCTTGGCGTCTTCCTTCTTCTGCTTGACCGGATCCTCTTCCTCGGGCTTTTCCACCATGTTGAATGAGGCCGGCATCGGCTCGCCCTGATTGAGATCGTCGTGGCGCAGCCGCGTCACCTTGTAGTTTGGCGTCTCGAGATACGTATTCGGCACGAGCAGGACATTGACCTTGAACCGCGCCTCGATCGTGTGAATCTCGGCGCGCTTCTCGTTCAGCAGGAACGTCGCGACATCGACCGGCACCTGCGCAACGATCTGCGCGGTGTTGTCCTTCATCGCCTCTTCCTGCAGGATCCGCAGGATGTGTAGCGCCGTCGATTCGGTGCCGCGGATGTGGCCGATGCCATGGCAGCGCGGACACGGGATGTACGCCGATTCGGCCAGCGCCGGGCGCAGCCGCTGACGCGAAAGCTCCATCAAGCCGAAGCGCGAAATCTTGCCCAGCTGCACACGGGCGCGATCGTACTTGAGCGCGTCCTTCAGACGATTCTCGACCTCGCGCTGGTTCTTGGCGCTCTCCATATCGATGAAGTCGATGACGATCAACCCGCCCAGGTCGCGCAGCCGCAGCTGGCGCGCGATCTCGTCGGCGGCTTCCAGGTTGGTGTTGAACGCCGTCGTCTCGATGTCGCCTGCCTTGGTGGCCCGCGCCGAGTTGACGTCGACCGAGACCAGCGCCTCGGTGTGATCGATGACTATCGCGCCGCCCGCCGGGAGCGGAACCTGCCGAGCGTAGGCGGTCTCGATCTGATGCTCGATCTGGAAGCGCGAGAACAGCGGGACATCGTCCTTGTACAGCTTGACCCGGCCGACGTTGGCCGGCATCACGTGACTCATGAACTGTTGCGCCTGGTCGAATATCGCCTCGGTATCGATAAGCAGCTCGCCGATATCGGGCTGGAAGTAGTCGCGGATCGCCCGGATCACCAGACTCGACTCCTGGTAGATCAGGAACGCGCCGGACTGCGTCTTGGCGGCGCCATCGATCGCCTGCCAGAGCTGCATCAGGTAGTTCAAGTCCCATTGCAGCTCTTCGAGCGAACGGCCGATGCCGGCGGTACGGGCGATCACACTCATGCCGTTCGGCACGTCGAGCTGATTGATGGTGTCCCGCAACTCGTTGCGATCTTCGCCCTCGATGCGGCGCGAGACGCCGCCGCCGCGCGGATTGTTCGGCATCAGGACCAGATAGCGTCCGGCGAGCGAAATGTAGGTCGTCAGCGCCGCGCCCTTGTTGCCGCGCTCGTCCTTGTCGACCTGGACAATCAGCTCCTGGCCTTCCTTCAGCTGGTCCTGGACGCGGGTCTTCCCGTCGCTTTCGCGCAGATAATCGCGGGAGATTTCCTTGAACGGCAGGAAGCCATGACGATCGGCACCGTAATCGACGAAACAGGCCTCGAGACTCGGCTCGACCCGCGTGATCACGGACTTGTAAATGTTGCTCTTGCGTTGTTCCTTGCTGGCGGACTCGATGTCGAGATCGACCAGTTTCTGGCCGTCGACGATGGCGACCCGAAGCTCTTCGGCCTGGGTGGCGTTGAACAGCATGCGTTTCATATTCTTCCCCGGCGCCAATCTGGGCAGGGGCCTAGCGCAGCATGAAGCAGGGCGCCCTTCCGGGCGCTTTGAGGCTAGCGGGCGGCGGGCGAGGGCGAGACGGGCCACGCAGGCAGCATCGGCTGCCTTGCTACGAGGGATCGGATGCGGAAATCGGGCATCATCGGGGCGGCTCCGGCACTGCTCATTGGGGTGGGCACGGGAGGATCGCCTGTCTCGGGAGCGTGGATGGTGTTCTTCGCGTTATCGCTCAAACGGTCTGGTGGCCGAACCGACTTTCCGGCGGATTACACCGGAGGCGTCCAGCCAGGTACAGAATTCGTCGCGTTTTAAGTTGCGTTGCGCCGCGCGTCATGCCGCTTCATCGTGCCACTGGCCGGTGCGGAGACCGCGCTCTTCCATTAACATCGTTACTTTTCCGGCACGCAGAGTCCGGACGGTGAACCGATTTAACCTCGCTGCCACAGCCTGCCCCGTCGCCGGAGCCGGCAAGCGCTTGCAGACCTCGATCTGAGGTTCCGCACGCTGAAGGAGCGGGCCTTAGCCACGCAAAACCGTCAGCTGCTTGTCGCTGCCAGCCACAATTATAATGAAATGAACGATTTAAGCAAGGATGCTGTGAACCGCCTTGCAGTGGGGGAGGCCGGCGCCGGGCAGCGTGTCGACAATTTTCTGCTGCGCATGCTCAAGGGAGTTCCGAAAAGTCATATCTACCGGATCCTCCGCAGCGGCGAAGTTCGGGTCAACCGCAAGCGGGTTCAGCCGGATACGAGACTCGCAGTCGGCGACGAGCTTCGCATTCCGCCGATACGGACCGCCGAGCCCGACGCGACTCGCCGGGCGCAGCCACGCGCGGTCGATCCCCCGATCCTGTACGAAGATGATGCGCTGATCGCCGTCAACAAGCCGGCGGGTCTCGCCGTCCACGGCGGCAGCGGTATCGCATACGGCCTGATCGAGCAATTGCGCGCGGCCCGTCCGCAGGCAAAGTTTCTGGAGCTCGTGCACCGTCTGGACCGCGATACATCCGGCGTGCTCCTGGTCGCCAAAAAACGCGGCGCGCTGGTCGCATTGCACGCCGCGCTGCGTGAAGGGCGGGTCGATAAACGCTACTTGGTGCTTGTGCGCGGCAAGTGGCGCGATGCCAAGCGGCAGGTCGACTTGCCTTTGACCCGGTTCGTTACCGGCGGAGGCGAGCGGCGGGTGCGTGTCGAGCGAACAGGGGGCCAAGTCGCGCGCACGGTGTTTTACCGGCGTGAAACCTGGCCCGATGCCTCGCCGCCCCTCAGCCTGCTCGAAGCCGAGCTCCGCACCGGCCGGACACACCAGATCAGGGTTCATCTGACCCACTTGGGCTTTCCGTTGGCGGGTGACGATAAATATGGCGATTTCGCATGGAACAAGGAACTGGGCCGCCAGGGTCTGAAACGGATGTTCCTGCACGCCTGGCGCCTCGGGCTGCCGCATCCGGTCGAGGCGCGCGAGATCGCGTTCGAAGCGCCGCTGCCGCCGGATCTGGCCAACTTCGTCGCGCGGCTGAAACTGGCCGATCCCGGCGATGCGTGACCGGACGACACGCTATCGGCTGCTGGTATTCGATTGGGATGGAACGCTGGCAGATTCGACATCCCTTATCGCGGGCGCGATACAGCAGACCTGTCGGGACTTGGGACTCCCGGCGCCCGACGAGTCGACCGCGCGGCACGTAATCGGACTGGGCCATCGCGACGCGATCAGCGTGGTGGCGCCCACCCTTCCGCCGTCGGACGTCGGACGTTTTTCCGAGCGCTATCGCGCGCATTACCTCGTCGGCGACGCGGACATCCCGCTTTTCGCCGGCGTTCGTGACATGCTCGACGAGCTCGACCGGCGCGGCCTGCTGCTTGGCGTGGCGACCGGCAAGACTCGCGCCGGCCTGGCGCGCGCGTTGGCGCAGCACGGCATCGCTCATCGTTTCGTCGCGTCGCGATGCGCCGATGAGACCTTTCCCAAGCCGCACCCGGAGATGCTCTTGTCGCTGATGGATCTCGCTGGGGTGACCGCTGAGGAAACGCTTATGATAGGCGACACGACCCACGACCTCGACCTCGCGCGCAATGCGAGAGTCAGCGCTGTCGCAGTGGCGTACGGTGCGCACCCGGCGGCTGACCTCGCGGCGGCGGGGCCGCTGGCAATCGTGCACTCGATCGGAGAATTGCGCTCGTGGCTCGCGAAGAACGCCTGATCTGCGCCAGCGAAGCTTTAAGCAACGGCGGCGCCGGTGTTCGCTTCGACGTTCGCTCGAATGGCGCGAGGCGACCGGCGTTCGCGATTCGCTGGTGTGGTGCCGTGCACGCCTACGTCAACGAATGCCGACACCAGGCGAGTGAGCTCGATTGGGAACCCGGCGATTTCTTCGATGCGTCCAAGCTATACTTGGTCTGCGCGACGCACGGCGCCCTGTACGAGCCGGACAGCGGGCTCTGTATAGCGGGCCCGTGCCGCGGCGCGCGCCTCAAGGCGGTCATGCTTGCCGAGCATCACGGCGGAGTCTACTGCACCGAGGATTGAATGGCTGATGACAACTGGGAACGCGGCGTCATCGAGCGGCTGGCGACCGAGGGGCTGCGCGAGCAGCAGCGCGCACGGCGCTGGAGCATTTTTTTCAAGCTGCTGACCTTCGGCTTGCTGTTCATCGCCTTGATTGCCGTGTTGGGGTCGATCTCCGGTGGTGAACGAAGCTGCACCGACAAGTGCACGGCGGTCGTCGACATCGAAGGAGAGCTGGACACCGATAGCCGTGCCAGCGCCGAGACCGTCATTCAGGGCCTGCGGGCGGCGTTCAAGAACAAGACGACGCAGGGAGTCGTGCTGCGTATCAACAGCCCGGGTGGCAGCCCGGTGCAAGCGGGGGAAATCAACGATGAAATCCGCCGGCTGCGCGGAAAGTACCCCGATACGCCGATCTACGCGGTCGTCGAAGAGATCTGCGCGTCAGGCGCATATTACGTGGCCGTGGCGGCCGACAAGATCTACGTCGACAAGGCAAGCCTGATCGGCTCGATCGGCGTCGTCATCGACGGATTCGGCTTTGTCGGCTCGATGCAAAAGCTCGGCATCGAGCGGCGGGCGATCATTTCGGGCGAAAACAAGACCTTTCTCGATCCGTTCTCACCGCTGTCTCCCAAGCAGCGCGCGTATGCGCAGCAGATGCTGACAGAAATACACGAGCAATTCATTGCCGCAGTTAGGGACGGACGCGGCGCGCGCCTGAAGGAATCGCCCGAGTTGTTTTCGGGGCTTGTCTGGAACGGCCAGCGCAGCATCGATCTCGGGCTCGCGGACGCGCTCGGAAGCGTTGACTACGTCGCCCGCGACGTCATCAAGGCGGCCGACATAGTCAACTTCACGCCTCAGGAAAACATCTTTGAGCGCGTCGCGAGGAGGTTCGGCGCAACCCTTGGCCGGAGCCTAGCGTCGACGATCGGTGCCGGCGCGAAATTGCGATAGCGATACTCGTCAGGTTGACCAGTGATTCATTCTTTCGCTTTGGGAGCATTCGCCAGACCATCCACCCGATCGCCCGCTGCGATTGCGAATTGCGTAAACCATCCTTTTTTCATTTCAAGAGCAAACATCGCCCGGCCCCGCGAGTCGTGGGAACTTTCGGTCTGCGGCGCCATGTCTTCGATGTTCAGTATGCGACCGTCAGCGCCGATGAATGCGATCGACAGAGGAACGTAGGTGTCCTTCATCCAGAAATTGAGAGGCTGCGGAGCAGCGAATACGAACAGCATCCCATGATCCGGTTGAAGGCTGAAACGGCGCATCAGACCGACCGCGCGAGTCGCCACTGTGGTCGCCACTTCCGCGGTGATTCGATGCCCGTTGATCGTGAGCTCTGTCGTCGGCAAAGACTGCTGTGCCGGAGCCGGTTGCACACAGGTCATGGTGAGCAGCAGCAGCGCAAGACGTCTCAATTGCGTCATCATCGGCATCCTCGGGCTATCGGGTATGGCGCAGATATGTAATCCACAGCAGAAGGCTCAGCACCGTAAAGCCAGCCATTCCCAGGGCCAGTGACAGCAGGGAACCGGCAAGTAGCGGTGCAATCGTGCCGGCGTTGACCGCCGCGAGGACGAATTGCAAAAAACCCTGCAACGACGACGCCAGGCCGCGCATCGCCGGAAAAAGATCGAGCAGGAGGAGCGTCGCGGATGGCATGGTGACGCTGCTTCCGATCGCGTAGATCATGATGGGCAGGACATGCCACGGCACGCCGGGCGGGACCAGCGTTGCGACGCTTAGGTCCGTTGCAACACCGACGAACATCAGAATGTAGCCGAGTCCTATCGTTCGGCGCGGCGTCATCAGCCCGGCGGTACGTCCGGAGATAAGCGCCCCGACCATGACCCCCGTGATCATTGGGATAAAAAGCCATGCGAAACCATAACTGGATACCCCCAGCAGATCCATCAGAAACGACGGAGCAACGGCGATATACAGGAAAAAAGCGGCGAAGTTCAGCGCTGGGATCGCGGCGAGAAGCAGAAATTCGGGACGACGAAGCACATTCACATAGTTGCGCCACAAGTGCCGCGGCAGCAGGGATTGGCGCGCGCTCCTGGCCAATGTTTCCGGCAGCCGCTTCGACGCCCACGTCAGCAAGGCGATGACCAGCACCAGCAGCAGCCAGAAGACCGCACGCCAGCCGAAGACGTTGAGCAGCACACCGCCGAGCACCGGCGCGATCGCGGGCGCGACGCCGAAGACCAGCGTGATCTGCGACATCAACCGCTGCGCTTCGGCTCCGTGGAAACGATCGCGGATGATCGCCCGGCCGACGACGATGCCCGCACCCGCGCAGAGTCCCTGCAGCGCGCGAAACAGCCACAGCGTCTCGATGTTTCCGGCGATCGCGCAACCCAGGGTGGCAAGCGCGTAGATCGCAAGGCTGGCCAGCACCACGGGCCGGCGTCCAAGCGCGTCGGCGAGCGCGCCATGCCAGAGCATCATGAACGCATAGGCGAACAGATACACCGACAGCGTCTGCTGCACGGCGATCTGCGGGACGGCGAATTCCCGCCCGATCGCGTGGAACGCCGGAAGGTATGCATCGATCGAAAACGGCCCGAGCATCGCCAGCGCGGCGATAAGGATCGCCAGCGACCAGGTGCGCACGTGCACCACCGTCATCGACGGGTCCGCGGCTCGCTTCGCGCATCGCCTGACGAATGGCCGCTGGATTCACAACTCATAGCTTTCCGCTTTGCCCTGCAGCGCCGCGTCGATGGCGGAGCGGTCGAACTGTGGTGCGAACAGGGTGATGAACTCGTAAACGAAGCCGCGCAGATAGACGCCGCGACGCAGCGCCAGGCGGGTGGTGCTGGCGGCGAAAAGATGAGCGGCGTCGAGCTTGTCGAATTGGCTGTCGCGGGCCGGATCGTATGCCATCTGCGCGATGATTCCGACGCCGAGGCCGAGCTCGACGTAGGTCTTGATCACGTCGGAATCCAGAGCTGTCAGCACGACGTTGGGCTCGATGCCCTTGGCGGCGAAGGCGGCGTTGATCTGCGAGCGGCCGGTGAAGCTGAAATCGTAAGTGACGATCGGATAGCGCGCCAACGCTTCGAGCGTTAGTGGCCGGACCTTCGCCAGCGGGTGACCTTTGGGCACCAGCACGCATCGATTCCACGTGTAGCAGGGCAGCGAAACCAGGCCCGGATAGTCGGCAAGCGCCTCGGTGGCGATACCGACATCGACGTCTGCGCGCTGCGTCTGCTCCGCGACCTGTGCGGGGTTGCCCTGGTGCAGTAGCAAGCGGACCTTTGGATAACGTTCGGCGAATCGTTTGAGCACCGGCGGCAGCACATAGCGGGCCTGCGTATGCGTGGTCGCGATGGCGAGCGCGCCGGTGTCCTCGCTCTTGAATTCCGCGCCGACCCGCTTGAGATTATTGAGCTCCTGCAGCGCACGCCGCGCGGTCGCGACGATCACCTCGCCGCCCGCGGTCAGCGCCGCCAGCCGCTTGCCCTGCCGAATGAAAATCGGGACGCCCAGCTCGTCCTCGAGCTGCCGGATCTGCTTGCTGATGCCCGGCTGCGAGGTGAACAAGGCCTCGGCGGCAACCGACACGTTCAGGCCATGATCGACGACGGCGCAGAGGTAGCGGAGTTGCTGGAGGTTCACTGCGGACTCGTTATTACCTTGCGATAGAATATAGGGGAATTATATAGCGGCATTCGGCTATTTGCCGGTCGCGGCCACCTCATCGGACGCCGATGGCGCAATACTTTTCGATTCATCCTGTCGACCCGCAACCGCGGTTGATCCGCCACGCCGCGGCGATCGTGCGCGGCGGCGGCGTCATCGCATATCCGACCGACTCGAGCTACGCCTTCGGCTGCCGCGTCGGCGACCTGGCGGCCGCCGCTAGAATCCGTCAGCTGCGCGCGGTGGACGATAAGCATCAGCTGACGCTCGTATGCCGCGACCTGAGTGAAATCGGACGCTACGCCCAGCTCAATAACGAGCAGTTCAGGATCGTCAAGCTCGGCGTTCCCGGCAGCTACACGTTTCTGCTGCCGGCGACGCGCGAAGTACCGCGACGCCTCAAACATCCGCGCCGCCGGACCATAGGCGTGCGTGTTCCCGATCATGCGGTCGTCCAGCAATTGCTGGCCGAACTGGCGGAACCGCTGCTCTCGTCGACGCTGATACCCGCCGGTGCGACCGAGCCGTTGAACGATGCTGCCGAGATTCGCGCGCGCTATCAGCACTCGCTCGAACTGATCATCGACAGCGGCGCGTGTCATCTGGAGCCGACGACCGTCGTCGATCTGGCGGTGACGCCGCCGGCGATCACGCGGCTCGGCCGCGGCGACCCGGCGCGCCTGGGCCTGGTCGAGGTCTCCGCATGAGGCTGTCCGGTATCCGGGCAAGCGTCGCCGACGGGCATAACTGGTAGAATGCGGCATCCATGGATTTTTCGCTGATCGAGACCATCGCGCTCTACGCGGTGCCGGTGGTTTTCGCGATTACCTTGCACGAAGCGTCCCATGGCTACGTTGCCCGCATTTTCGGCGACCACACCGCGTACATGCTCGGCCGGGTGACGCTGAACCCGCTCAAACACATCGATCCGGTCGGCACAGTGATCGTGCCGCTTGCGCTGCTGCTGTTGTCGAAGCTCGCCGGCGGCGGCGGATTTCTGTTCGGCTGGGCGAAGCCGGTGCCGGTGAATTTCGGGAACCTGAATCATCCGAAGCGCGACATGCTCTGGGTCGCCGCAGCCGGACCGGCGGCGAACTTCGCGATGGCGTTCTTCTGGATGCTGGTCTACCGGCTGAGCTCACCCGACGGCGCGCTGGCCAGCGACGGCATGCTGTTGATGAGCCGGGCGGGAGTCCTGGTCAATGTCGTACTGATGGTGCTGAACCTGCTGCCGATTCCGCCGCTCGATGGCGGACGGATCGCAATCAGCCTGTTGCCGCATTCGCTTGCCGGCGGATATGCGCGGCTTGAACCGTATGGCTTCATGATCATTCTGCTGCTGCTCGCGACGAACGTCCTGGATCGGCTGATGTCGCCGATGATTTCCCTGGTGCTCCGCCTGCTGCAGGCGCTGGCCGGCTTCTAGCCGCGCCAGCTTCATTAAGGCACGCAATGTTTTCTGATCGCGTACTGTCGGGCATGCGGCCTACGGGTCGCATGCACATCGGCCACTACCATGGGGCACTGAAAAACTGGCTTCGGCTCCAGGAGGAATACGATTGCCTGTATTTCGCCGCCGATTGGCACGCGCTGACGACGCATTACGAGACGCCCGAGCGGATCGAGGACAGTGTCTGGGAGATGTTCATCGACTGGCTCGCGGCCGGCATCAACCCGACCCGGTCGACGATCTTCATCCAGTCGCGCGTCGTCGAGCATGCGGAGCTGACCTTGCTTCTTGGCATGATTGCGCCGGTCGGCTGGCTCGAACGCGTGCCGACCTACAAGGAGCAGCAGCAGAAGCTGGCCGACCGCGACCTGACGACGTTCGGCTTTCTCGGCTACCCGGTGATGCAGGCGGCGGACATCCTGATCTACCGGGCGAACATGGTGCCGGTCGGGGAAGACCAGGTCTCGCATCTCGAGCTTGTGCGCGAGCTCGCGCGGCGCTTCAACCACATCTACGGCCGCGAAGCCGACTTCGAGGAGAAGGCCAGGGCGGCGATCAAGAAGCTCGGATCGAAGCGCGCGAAGCGCTACGCGCAGCTGCGCACCGCGTTCCAGGAGCAGGGCGACCAGGCGGCGCTCGAGACCGCGCGCGAGATGCTGGACGAAGCGCAGAACCTCGCTCTTGGCGACCGGGAACGCCTGTTCGGCTACCTCGAAGGGTCGCGGCGCGTCATTCTGCCCGAGCCACACCCGCTGTTGACCGACGCGCCCCGGGTGCCCGGCACCGACGGCCAGAAAATGTCCAAGTCGTACGACAATGCGATTTTCCTGCGCGAGGACCCGGCAACGATCACGACCAAGGTGCGCACGATGCAGACCGATCCGGCGCGGGTGCACCGGTCCGACCCGGGCACTCCGGAAAAGTGTCCGGTCTGGTCGCTGCACAAGATTTACTCGGATCAGACCACCCGGGACTGGGCGCACAACGGATGCACGACCGCCGGCATCGGCTGTCTCGATTGCAAGCAGCCGGTGATCGACGCGATCATCGCCGAGCAGCGTCCGCTGCATGAACGCGCCCAGAAATATCTGGACGATCCCTCGCTGGTGCGCGCGATCGTCGCCGACGGTTGCGAGCGGGCGCGAAAGCTGGCCGAAGAGACGATGCGCGACGTGCGCGATGCCATGGGACTGAGCTACACGTGATGGCGAACGACGCGGAAGCGCCGGTCATCGATCTCGCCCAGGCAGCCGGGGCGCCGGTCGCCAAGGTATATGGCCAGCCGATGCTGGCGCTGCCGCAGGACCTGTACATCCCGCCGGAAGCGCTCGAAATCTTCCTCGAAAGCTTCGAAGGCCCGCTCGACCTCTTGCTTTATTTGATCCGCAAGCAGAACATCAACGTCCTCGACATCCCGATGGCGGAGCTGACCCGCCAGTATTTGGGTTATGTCGAGATGATGCGACGTACGCAGCTCGAGCTTGCCGCCGAATACCTGCTGATGGCGGCGGTGCTGATCGAGATCAAGTCCCGGCTGCTGCTTCCGAAGCCTCCGCAGCTGGGTGAGGAGCCCGCGGACCCTCGCGCCGAGCTCGTCCGGCGGCTGCTCGAGTACGAGCGCATGAAGGCGGGGGCGCAGGCACTCGACGAGCTGCCGTTGGTCGAGCGGGACTATGCGCTGGTCCGCGTCTGGTTCGAGCGCGTCGCTGCCGCCCGCTTGCCCGACGTCGACGCCGATGATCTGAAGGCGGCATGGGCGGGGCTGGTGGCCCGGGCGCGGGTAAACCGCCATCACCTGGTCACGCGCGAGCAACTGTCGGTGCGCAGCCAGATGAGCCGCCTGCTGAAGTTGCTCGAGCCGGGGCACTTCGTTGCGTTCACGACTCTGTTCGACGGGCGGAGCAGTGTCGCGCAGCTGGTCGTGACGTTCTTGGCGATTCTCGAGCTCACCCGGGAGCGCCTGCTCGAACTGGCGCAAGCCGAGCCGTTCGCGCCGATCTATGTGCAACGGAAGGGCGATCCGGCGTTCGCGCTGGAAGGTGAAAGCGAAGCCTGATTTTGGCGCGGCGCGCTTTGCCGCATGCCGACGACGGCGCAAGCCGCTGCAGCGCAGGGCTCCGGTCTGGCCGCCGGGACGCGATCGAGCCGAAGCGCGCGCTATTTGGAAGTGAAACGAAATGGATTTGAAACAGATCGAAGACATCCTCGAGGCCGTGCTGCTGGTGGCCGGTGAACCGCTGCCGGTGGCCCAGCTGTCGAAGCTGTTCGATCCGCCGCTCGAAGCCGACGTCGTGCGCAACCTGCTCGACCGGATTCGCGAAAAGTGGAACGGTCGCAATGTCGAGCTGACCCAGGTGGCCAGCGGCTGGCGCTTCCAGGCGAAACCCGCGATCCAGCCTTTTCTCGAGCGACTGTCGCCGGACAAGCCGCCGCGCTATTCGCGCGCGGTGATGGAGACGCTGGCGATCATCGCCTACCAGCAACCGGTCACTCGCGGCGACATCGAGGCGATTCGCGGTGTGGCGGTATCGACCCATATTGTCAAGACGCTGGAGGACCGGCAATGGATCGAGGCGGTCGGCCATCGTGAAACACCCGGCCGCCCGGCGCTGTACGCGACGACCCGGACCTTCCTCGACGATCTCAACCTGCGTTCCCTCGCCGAACTGCCGCCATTGGCGGAACTCGACACTTCCCACCTCATGGAGTTACCCGATGCCCCAGCAAAGGCCGCCGAGGTCGAACTCGCGCTCGCGAGTCCGATCCTCAGCCCACGGACCGACGTACCCGACGCACCAGACGCGCCGGACGGACGATCGGTCCCGCCCGAATCAACCCAGACGCTCCACTGAGCCGGTCTTCACCGAGCCGCAGCGCCTGCACAAGCTGCTGGCGCAATGCGGTTACGGCTCGCTGCGCGGGCTGGAGGAGCTGATCATCGCCGGACGGATCACCGTCAACCGGCAGCCGGCCGAGGTCGGTCAGAAAGTCGGGCCGAGCGATCAGGTGCGCATCAACGGAGAGCTGGTGCGAATCCGCTTCGCGCCGCCGCGAGCGCGCGTGCTGCTGTATCACAAGCCTGCCGGGGAAATTGTCAGCCGGGCCGATCCCGAGGGTAGGCCGACGGTATTCGACAAGCTGCCGCGTCTCGGCGGTGCGAAATGGATCGCCGTAGGGCGTCTCGATTTCAACAGCGAGGGGCTTTTGCTTTTTACGACGCTGGGCGAGCTTGCCAACCGGCTGATGCATCCACGCTACGAAGTCGAGCGCGAATACGCGGTGCGCATCGTCGGCACGCTGACCCAGGAGCAGGAACGGGCGCTGCTCGGAGGGATCGAGCTCGAGGATGGTCCGGCGCGCGTGCTGTCGCTCGCCGACGGCGGCGGCGAGGGATCGAATCACTGGTACAAGATTACGCTGCCCGAGGGGCGCAACCGCGAGGTGCGGCGCTTGTTCGAGGCGCTGGGACTGATGGTGAGCCGCCTGATCCGCACGCGTTACGGCGTCGTCAGCATGCCGTCGCAGCTCAAGCGAGGGCAAACGCTGGAATTGGGACCCGACGAGCTGAACAAGCTGATGACCGCGGCAGGAATGCTGGGCGGCGATACGCGTTCGAGCGATCCCGACGAGCAGCCGCGGCACGGGCACGAAGACGAAGACGACATGCACGAGGAAGAGGAAATCGACGGCAACCGCGGCACCTATGGCGTGCGCGAGGAGCCCAGCGTGCGTGAGATCGACGGCAATCGCGAGCCGGGGCCCGGCAAGCCTTCGCCGCGGCCGCCGAACCCGGGCCGTGGCCGGCCGCACGGCCATCGTATGGCCGGAGCGCCGGCGGGCGCGCCAGGGGTCCCCGGGATCGCAGGGCCGGGTGCGCCGCGTGCGGGCCAGAAACAGCGTGGCGGTCGCGGCCACCAGGGTGGACGCGGTGGACCCGGCGGGCGCGGCGGCGGGGCGATCGCTGCCGGTGGTCCAGGGGGCGGCCGGGGCGGACCGCGGGGACGTCGCGGGCCGCGCGGCGGTCAGGGCGGTGGTAGTCAGGGCGGTGGTGGTCAGCCAGGCGGCGGCCAGCAGAGCGGTGGCGGCGGTCAGCCCTGAGTTGAAACCATAACGGCGGCGAGCCGCTAGTCGAAGCGCGGCGTTCGCTTGTCCAGAAATGCTCCGATTCCTTCGACGAAGTCCGCCGTGGCGCTGCATGCGGCAAAGCTCATCGCTTCCGCGTCGAGTTGTGTCGATAGCGAATTTGCCAGCGATTGATTGATCAGACGCTTGCCATTGCGCAGCGCGAGTGCGGGGCCGCTCGCCAGAGCAGCAGCGAGCTTTCCGACGGCGGCATCGAGGTCGGCTTCCGGCACGACGCGATTGATCAGCCCGAGGCGCAGCGCCTCGTCGACGCCGAAACGCTCGCCCAGCAGGACGATCTCCATCGCTTTCTTGACCCCGACGATCCGCGGCAGCGCATAAGTCGCACCGCCATCCGGCGTCAATCCGATGTGGCGATACGCTGACGTGAAATAGCTTGAGTCGGCGGCCAGGGCCAGATCGCAGGCGCACATCAGCGACAGGCCGAATCCGGCGACCGCCCCATGCACGGCGGCAATCACTGGATGCGGCATCCGGTAGATCGTCTCTATCGCCGCGTGCACACGCTGCACGATCCGTGCGAAGTCCTGGCGACGCTGCGCCGGCGGCGCGCCGAGATTCGCGGCGAACGTGCGGATGTCGCCGCCCGCCATGAAATGCCGTCCGGCTCCGCGGATGATGATGCAGCGCACGCTGTCATCACCCGCGAGTGCCATGGCGTTGGCGACCAGCGCGTCCATCATCGCCAGATCCAGGCTGTTGAGCGAGTCCGGCCGGTTCAGGATCAGCGTCGCGATTCCGCCTTCACGCGCGAGCAGGATCGAGTCGTCAGTCACGGACGCAGCGTATCGTGAATCGGCATGAGGCTGTCAAGCAGGCCGTCAAGCTCCCTGCGTGCCATCCGGCTCGCCGAGAACGGACGCGGCGCCAGTTTCACCTTGGCGGAACGGGCTCGCGCGCTCGAGTTCGTCGACCGTCTGGGCGACGTCGGCTCGCTCGCGCGCGACATAGGCCTCGATCGCGTGGGCGAAATCCGGATCCGCGATCGCATGCGCCGAGCGCGTCGTCACTGGCAGGAAACCGCGCGCGAGCTTGTGCACGCCCTGCGCGCCGCCCTCGAACAGGCCGATGCGGCGCTCGATGCAGAACTCGATCGCCTGGTAATAGCAAGCCTCGAAGTGCAGCCCCGGCACGTGGCTGGTCGCGCCCCAGTATCGGCCCCAAAGCGTGCCCCGATCGAACACATCCAGCGCGGCGCAGACCGCTTTGCCATGCCGGCTGCCGATGACCAGAACGAGATTGCCGGGCATCGTCGCACCGATGCGTTCGAAAAAAGGCAGCGAAAGGTACGGCGTGGAGCCGTGCTGGCGATAGGTGTTGACGTAGCAGCGGTGAAAGAATGCCCATTCCGACGCGCCGATGTCGCCCCCGGTCAGGCGGCGGAAGCGGACCCCGCTCTCGTCGAGCCGGCGCCGCTCCTGGCGGATCTTTTTGCGCTTGTCGTGGTTCAACGTCGACAGGAAATCGGCGAAGTCGCGGTACCCGGGGTTTTGCCAGTGAAACTGAAGGCTGTCGCGCATCAGCAGCCCTGCCGCCGCGCACTGCGCAGCGTCGCCGGCGTCCGGAAACAGGATGTGCAGCGACGAGAGCCGCTCCTCGGCCAGCAGTGCCAGCGCGCCCTCGAGCAAGCGCTGCCGCGCCTGTTTGCCGGCCGCGAGCAGGCGCGGGCCGGTAGCGGGCGTAAACGGGATCGCCGCGAGCAGCTTCGGATAGTAGCGCTGGCCATGACGTCGGTACGCGTCGGCCCAGGACCAGTCGAACACGTATTCTCCGTAGGAGTGCGCTTTGAGATACAGCGGCATCGCGCCGACCAGCGCGTCGCCTTGCCGCAGCAGCAGATAGCGCGGCGCCCATCCGGTCGCAGGTGTTGCGCATCCGGTCTCGTGCAACGCGTGCAGGAAGGCATGCGATAGCAGCGGTTGTTCGCCGACCAGCGCATCCCAGGATGACGGCTCGATCGCAGCGAGCGTGTCGGTGACGTGCAGCGATAACGAAGGCATGCCGGGCAGATTGTCGCGTGAAGAGTTGCCACCGGCAAGCGCGCGACATTCGCGCGGACGAACGGATCGAGCGTGCCGTGAAAAATCGCGCTAACCTGCGCCGCGATCGGCGCGCGGTGGCGGGGCGCCGATAGGGGAGCCGCACCGGCGCGCATGGTAAAATTTGGGGCATGCGCATCGCGATCGCCCAGCTGAACCAGATGGTCGGCGATCTTCCCGGCAACGCCGCGCGCATTCTCGACGCAGTGGATGCGGGCCGGCGTGGCGGCGCGGACCTGGTCGTCACGCCCGAATTGTCGCTCTGCGGATACCCGCCTGAAGACCTGCTGCTCCGGCCGGCGTTTCTCGAAGCCTGCGCGAGCGAACTGGCAAGGCTCGCGACGCGCATACACGGGCCGACCGTCGTGGTCGGGTATCCGGAGCTTGGCAACGGAGCCGTGCGGCACAACGCCGTGGCCGTCATCCGCGACGGCAGCATCATTGCCAGCTATCGCAAGCAGACGCTGCCCAATTACACCGTCTTCGACGAGCAGCGTTATTTCACGGCCGGCACCGAGCCGTGCGTGTTCGATCTCGCCGGCGTGAGAGTCGGCGTGGTGATCTGCGAGGACATCTGGTTCCCGGGGCCGGCCCGCGATTCGCGCAATGCCGGCGCCGAACTGATCGTCGTGCCTAACGGGTCACCGTACCATACTCGCCAGCAGGCCTTGCGCCGCGGGGTCGTGACCGCGCGCGCGATCGAGACCGGATGTCCGGTCGTCTACGTCAACCGCGTCGGCGGCCAGGACGAGCTCGTATTCGACGGCGCTTCCTTTATCGTCGACGCCGCGGGCAAGGTCGTGCAACAGCTGCCGGCGTGGCAGGAAACGATCGCTCTGGCCGAGTTCGACCGCGCGGTCCCCAAGCCGGTACGGGGCGATCTCGACACCGCGCTCGAACCGCACGTGTACGCCGCGCTGACCATGGGAGTACGCGACTACGTCGAAAAGAACCGTTTTCCCGGCGTACTGCTCGGGCTTTCCGGCGGAATCGATTCGGCGCTGACCCTGGCGGTCGCCGTCGACGCGCTCGGGCGCGAGCGCGTGCGGGCGGTGATGCTGCCCTCGACGTACAACGCCGCGATCAGTCTCGAGGACGCCCGCGCGATGGCGGGCATCCTCGGCGTGCGTTACGACGAGATACCGATCGACGGTGTCCTGCGGGCGTTCCGCCACGCGCTGGCCGACGAATTCAAGGGCCTCTCCGAAGACGCCACCGAAGAGAATATCCAGGCGCGCATTCGCGGCACCTTGCTGATGGCGATGTCGAACAAGCACGGCGCTATCGTGCTGACCACCGGCAACAAGTCGGAAATGGCCGTCGGCTATGCCACGCTCTATGGCGACATGGCGGGCGGCTTCGGGGTGCTCAAGGACATCGACAAGACGCTCGTCTATCGGCTCGCGCATTACCGCAACAGCCTGGGCCGGGTGATCCCCGAACGCATTATCACGCGCGCGCCATCGGCCGAGCTGCGGGCCAATCAGACCGACCAGGACAGCCTGCCCCCGTACGAGGTACTCGACGCGATACTCGAGGCCTACGTCGAGGAAAACCTGAGCCCGTCGGAGATCATCGCGCGCGGACATGGGGCTGCTGAAGTCGCGCAAGTCGTGCGGCTGATCAAGCTCGCCGAATACAAGCGGCGCCAGGCGGCCGTCGGCATTCGCATCACGCCGCGCGGTTTCGGCAAGGATTGGCGCTATCCCATCACCTCGGCCTGGGCCGACTGGAAGACCGGCCCCGGCTGAGCAGGTGGGGTCGCTGGTTGTAGCGCTCGGGCTGGTGTAACCTAACAGCAGTGGTTGCGACGGCGCGAATCACACGAAGAAACAGGGGCGGGGAATGAAAAAAGTCGAAGCGATCATCAAGCCGTTCAAGCTCGACGAGGTGCGTGAGGCCTTGTCGGAGATCGGCGTAAGCGGCTTGACAGTGACCGAGGTGAAGGGCTTCGGCCGGCAGAAAGGTCACACCGAACTCTATCGCGGCGCCGAGTACGTAGTCGACTTCCTGCCCAAGGTCAAGGTCGAACTCATCGTCGCCGACAGCCTGGTCGAGCGCGCGATCGATTCCATCGTCAAGGCGGCGCGAACCGGAAAGATCGGAGACGGCAAGATATTCGTCACCGCGGTCGAGCAGGTCGTCCGGATTCGCACGGGCGAATCGGGCGAGGCGGCGGTCTGACCGGCGTTTCCGCCGGCTGGATTTCAACCAAGGTCGAGGGGCTGATCATCATGTCGATGCTGAAGGATTTTCGCGATTTCGCAGTCAAGGGAAACGTGATCGATCTGGCGGTCGCCGTCATCATCGGCGCCGCATTCGGCAAGATTGTCGACTCGCTGGTCAAGGACCTCATCATGCCGGTGATCGGCAGGATCTTCGGGGGACTGGACTTCGCCAACTACTTCATCATGCTGGCGCCGCCGCCCGCCGGATACAGCGGCCCGATGACCTACGACGCTCTGACCAAGGCGGGCGTCCCGCTGCTGGCATACGGCAACTTCATCACGGTTATCATCAATTTCCTCATTCTGGCCTTCATCATTTTCTGGATGGTCCGGGAGCTCGCCTCGGTAAAGAGGAAGATCGATCCCGCTTCCGCGGTCGCGCCGGTGCCCGAAGACGTGCTGCTGCTGCGGGAAATTCGCGACGCGCTGAAGAAGTAACTCCACCGCTTGGTCGGCGGCGTAGGCCAGCGCGTTGACCCTGGCGGCGCTTGATGCCAGAATCAACCGGCAATGGCATCGCGCGAAAGCGTCGCGTGCCCGCTGCAGGGCCCCACAAATTCACCGCGTCGCGGCCGCCAGAGCCGCGCGCTCGCTACGGAGGAACACAATGAAGAAATCAGGCCTCGCCCTCGGGCTGGCTACGCTCGCAGCCTGCGGTGTCGCTTGTGCCGACATCAATGTCGGGGTCACCCTGTCGGCCACCGGCCCGGCGGCATCGCTCGGCATCCCGGAAAAGAACACGTTCGAGATGCTGGGCTCGCCGGTGATCGGCGGACAGAAGATCCGCTTCATCGTGCTCGACGACAAGTCCGACACGACCGAGGCGGTCAAGAACACCCGCAAGCTGATCAGCGAGGAAAAAGTCGATGCGATCGTCGGCTCGACGGTGACGCCGAATTCTCTGGCAATGCGCGACGTCGTCAGCGAAGCCGAAGTTCCGATGATATCGATGGCGGCGTCGGCGCTGATCATCAATCCCGCGGATCCGAAAACCCGCTGGGTATTCAAGACGCCACAGAACGACTCGCTGATGGCCGACGCCGTCGCCGTACACATGCGCGCCGGCGGCGCGCAGACGATGGGCTTCATCGGATTCGCCGACGCTTACGGTGACAGCTGGCTCACCGAGATGAAGCGCTCGACCCAGACGGCGGGCATCAAGATCGTCGCCGAGGAGAAATACAATCGCACCGATCCGAGCGTCACCGGGCAGGTGCTGAAGCTCATCGCGGCGAAGCCCGATGCGATCCTGATCGCCGGCGCGGGGACGCCCGCCGCGACGCCGCACAAGGAGTTGATCGCGCGCGGCTACAAGGGCCGGATCTACCAGACGCACGGTGTGGCCAACGCTGACTTCCTGCGGGTGGTCGGCGCCGACGGCAACGGCGCGGTGCTGCCGGCCGGCCCGATGCTGGTCTACGAGCAGCTGCCCGACGGCAATGCGGTGAAAGTTTCCGCGGCCGAATACGTCAAGGCCTATGAAGGAAAATACGGTCCCGCCAGCCGGTCGACGTTCGGCGGCCACGCGTGGGATGCGTACAAATTGCTGCAGCGGGCGATTCCCGAGGCGCTGAAAAAGGCGCAGCCCGGCACGAAGGAGTTTCGCGTGGCACTGCGCGACGCGCTCGAAAGTGCCAAGGATGTCGCCGGAAGCAATGGAATTTTCAGCATGAGCGTCGCCGACCACAATGGCATGGACAACCGCGCGCGCGTCATCGTCAAGATCGAGAACGGCAAATGGGTGCTGAGCAAGTGACCTGAAGTACACCGGGCCGGCTGCGGAGCTCTCGCAGCCGGCCTTTTGTTGTCTGCAGGCCCCTGAGGCTACCGATATCCGATGGACCTCTCGATCGCGGTACTGCTGGCGCAGGACGGCATCACCAACGGCGCGATCTACGCGCTGCTCTCGCTGGCACTGGTCCTCGTATTCGCGGTAACGCGGGTCATCTTCGTCCCGGCCGGCGAGTTCGTCACCTACGGAACGCTGACCCTGGCTTCGCTGCAACTTGGCAAGTCGCCGGGCTCGGTCGGTCTGCTGGTGGGGTTGGCGGCGCTCGCCGGCGCAATGGAGCTCTACGCGGCGACACGCGATCGAGACTGGCGCCGCCTGCCACGCCGCCTGGCGATCTATCTGGTTGCGCCGCTGGCGATTGCCGGACTCGTTCACCTGCTCGCGCCGCTCTCGCTTGCCTTTCCGCTTCAGATATTGCTCGCGGTCGCGATCGTCACCGCGCTCGGTCCGCTGCTCTATCGGGTGGCGTATCAACCGCTGGCCGAGGCGTCGGTATTGGTGCTGCTGATAGTCTCCGTCGCCGTGCATTTCGCGATGCTCGGCCTCGGACTCTGGTATTTCGGCGCCGAGGGCTCACGCACGCTGGCGTTCACGTCCGCGTCCTACCGCATCGGCGACGTGCAGATCAGCGGGCAGAGCCTGCTCGTGCTGCTCTTCTCGCTGCTGGTGATCGCCGCGCTTTACGTCTTTTTCGGCCGGACGCTATACGGCAAGGCGCTGCGGGCGACGGCGCTCAATCGCGTCGGCGCGCGCCTGGTCGGCATCAGTCCGAACCTCGCCGGAAGCCTGACGCTGACCCTGGCCGCACTGTTGTGCGCCTTTTCCGGCGTACTGATCGGGCCGATCACGACCGTCTATTACGATTCGGGATTCCTGGTTAGTCTCAAAGGATTCGTCGGCGCGATCATCGGCGGCATGTCGAGTTATCCGCTGGCGGCGGCAGGCGGATTCCTGGTCGGGCTGCTCGAATCGTACTCGTCGTTCTGGGCGAGCGCGTTCAAGGAAGTGATCGTTTTCACCCTGATCATCCCGGTGCTGCTCTGGCGCTCGCTGACGACGCACCACCACGAGGAAGAAGAGTGACGCGATGAGGCGAGTGGCGCTCCTGGTCCTGGTGGCGGCGCTGCTGGCCGCGCCGTTTGCGGCGCCGCCGTTCTGGGTCACGCTGCTCAACTACATCGGCCTCTACAGCATCGTCACGCTCGGACTGGTGCTGCTGACCGGGGTCGCCGGCCAGACCTCGTTCGGACAGGCCGCGTTCGTCGGACTCGGCGCGTATACCACCGCATATCTGTCCTTGAATTATCCAGCGCTGTCGCCGTGGCTGAATTTGCTCATCGGCATGGCGTTGACCGGGTTGATCGCGCTGGCGCTCGGCTTTATTACGCTGCGCATGAGGGGTCATTACCTGCCGCTGGCGACGATCGCGTGGGGGATAAGCATTTTCTACGTGTTCGGCAATCTGGGCTTTCTCGGCGGGAACACCGGAATGAGTGGCATCGCGCCGCTTTCGTTTTTCACGTGGGAACTGCGCAACGAACGTCACATCTACTACCTGATCTGGCTCGTCGTGCTGGTAAGCCTGTGGATGGCTTACAACCTGCTCGATTCACGCCAGGGCAGGGCGGTGCGAGCGCTCAAGGGTGGGCTCGACATGGCCGAGGCCTTTGGCGTCAATGCGGGGCGGCTGAAGATCGTTGTGTTCATCTACGCCGCGCTGCTCGCCTGTGTTTCGGGCTGGCTGTATGCGCATCTGCAGCGCTTCGTTAACCCGACACCGTTCGGGATCAATCAGGGCATCGAGTATCTGTTCATGGCGGTGGTTGGCGGCGCCGGCAGCGTCTGGGGCGCGGTCGCCGGAGCCACGCTGATCACGCTGCTGAAGCAATTGTTGCAGAGCTGGCTGCCGCAAGTGCTCGGGCGCGAAGGCAATTTCGAGGTGGTCGTCTTCGGCGTCCTGATGATCCTGTTGCTGCAGCGCACGCGCGACGGCGTCTGGCCCTGGCTGGCGCGTTTGCTGCCTGCTGAGCCGTCACGTGAAGTTGCGGCGGCCCCCGGACTGCCCGGACGCGCCCGCCCTCGGGGGGCGGCGCCGCTCCTGGTCGTCGAGCGTGCACGCAAGGAATTTGGCGGCCTGGTCGCCGTCGACGATCTATCGTTCGAGATTCGCCCAGGCGAGATCCTGGGCCTGATCGGGCCGAACGGCGCCGGCAAGAGCACGATGTTCAACCTGATCAGCGGTGCGCTGCCGCTGAGTCGCGGCACGATCAGCTTCAACGGTGAATCGATCGGCGGCCGGCAGCCGTTCCAGATCGCGCAACTGGGCATCGGCCGCACGTTCCAGCATGTCAAGCTGATCGCGGGCATGTCGGTGCTCGACAACGTCGCGCTTGGCGCCTATCTGCGCGGTACGGCGGGCGTTGCTCGCGCCGCGCTGCGTCTCGACCGGCGCGAGGAAGCGCGCGTGCGTGCCGAGGCCGCGGCGCAGGTGGCCCGCGTCGGACTGGTCGACTCGCTTCATGCGCCGGCGGGCTCGCTGGCGCTCGGTCGGCAACGGATTGTCGAGATCGCCCGCGCGCTCGCTGCCGATCCGCTGCTGCTGTTGCTCGATGAGCCCGCGGCGGGGCTTCGCTTCCTCGAAAAACAGCAGCTCGCCGGGCTGCTACGCAGTCTGCGCGCGGAAGGCATGACCATCCTGCTGGTCGAGCACGATATGGATTTCGTCATGGGCCTGACCGATCGCCTGGTCGTGATGGATTTCGGCGAAAAGCTCGCCGAGGGACTGCCCGCCGACATCCAGCGCAATCCCGTGGTGCTCGAAGCGTACCTGGGGGCCGTTTGAGCGAGCGACGGCCATGAGCACATTGCTCGAGATCGTCGACCTGCACGTCGCCTACGGCAAGGTCGAGGCGGTCCACGGCGTTTCGCTGAGGGTCGCGGAAGGCAGCATCGTCACGGTGATCGGACCCAACGGCGCCGGCAAGACGACGCTGCTCGCGGCGATCATGGGACTGCTGCCGTCGCGCGGCGACATCGTGTACGGCGGAGCGCGAGTGAACCGGACCAGCGTCGAGGAGCGCGTGGCACAGCGGCTGTGCCTGGTCCCGGAGCGACGCGAGTTGTTCGCCGCCATGACGGTGGCGGACAACCTGGAGCTCGGCGGATTTCAACGGCACCGGTCGCGCGACCGGACGCTCGGCAAAACGCGGGACGAGATCTACCAGCGATTCCCGCGGCTCGCCGAGCGCCGCAGCCAGCTTGCGGGCACGCTGTCGGGGGGTGAGCGACAGATGCTGGCCCTCGGCCGCGCACTGATGGCCGGGCCGCGCTTGCTGATGCTCGACGAGCCCAGTCTTGGCCTGGCGCCGCTGATCGTCAAGGAAATCTTCAGCATCATCGCCGCGCTCAAGGCCAGTGGCGTTTCCATTCTGCTGGTCGAGCAGAACGCGCGCGCCGCGCTGCAGATCGCCAGCCATGGCTATGTTCTCGAAACGGGCACGGTTGCGATCGCGGGCCCCAGCGAAGCCCTCGCGCGCGATGCGCGCGTCGCGGCCACTTATCTTGGAAAGACGCCGGATGGCAACACTTCGCCGTAGCGGCGCGCAATGGCCCTTGTGCCGGAGGGCGTGCGCCCCGACAATGCAGGTATCCCGTCGATTTGAGCGAATCCCTTCGTGACCGATCTCGCCGTTCCTCCCGTCAAGTCCGCGCTGCTCGAGCAGGCAACGCGCTTGTTGCTCGCTCCGGCAGCCCTCGAGCTTCGCCAGTTGTCCGACGTGCTCGCCGGAATCCACGGTCATCGCATCGATCATGCCGATCTGTATTTTCAGTATTCGCGCGTCGAGAGCTGGAGTCTCGAGGAGGGGATCGTCAAGTCAGGCTCGTTCTCGATCGACCGCGGCGTCGGCGTGCGCGCGATCTCGGGTGAAAAGACCGCGTTCGCGTATTCCGACGACATCAGCCTCGATGCATTGACGCAGGCGGCGACGGCGACGCGCGCGATAGGGCGGCAGGGCCAGTCCGCCGTCGCGGCACTCGACCGGATCGGCGGGGCGCGAACGCTCTATTCCGCCAACGACCCGGTCACGGCGTTGACCGACGAAGCCAAGGTCGCGTTGCTCGAGCGGCTGGAGCGGCTGGCGCGCGCCCGCGACCCGCGAATAACGCAGGTGATGGCATCGCTCGCCGGCGAATACGAGGCGATCCTGGTGGCGCGCAGCGATGGCTCGATCGCCGCCGACGTGCGGCCGCTGGTGCGGATTTCACTCAATGTGATCGCCGAGCACGGCGGTCGCCGCGAGCAGGGAATGGCCGGCGGCGGCGGCCGCGTCGACTACGGGTTTTTCACCGATGCGCTGCTCGAATCGTACGCCGCGCAGGCGGTCGACCAGGCCCTGATGAATCTCGACGCGCGCGATGCGCCCGCCGGCACGATGACCGTCGTGCTGGGCCATGGCTGGCCGGGCATACTGCTGCACGAGGCGATCGGGCACGGTCTGGAGGGCGATTTCAACCGCAAGGGCACGTCGGCGTTTTCCGGCAGGATCGGCCAGCGGGTCGGAGCCCGCGGCGTGACGGTGGTCGACGATGGAACGATTCCCGATCGTCGCGGCTCGCTCAACATCGACGACGAAGGCAATCCGACGCAGCGCACGGTGCTGATCGAGGACGGCATCCTCAAGGGTTACATGCAGGACTCGCTGAATGCGCAGCTGATGGGCGTCGCGCCGACCGGCAACGGCCGCCGGGAATCGTTCGCGCACATGCCGATGCCGCGAATGACCAACACCATCATGCTCAACGGCGACAGAGACCCGGCGGAGATCATCGCCTCGGTGCAAAACGGCCTGTACGCCGTCAATTTCGGCGGCGGCCAGGTCGACATCACCAACGGCAAGTTCGTATTTTCGGCTGCCGAGGCCTGGAAGATCGAAAACGGAAAGCTCGCGTATCCGGTCAAGGGAGCGACGCTGATCGGCAATGGTCCCGACGCACTGACCCGCGTGTCGATGATCGGCAACGACATGGCGATGGACTCCGGCATCGGCACGTGCGGCAAGGAAGGACAGAGCGTGCCGGTCGGTGTCGGACAGCCGACGCTGCGTATCGACGGCTTGACCGTCGGCGGCACCGCCTGAAGCGCGCGGCGTTCGCCGGCCGCGGTCAGTGCAGCGGCCCGGCCGGCTGAACGGCGGCGACCGCGGGCGCCGGTGACGAATGGTGCATGACCATGCGCCACCCGGAAGGCGTGCGCAAGAAGACATTGGTGACGATCGCGGCGCCACGGGGCTTGGTGTCGCTGCCCACCGTGACCTGCTCGATCGCGCTCTGCATCGCCAAACCGACCGTCTCGACCGTCGTAAGGTCTTCGAGGCGAAAAGACAGCTTGGTGTCGCTGGCGAACAATTGCTCCCAGCCGGCACGCACCGCCTCGTAGCCAACCAGCCGTGGACCGCCGGGATGAACGCAGACGAGTTCCTCGTCCTCGGCCCAGGTCGCCATCATCGCGTCGATGTCTTTCGCCTCGAACGCCTGATAGAACGCCATCGCCGCATCCTGGGGCGAGGTGAAGATCGTCGGAGTGCGTGGCTTGGCCATCGTTAACGCTGCGCGCGCGCCAAATCATACACAAGATTCGGCGACAGATCGCGCATGCACTTGAAATGCCCGAGTGGGCATTCGCGCTGGAAGCACGGACTGCAGACGATGTCGATCTTGGCGACGCGCGCGAGTGACGACAGCGGCGGCGTGTACTCGGGACTCGACGAGCCGAACAGCGCGACCAGCGGCCGTCCGACCGCCGCGGCGGCATGCATCAGGCCGGAATCGTTGCTGACCACGACGCTGGCCGTGGCCAGCAGATCGATCGCCGTGCCCAGATCGGTCCTGCCGCATACGTTGCGCACTTCGGGAATCGCGGCGGCGATCGGATCCGCGGCGACGCGGTCGTTCGGCGAACCGATCAGCCAGACGACGTATCCCGAATCGATGAAGCGCCGGGCCAGCGTGATGAAATGCTCGGCGGGCCAGCGCTTGGCCGGGCCGAATTCCGCCCCGGGACAGAGGATGGCGACTGGCCGATGCGTAGAGAGACCGAGCACGCGGATCGCCTCGGCGGCGTTCCCCACGTCGGGCACGAGCAGCGGAGCCGCCGGGGTCGGAACGAGCTCGCCCGGTTGCGCGGCGAGCGCGACGAACTGGTCGACCAGGCGCGGCAGCGCTTTGCCGTCGAGCCGCCGGGCATCGGTGAGCAGGACTCCGCGCGCTTCCCTGAGGTAGCCGACGCGCCGCGGAATGCGCGCAAGCCACGGAATCAGCGCCGACTTGAACGAATTCGGCAGCACCAGCGCCCGCGCGTATCCATTGCGGCGAAGCTTGCGCGCCAGCGTCCGACGCTCGCTAAGCCGCAATTCGCGGTGGCCGATCGGATTTTCGATGATATTGCGCACGCCGCGCATGCGCGCATAGACCGGAGCGCACCAGCGAGGCGCGAGAACGTCGACCGTCGGCTCCTCCATCGGCTCGCGCAGGATCGCGAGCAGGGGCTCGGACAGAATGGCGTCGCCGATCCAGGAGGGCGCGACGATAAGAATGGGCTCAGCCATGGCGTCGGTCCCGGCGCAATCGTTCGCGCCGCCGGCACTCGATCGCGACGATGATCTGTCTCAATGCCCGCGCGGCGGCGGGCCCTTCAGGTGATACCGCGTGCCGCAATAGGGGCACATCGCCTCGCCGGTGGCGGCGACGTCGAGAAAGACGCGGGGATGGCTCGACCACAGCGGCATCGCCGGGTTGGGGCAATACAGCGGCAGGTCTGCCGCCGTGATGTCGACGGCGCTCTGGGTCGGGCTTATCGCGGCCATCGCGTCTGGTCAGATGGCGGTGAGCCAGGATCGATACTTGGCGTTCTTGCCGTGCACCGCATCGAAGAAGAGGGTCTGCAGCTGCCTGGTGATCGGTCCGCATTCGCCCGAGCCTATGGTGCGATTGTCGAGCTCGCGGATCGGCGTCACCTCGGCAGCGGTGCCGGTGAAAAATGCCTCGTCGGCGATGTACACGTCGTCGCGCGTCAGGCGCTTGGCGCTCACCTCGAGTCCCAAGTCGCGCGCCAGCGTGATCACCGAATCGCGGGTGATCCCGACCAGCGCCGACGTCAGCTCCGGCTCGTACAGCCGTCCGTTCTTGACGATGAACAGGTTCTCGCCCGAGCCTTCGGCGACAAAACCGTCGACGTCGAGCAGCAAGGCCTCGTCATAGCCATCCATCGTCGCTTCCTGATTGGCCAGGATCGAGTTGGCGTAGGTGCCGGCGAACTTGGCCCGGGCCATCGTCACGTTGATGTGGTGCCGCGCGAACGACGAGGTCTTGACGCGTATGCCCTTGTCCAGCGCCTCGGGCCCGAGGTAGGCGCCCCACGGCCACCCCGCGATGGCGACGTGAACCTTGGCGCCCTTCGGGGACACGCCCATCTTTTCCGAGCCATAGAACGCGATCGGCCGCAGATAGCAGGACTCGAGCTTGTTGGCCCGCACGACCTCGCGTTGCGCCGCCATCAGCGCGTCCTTGGTGTACGGAATCTGCATCAGGTAGATCCGGGCCGAATTGAACAGCCGCTCGGTGTGCTCGGCCAGCCGGAAGATCGCCGGGCCGTCGACGGTTTTGTACGCGCGCACGCCCTCGAACACGGCGAGGCCATAGTGCAGCGAATGCGTGAGCACGTGCGTCGTCGCCTCGCGCCACGGCACCAGCTTGCCGTCGTACCAGATGAACCCGTCACGATCCGACATCGACATCCTGCAACTCCGCGCCTGGCAAAACGAGTATTTTAGCCGATTTCACCGTCCTTTTCCGACCGGGGCGCACCGAAGACTTGTTTCCAAAGTTTCACGACAGCCGCGCGTCGATCGGCCTGCGGAAGGGCCTCGACGCGTGCTTCGGCGGCGCCCTGAAGGCGCACCTGGTGCTGTAGCCGGCGATATTCGCGATAGGCGTCGGCGGCTGCGGAGGCGAGGTCCGCCGGTAGCAGCGCCAGCGTCGCGGCAAGCGCGAGCAGTGCGATATTCCCGGCATTGCGGGTCAGTTCCGGATGTGCATGGCTGTGCGAGAGCACGAGAAACTGCACGGCGAATTCGACGTCGACCATGCCGCCCGGATCATGCTTGAGGTCGAAAAGCGCGCTGCGATTCGGATGCGCGGCCTGCATCCGGTTGCGCATCGCGACGATGTCGACGGCGAGCTTGACGGGATCGCGCGGCAGACGCAGGACCTCGTCGCGCTCGGCCTCGAAGGCTGCGCCGATGCGCGCATCGCCCGCGACGTGGCGCGCGCGGGTCAGCGCCTGGTGCTCCCAGGTCCACGCCGTGTTGCGCTGGTAGTTGCGAAACGCGGCCAGGCTCGACACCGGCAAGCCGCTTGCGCCGTCGGGGCGTAGCCGCAGATCGGTGTCGTAGAGCCGTCCTGCCGCGGTCGCGCTGGTCAGCCATGTCGTCAGTCGGTGCGCCAGCCGCGCGTAGGCCTGCGGGGCGGCTTCGGCGGGGTCGTCGTACAGGAACACGAGATCGAGGTCCGACGCGTAGCCGAGCTCCTTTCCACCCAGCTTGCCGTACCCGATGATGGCGAACTGCGGCGGCTTCACACCGGGACCTTGCATCTGCGCCCAGCACCGGTCGAGCGCGGCAGCGAGTACGATGTCGGCAAGCATCGACAGGTGGTCGGCCAGCCGCTCGACCGAAAGCAACCCGGCCAGGTCCTGCGCGAGCAGACGAAACACCTGCGCCTGCTGAAAGTGCCTGAGCGCATCCATCTGCCGCTCGGCATCGTCCGGATGCGCGGCCAGCTGCGCGGCGAGCTCGCTGCGCCAGGCGGCCCAATCGGGCTCGGTGAGCAGGGCGCGGCTGTCCAGCAGCTCGTCGAGCAGCATCGGATGCTGCATCAGGTAACCGGCGGCCCAGGAGCTCGCGCCCATCAGCTGCGCGAGCCGCGGCAGCACCGGCGGATGCTCGACCAGCAACGCGAGGTAGGCGCTGCGCCGGCTGATCGTCTCCAGCAGCGCGAGCAGGCGCTCGAACACTGCCTGCGGCGCCGGGGTCGCCGCGGCGGCGCGCAGCAACTGCGGCACCAGCGCGTCGAAGCGCGCGCGCGAAGCGGTCGGCAGCTGCAGATAGCGCGGGCTCTTCCGGACGCGCGCAAGCTCGACGATCAGCGCATGCGGATCGTCATAGCCCGCGGCCGCGAGCGCGGCGAGATGAGCGTCCTCCGGCGCCGGCGCGACCCAGACGACCGCGAGTGGATCGCGCTCGACGCCGCCCTCGCCCGTGGAAAAAAGCGCGTCGAAGTGGCGGTCGACATTATTGCGATGTCGGTCGAGCATTCGATCGAACGCGGCGGCGTCGGTGCACGCCATCGCCTCGGCCAACGCCGCGCGCTCGGCGTCGTCCTGCGGCAGGTCGTGCGTTTGCGCATCGTCGCGATACTGCAGGCGGTGCTCGACCTTGCGCAGGAAAGCATAGGCATCGAAGAGCTCGTCCGCCGCGGCGGCGGGCAGCAGGCCCCGCATGCGCAGCGCCGCGAGCGCCGGCAAGGTGCCGCGAACGCGAAGCGCCGGTTCGCGCCCGCCGCGCACCAGCTGCAGCGCCTGCACGATGAATTCGATCTCGCGAATGCCGCCGGGTCCCAGCTTGATGTTGCCGGCATGATCGCGGCGCCGGCCCTGTTCGCGAATCTGCCGATGCACGTCGCGCAGGCCTTCGTACGCGTCGTAGTCCAGGTATTTTCGATAGACGAAGGGAGCTACCAGCTGCTCCAGTTCGCCGGCGCGCGGGCCGGTCAACGCGCGCGCCTTGAGCCACGCGTAACGCTCCCAGGTGCGGCCTTGCGCGATCAGATATTGCTCGAGCGCGGCGAACGACGAGGCCAGCGGGCCCGCATCACCGTACGGGCGCAGCCGCAGGTCGGTGCGGAAGACGAAGCCTTCGGGCGAAGGCTCGGCCAGAGCGGCAACGACGCGCCGTCCCAGACGATCGAAGAAATCCTGGTTGGCCAGAACCTTCGGGCCGCGTGTGTCGCCATCCTCCGGATAGACGAAAACCAGATCGACGTCGGACGAGACATTGAGCTCGCCGCCGCCGAGCTTGCCCATCGCGACGACGATCAGCTGCTCGGGCGCGCCGCTGTCGGCGCCGATCGGCTCGCCGTGGATCGCCGCGAGTGCGCTCGAATGTGCGTCGACTGCCGCGGCGATCGAGTTCTCGGCCAGCTGCGTCATTGTCGTGCAGACTTCGGCGAGATCGGCGCGTCCGGTCAGGTCGCGCAACAGGACATGCAGGTATACGCGCTGGCGCAGCCGGCGGAGGGCGACGCCCAGCGCGGCGGGATCGGATCCGCGGACGAGCTCGCCGAGCTCGCCGTCGGACCATCGGAAAGGCTGGTCCAGCATGCCCTCCACGGCAGCGCACAGAGCGGGGTCGGCGACGCGAAGGCGCTGCGCGTAGCGGCTGAACTCGTACGCTCCAGCGAGGTCCATCGTGGAATTCAACGCGGCGGCCGCCCCTTTCATATTAAAATCGCGCCAGAACGACCTATTATGCCCTTCGCGCGCGCATCTACGAGTTTCTCCCCGGCCCTTCCAGATTCGTTTCGCAAGACGCTGTGCGCGGCGCGCACGGTGGTCCTGGTCGTTATTGTCGCGGTCTGTCTGCTGCTGCTGGCCGTGCGTTTTGTCATCTTTCCTCGCGCCGAAAACAACCCTGGCGCCGTCGCGAGTCTGCTCGCGGCACAGATCGGCCAGCCGGTGGAGATCGGGTCGGTCGCGACTGGATGGGACGGCTGGAACCCGAGGCTCGATATAGGCAATCTGCGCATCACCGAGCCGGGCGCCAGCATCGCAAGCGTGACCTTGCCCGACATGCGGCTGACCATTGCCTGGGATTCACTGCTGTTTTTTCAGCTGCGCCTGAAGCAGCTGTCGATCGACCAGCCGCGGCTGATCGTGCGGCGTGATGCCGCGGGCATGCTGCACGCGGCGGGGATGACGCTGGATCTCACCGAAAAGCCCGGCGAGCAGGGCATTGTCGAATGGGTGCTGCGCCAGCCGCGCATCGTCATCCGGGACGCGTTCATCTCGTGGCGGGACGAGCTGCGAGGCGCGCCGCAGCTGACGCTCGAGCATGTCGTTCTGCGCCTGGAAAACCGCGCCGGTCGTCACCGTTTCGGCTTGACCGGGGCGCCCCCCGCGAGCCTCGCTGCACCGCTCGACGTGCGGGGCGACTTTACCAGCGGCTCTCTCGCGGATTGGCGCGGTGCGTCCGGACGCTTCTATGCGCGCCTCGACTACGCCGACGTCGGTGCATGGCGCGCGTGGCTGCCTCCGGGGCTTCCGATCAGCGACGGCAAGGGCGCCGTCCGCATGTGGTTGGAGATCGCCGCCGGCGAGCCGCGCGACCTCGTCGCCGACGTGATACTCAGCGGCGTCGAAGGGAAGCTGGCCAGCGATTTGCCGCAGCTTTCGCTGGCCCGGCTCGAAGGCCGCGTCGGTTGGCACGACGATTCTTCGCGCCGCGAAGTCTACGCGCGTCAGCTCGCGTTCGCTGCGCCGGGCGAGACGCGTTTCGACCCGACCGACTTTCAGCTGACGATGCGTTACGACGCGGGCCGGCCGATCGACGGGAATGCTTCGTTCAGCCGCATCGAGCTCACGCCGCTGCGGCAGATGGTCCCCTACCTGCCGCTGCCGACGCGATGGCGCGACGATCTGGCGCGCTTTGCGCCGCGCGGAACGCTCGATGCGGTCGCACTGCATTGGACTGGCGACATCGCAGCACCCAGCGCATTCGATGCGTCGGCCAACTTCGCCGGGCTCGGATTCGCGCAGGAAGCTACGGCGTCCGGCGTCACCGGCCTCTCCGGCAGCATCGCCGCGACCGACCACGACGGAGCGATCAAGCTCGACAGCCGCGCGCTGGCCGTGCACTGGCCGCATCTGTTCGCGCAGACGCTGACGCTCGACACTGCGAAGGGACAGCTGCGCTGGCGCAAATCGGCCGAAGGTTATTCGATCCAGGTCGAGCAGCTGGCGCTCGCCAACGCGGATGCGGCGGGTGTGGTCAACGGCGAATACCGAACGCTTGCCGACAGTCCGGGCGCCGTCGACGCGACGGCGCAATTTTCGCGCCTCGATGCGGCGCAGCTGTACCGCTACGTCCCGCTCGCCGCCGGGGCCGGCGTGCGCGACTGGATGCACACCAGCCTGCTTGCCGGCGGCTCGAACGACGCTCAGCTCAAGCTCTCGGGCAATCTTGCCGATTTTCCGTTCGCCGATGGCAAAAAGGGCCAGTTCACCGCGATCGCGAAGGCGCAAGGAGTGACGCTGGACTATGCGACGCACTGGCCGAGGCTGACGGGCATCGATGGCGATGTCCGGGTCGACGGCGCACGCATCAGTGTCGACGGCCGCAGCGGCCGTACTTTCAATGCCGCGATCAACCGGATCAAGTTGGAAATCCCGGATATGCGGATCGCACATCCCGCGCTGCGCATCGAGGGCGAAGCGGCGGGGCCGGCGTCCGAGTTCCTGCGCTTCATCGCCGAAAGCCCGGTCGACGAGTGGCTGGATCACACGACCCGCGGTGCCGAGGCGAGCGGCGACGGCAAGCTGGCCCTCAAGCTCGAGCTGCCCATCGGCAACCACGAGGGCGACCAGATCGCCGGCGAGTTCACGTTTTCCGGTAACCGGCTCAAGTTCGGCGGCGGCATTCCCGCACTGAACCAGCTCAACGGCAAGCTCGCGTTTACGCGACGCGACATCCGCAGCACGGCGCTCACCGCCGAGATTCTCGGCGGTCCGGCGCGGCTGACGGTGACGGGCACCGTCGGCGGCATGCGTGTCGATGCGCAGGGGAGCGCCGACGTCGGCTTGCTGCGAGCGCAATACCCGCAACAGGTGCTGGCAGCGCGTCTGACCGGGACCACCGACTGGCAGCTCGCGCTCAACGTCGCGCCGGACCGATCGAACTGGACGCTCGATACCACGCTGAAAGGCGTCGCCGTCGACTTGCCTGTGCCTGCGGCCAAGCCCTCGAGCGAGGCGATGCCGCTTCGCATCGAGCGCCGCCAGACCGAAGCCGCCACCGACGTACTGCAGGTCAGCTATGGCCGGCTCGGCCGTCTCACCCTGCAGCGGCGACTGGCCGCTGCCGGTCCGGTCGTCGAGCGCGCGCTGCTTTCATTGGGCAAGGCCACCGGTGCGCCCGATCGTCGCGGTCTGTGGATTCGCGGCGACGTCGATCGACTCGATCTCGACGGCTGGCTCGCGCTGCGCGAGCAGCTGGATGCCAGCGTCGACACCGGGCCATTGCCGCTGTCGGGACTCGACGTCAGCGTCGTCGCGCTCGATGTATTCGGCCGGCGGCTGAACGATCTGCGCGTCGGCGCGACGCGCAGCGGCACCGATTGGCAACTCGATCTGCGCGGCCGCGAGCTCGAAGGCACGGCGCGCTGGGAGCCCGCGGCGCCGGCGCATCCGAACGGCCGCATCGTCGCGCGCCTGCAACGCCTGACGCCTCCGACGGCAGCGGCGTCGCATGCGGCGCCGACGGCGACCTCCCCGTCCGAAGTGAACAGCTGGCCGGCGATCGACATGTCGGCGGACACCTTGCGCCTGAAGGAACGGGACCTGGGGCGCCTCGAGTTGAATGCGCAACCGCGCGGCGCCGACTGGCGCATCGACAGCCTGCGCCTGATCAACGACGACGGGCGGCTCGACGCCAACGGCTGGTGGCGCGGCGGCGGCGGCAACGAGCAGACGACGCTGGATGCCGATCTCGACGTGCATGATGCCGGCAAATACCTGGCGCGCTACGCGCTGCCGGATGCGGTGCGCGACGCCGCGACACGGATACGCGGCCAGGTCTCGTGGTCGGGCGGCCCGCAGGACTTCGACTATCCGACGCTCAACGGCACGCTTCGCGTCGAGACCGGGCGCGGCCAGTTCACCAAGCTCGATCCGGGTCTCGGCAAGCTTTTGGGCGTCCTCTCGCTGCAGTCGCTGAAGCGGCGTCTGAACTTCGATTTCCAGGATTTGTTCGCCGAGGGTTTTGCCTTCGACGAAATCACCGGCGACGTGCGCATTCAGAACGGCGTGATGAAAAGCGACAATCTGAAAATCATCGGGCCGTCGGCACGCGTCGCCATCCGGGGCGAGGCCGACATCGCGCGCGAGACGCAGCAACTGTCGGTGCACGTGCAGCCGACGCTGTCGGCGGGTGTGTCGGTCGGCGCGGCGGCCCTGCTGCTCGCCAATCCCGTCATCGGCGCAGCCGTGTACGCGGGTTCGCTGCTCGCGCAAAAGGCGATGCAGGATCCGATCGAGCAGATGTTCGCATTCGGCTACTCGGTGACCGGCAGCTGGTCGGACCCGGTCGTCGAACGCGAAGGCAGATTCCCCGCCGTCCCGGCGGCGGCCTCGGCCAGCAAGCCGGAGACGGCACCGCAATGAGCACCGCAGCGGGCGCCGGCAGCATGCGCGTGGCGGCGGTGCAGACGGTTTCCGGCGGCAGCGTCGATGCGAACCTCGCCGCCGTCGAGCCGTTGATCGTCGCGGCGAAGGGGCAGGGGGCGAAGCTCGTCCTGCTGCCGGAGTACTTCGGGATTTTTGGCGCTCGCGCGACCGACAAGGTGGATGCGCGCGAAGCCGACGGGCACGGGCCGCAGCAGGACTTCCTGTCCCGCGTGGCGCGCGAGCAGCAACTGTGGCTGATCGGCGGCACCGTGCCGATCGCCACCGCCGACCCGGCGCGGGTGCGCAGCGCGTCGCTGGTATTCGATCCGCGGGGACAACGCGTCGCGCGCTACGACAAGATCCATATGTTCGCGTTCAGCCAGGGCGACGAGCGCTACGACGAGGCGAAAACGATCGAGCCCGGGAGTGCGGGCGTCACTTTCGATTCACCGGTCGGCCGCGTCGGCCTGTCGGTCTGCTACGACCTGCGCTTCCCCGAGCTCTACCGCGGTTATCGCGACGTTGCGCTGATCGTCGTGCCGTCGGCGTTTACCGCGGTGACCGGCGCCGCGCACTGGCATGTGCTGCTCAAGGCGCGCGCTATCGAGAACCAGTGCTATGTGCTCGCCGCCGCGCAGGGCGGAACGCACGCCAACGGCCGGCGCACCTACGGACACAGCGTGCTGATCGATCCGTGGGGGACCGTTGTGGCCGAATTGGCCGCGGGCGAAGGCGTCATCGTCGGAGATATCGACGCTGCGCGGATTGCGCAGGTTCGACGCGACCTGCCGGCTGTGGCGCATCGCCGGCTGGCCTGATTATCGCAGCGCGCTTGTCGATCAGGCAGGCGTGGCCTTGAGGAGGACCACGACGGCGCCGCCACCGCCGCCATGGCGCGGTGCTTCGCAATAGGCGAGTACCTCGTCCCATTGCGACAGCCAGCGCCGTACCTTGCTCTTGAGCACCGGCTCGCGATTCGGTGACGAGAGGCCCTTGCCATGAATGACGCGGACGCAGCGCAAGCCGCGAGAGCGCGCGTCGAACAGGAAGTCGGCGAGTGCGTCGTGCGCCTCGCTGCTGGTCAGGCGGTGCAGATCGAGCTCGGCCTGAACCGACCAGTGGCCGCGCCGCAAGCGGACCAGCACGTCGGCGCCCAGACCCGGACGTGCGAATGTCTGCTGTGACTCGTGTTCCTGTCCGATTTCCCACTGTGATGGCGACGGCTCGGTGCCGAATTTGCTCGCGGCAAGCGCGTCGGCTTCGTCGGCGAGCCTCTTGGCAGGCGTCGGTGCGGGGCGCGCCTTGGCGATGCGCGCGCGGTTTTGCGACGGCAGCGGAGCGACGTCGGCGAATGCCTGGCCGAGGTCGATATCGGGATCGGCTTGCGCGGCACGGGCGTTGGCACGCTTGCCGGAGCTCGCCGTTGCGTGCGTCGCAGCCGCCGGCTTGCTGCCGGCGCTGCGCAGCAGGGTCTTCAGATCGGACAGCTTGGCCATCGCGCGATTATTCTCGCCGCCGCCGCGGTGACCGCTCGGTGCGCGGGCGGCAGGCCGAGCGCATCGCCGGGGCCGTCGCGCTATCCGACCGACAGCGCGGCGGTCTGCGGCACCGGCAGCGGATTGTCGAGATACGCTTCGGCATCCAGCGCCGCCATGCATCCTGTGCCGGCGCTGGTCACCGCCTGGCGGTAGACGTGGTCGGCGACGTCGCCCGCGGCAAACACGCCGGGGATGCTGGTCGCCGTCGCATTGCCCGAGCTCCCGCCCTGGACGGTGATGTAACCCTCGACCATCGACAGCTGTCCTTCGAAGAGCTGCGTATTCGGCGTGTGCCCAATGGCGATGAAAACGCCCTGCGCCGCGAGGTCGCGCGCCGCGCCGGTTCCGACATGCTTCAGGCGCACGCCGGTGACACCCGACTTGTCGCCGGTGACCTCGTCGAGCGTATGGTCCCACAGCACGCGCACGTTGCCGCCATGCGCCGTCTTGGCCATCAGCCTGTCGACCAGAATGGCCTCGGCGCGGAACTTGTTGCGGCGATGAACCACGTTCACCTGGCGAGCGATGTTCGACAGATACAGTGCTTCCTCGACCGCGGTGTTGCCGCCGCCGACGACGATGACGTCCTGTCCCTTGTAGAAAAACCCGTCGCAGGTCGCGCAGGCGGAAACGCCCTTGCCCATGAAGGCCTGCTCGGAAGGCAGGCCGAGATAGCGCGCCGAAGCGCCGGTCGCGATGATCAGCGCGTCGCAGGTGTATTCGCCGATGTCGCCGACCAGGCGTAACGGACGCTCGCGCAACCCCGCCGTGTGAATGTGGTCGAAGATGATCTCGGTGTCGAAGCGTTCGGCGTGCTTCTGAAAGCGCGCCATCAGCTCGGGGCCTTGCACGCCGTCGGCATCGGCCGGCCAGTTGTCGACATCGGTCGTGGTCATCAGCTGCCCGCCCTGCGCCAATCCGGTGATCAGAACCGGTTTCAGGTTGGCGCGCGCGGCGTATACTGCCGCGGTAAATCCGGCCGGGCCGGAGCCGAGAATCAACAGGCGATGGTGTTTGGCGGACATGATGCGGTCGAGTCGCTGTTTATTCGGGCACGAAATACTCCGCCCGATTCTAACCGATGTTGGGGTAGCGCCCTGAGGCGCAAGCCCGCCCATCCCCGGCCCCGAACGGTGTATAATGTGCTGCGCTAAGTGCACGGCACAAATCTATGATTTCCAAGCAGAAAATACAACGACAACGGCGGGCTAGCGCCGCGCCGGAACCGACCCTTTCGCCGCGCCTCGCGGCGCTGGTCCGCGAGTCGTGGTGGCTGCTGGTCGTGGCCATATTCGCCTACCTTGCGCTGATCCTTGCGACCTATCAACGCAGCGATCCGGGCTGGTCGTTCTCGGGCACCGGTGCGGCGATCCACAACAAGGGTGGAGCGGTCGGCGCATGGCTCGCCGATCTGCTGCTGTACCTGTTCGGCATTTCCGCCTGGTGGTGGGTCTTCGCCGGCATCGTGCTGGTGGTGACCGGCTATCGTCATTTGACGCGCTCGATCGATGCCGCCGACCGGCATCATCCCTGGCTCGCCGTGCCCGGGTTCGTCCTGGTCCTTTTGTCGAGCGCAGCACTCGAAGCACTGCGCCTTTATCGCCTGCCTGCGGTCTTGCCGCACACGCCCGGCGGCGCGCTCGGCGACGTGATCGGCTCGGGCTTCTCGCGCGCGCTCGGATTCAACGGCGGCACGCTGTTGCTGATCGCGCTTTTTGCCATCGGCTGGTCTTTGTTCACCGGCATGTCGTGGCTGCGTTTGATGGAACGGGTCGGCGCCGGCATCGAGCGCTCGATCGCATGGCTGCGGAAGAGGCGCGATGCGCGGCGCGACCGTGAAATCGGTGCCGTGGCGCTGGAGGAGCGCGAGCAGTTCGTCGAAGCGGCGCGCGAAAGCGTCGAGGACCGCGAACCGGTCGTCGTCGTGCCGGCGATGGTCGACGTGCCGAAATCCGAACGCGTGGTCAAGGAAAAGCAGAAGCCGCTGTTCCAGGACATGCCGGACTCGCCGCTGCCGCCGCTGGCGCTGCTCGAGGACGCCCCTTCGGCGCAGGAACAGATCAGCCCCGAGACGCTGGAATTCACCTCGCGCCTGATCGAGCGCAAGCTCGCCGATTTCGGCGTGTCGGTGAAGGTGCTGGCGGCGTACCCCGGACCGGTGATCACGCGGTTCGAAATCGAGCCCGCGATCGGCGTCAAGGGCGCCCAGATCGTCAACCTGATGAAGGATCTGGCGCGCGCGCTGTCGGTGGTGAGCATACGGGTCGTCGAGACGATCCCCGGCAAATCGTTCATGGGGCTCGAACTGCCGAACGCCAAGCGGCAGATCGTGCGCCTGGTCGAGCTCCTGTCATCGACGACCTACAACGATACGGCGAGCCCGCTGTCGCTCGCACTGGGCAAGGACATCGCGGGCAAGCCGGTGATCGTCGATCTCGCGCGCATGCCGCACCTCTTGGTCGCCGGGACGACCGGATCGGGCAAATCGGTGGCCGTCAACGCGATGATCCTGTCGCTGCTGTACAAGGCCGAGCCGCGGCAGGTGCGGCTGATCCTGATCGATCCGAAAATGCTCGAGCTGTCGGTCTACGAAGGGATCCCGCATCTGCTCGCGCCGGTCGTCACCGACATGAAGCTCGCCGCCAACGCGCTGCACTGGTGCGTCGGCGAAATGGAGCGCCGGTATCGGCTGATGTCGACGCTCGGCGTGCGCAATCTCTCCGGCTACAACGCGCGGGTCGTCGAGGCGAAAAAGGCCGGCAAGCCGTTGACCAATCCGTTCACGCTGACCCCTGAGAGCCCCGAGCCGATCGAGGAGATGCCGCTGATCGTCGTCGTCATCGACGAACTGGCCGACCTGATGATGGTCACCGGCAAGAAGATCGAGGAGCTGATCGCGCGCATCGCGCAAAAAGCGCGCGCGGCCGGCATCCACCTGATCCTCGCGACACAGCGCCCGTCGGTCGACGTCATTACCGGACTGATCAAGGCCAATATTCCGTCGCGCATCGCCTTCCAGGTGGCGAGCAAGGTCGATTCGCGCACGATTCTCGACCAGATGGGCGCGGAGACCTTGCTTGGACAGGGCGACATGCTGTATCTGCCGCCGGGCACCGGGCACCCGCAGCGCGTGCACGGTGCGTTCGTCGCCGACACCGAGGTGCATCGCGTCGTCGAGCATCTGAAAGCCCAAGGCGGTCCGCAGTACCTGGACGGCATTCTCGACTCGGGCGTCAACGGCAACGGCGACGAAGGCGTGATGATCGACGCCGCCGACGCCGAGGCGGATCCGATGTACGACCAGGCGGTCGCGGTCGTGCTGAAGACGCGACGGCCGTCGATCTCGCTCGTGCAGCGCCATCTGCGGATCGGCTACAACCGCGCTGCGCGGCTGATCGAGCAGATGGAGCGGGCGGGGCTGGTGTCGGCGATGCAGACCAACGGCAATCGCGATGTGCTGGTGCCAGCGGGAAAAGGCGAAAGCGTATGAGCGCCGGATTGCGGTTCGCGGCGGCGATGTGCGCGGCGATGGCGCTTGCCTGTCCCGCGGCAGCGTCCGGGCTCGCCCAGCTGAAGAGTTTTTTGAGCGGTGCAAAATCGGGCAAGACGACGTTCAGCCAGGTCGTCAGCGGCAAGTCGGGGCGCGTACCGCAAGAATCGAGCGGAACGTTCGCCTTCTCGCGACCCGGCAAATTCCGCTGGGCCTACGAAAAGCCGCATGCACAGATCATCGTCGGCGACGGTCAAAAGCTCTGGATCCACGACCCGGATCTGAACCAGGTGGTCGTCAGGAAGCTCGACCAGGCGCTGGGCGCGACGCCTGCCGCGCTGCTCGCCGGGGACGATTCGCTGGAAAAGAACTTCGAGCTCACCGACGGCGGCAAAAGCGGCGACGTGGAATTCGTCGACGCCAAGCCGCGCGCCGCCGACAGCGGCTTCGCCAGCATCCGGATCGGCCTGAAGGACAACCTTCCGCGCACGATGGAGCTGCACGACAGCTTCGGCCAGGTGACGCAGTTGTCGTTCGGTCCGTTCGAGCGCAACGCGTCGGTCGATCCCGCGCTGTTCCGGTTCGTGCCGCCGCAAGGCGCCGATGTCGTTGGCGAATGACCTTTTCGCCGTAGTCAACCCGGCGACCCCGCTGGCCGAGCGCCTGCGGCCGAAAAACATCGGCGAGGTCATCGGGCAGCGGCATCTGCTCGGACCCGGCAAGCCGCTGGCGGTGGCCTTCGCGTCCGGCAAGCCGCACTCGATGATCCTGTGGGGGCCGCCGGGCGTCGGCAAGACGACGCTCGCCCGCCTGATGGCCGATGCGTTCAACGCGGAATTCATCGCCTTGTCGGCGGTGCTTTCCGGCGTCAAGGACATTCGCGACGCGATCGCCCAGGCTGAAGCCACGCTCGCGCAATCGGGCCGTCACACGATCCTGTTCGTCGACGAGGTACATCGCTTCAACAAGGGCCAGCAAGACGCATTCCTTCCGTTCGTCGAAAGAGGGCTGGTCACTTTTATCGGCGCGACGACCGAGAATCCGTCGTTCGAAGTCAACAGCGCGTTGCTCAGCCGCGCCACCGTCTACGTGCTCGAGGCGCTGTCAGCCGACGAGCTGTCGGCGCTGCTCGATCGCGCGATGCCGGCCGCGCTGCCCGGCGTTGCGATCGGCGCCTCGGCGCGGGATGCGGTGATCGCCTACGCCGACGGCGACGGCCGGCGCCTGCTGAACCTGGTCGAGCAGCTCGCGGTCGCCGCGCAGGAAGCGGGAAGGCGCGAGATCGACAGCGATTTCGTCGAGACCGCGATCACGCGGAGCTTGCGCCGCTTCGACAAGGGCGGCGAGGCGTTCTACGACCAGATATCGGCGTTGCACAAGTCGGTGCGTGGATCCGATCCGGACGCGGCCCTCTACTGGTTCTGCCGGATGCTCGACGGCGGCGCCGATCCGCTGTACGTCGGGCGGCGGATGATACGCATGGCCAGCGAGGACATCGGTCTCGCCGATCCGCGCGCGCTGCAGCTCACCCTGGACGCCGTCGCGACCTACGAACGCCTCGGCACGCCCGAGGGTGAGCTCGCGCTGGCGCAGGCGGTGATCTACCTCGCCTGCGCCGCCAAGAGCAACGCGGTATACGTCGCGTACGGCGCCGCGCGCGCTTTCATTGCGGAGGACGGTTCGCGCCCGGTGCCGCTGCACTTGCGCAACGCGCCGACGAAGCTGATGAAGAATCTTGGCTACGGCAGGGACTATCGTTACGCGCACGACGAAGAGGACGCCTACGCGGCCGGCGAGAGCTACCTCCCCGAGGGCATGACGCGGCCGGACTGGTATCGGCCGACCGATCGCGGCCTCGAAGCGCGGATTGCGGAAAGGCTCGCCGAGCTGAAGCTGCGCGACGCCAAGGCGCGCTCGCGCGGCGACGGCGAGTCCTGACCGCGGTTGTCCGGCGATGGTGCGCGAGCCCTCTGGTAAAATTCGCGCATGATCGATATCCAGCTTCTGCGCAACGATCTGGATGACGTCGTCGCGCGCCTGAAGACGCGTGGATATCCGCTGGACGCGGCCGCGTTCGTCGAGCTCGAGGCCGAGCGCAAGCATATTCAGATGCGCACGCAGGAGCTGCAGGCGAGGCGCAACACCGTCTCGAAACTGATCGGGATCGCCAAGAGCAAGGGCGAAGACGCGTCGGCCACGCTGCGCGAGGTCGCCGGCATCGGCGACGAGCTGAGCTCGCTCGAACGCAACCTCGAAGCGGTGCAGGAGCGCGTACGCGAATGGCTGCTGGCGATGCCCAACCTGCCGCACGCAAGCGTCCCGGTCGGTGCATCCGAGGCCGATAACGTCGAGGTCCGCCGCTGGGGCAGCCCGAGGACGTTCGATTTTGCGGCGCGCGATCACGTCGACGTAGGCACGACGCTCGGCGGCCTCGACTTCGACGTGTCGGCGAAAATTTCCGGCGCCCGCTTCTATGCGTTGCGCGGTGCGGTTGCGCGCCTGCATCGGGCGCTGGTGCAGCTGATGCTGGATACGCACACCACCGAGCACGGCTACGCCGAATGTTATGTGCCTTATCTCGTCAACGCCGACGCGCTGATCGGCACCGGCCAGCTGCCGAAATTCGAGGAGGACCTTTTCTGGGCGGCGAAGGGCGGCGCGCCGGACGAGGGACGCTGGTACCTGATCCCGACCGCAGAAGTGCCGTTGACCAACTTCGTGCGCGATCAAATCGTCGCCGCGGCGGCGCTGCCGATGCGGCTGACCGCGCATTCGCCTTGCTTCCGCTCGGAGGCGGGCAGCTACGGCAAGGACACGCGAGGGATGATCCGCGTCCATCAGTTCGACAAGGTCGAGATGGTGCAGATCGTCGCCCCGGATCGGTCGTACGAAGCGCTCGAGGAAATGGTGGGTCACGCCGAAGCCATCCTGCAAAAGCTCGAGCTGCCGTACCGGGTCGTCACCTTGTGCACCGGCGACATGGGCTTCGCCGCCGCGAAGACCTACGATCTGGAAGTCTGGCTGCCGGGACAGGGCAAGTACCGGGAAATCTCGTCCTGCTCGAATTGCGAAACCTTCCAGGCGCGTCGGATGCAGGCGCGATTTCGCAACGCGCAGGGCAAGCCCGAGCTCGTGCACACGCTGAACGGTTCGGGTCTGGCCGTCGGCCGGACGCTGGTCGCGGTGCTCGAAAATTACCAGCGCGCCGACGGCGGCGTCGACATTCCTGCGGCGCTGCGGCCGTATATGGGCGGCGCGAGCGCGATTGCCGCAGCAGGTTGATTACTTGGCGGCGTTGACCGGCGCGGCCATCGGCTGCGCCGCGTTTTCATCGACCACACCCGAGAACATGCGCAGTCGCGGCTGCAGCGGCGGCTGCTGCGCGAGCAGAATGTCGTAGTACGCGCGCACGCGATCGACGAAGGCGACCGGCATCGCGCCGCGCGCGTAGCCGAATTTCGCCGACTCATAGTACTCGGGGAGTGCCAGCAGCGGCAGCGTCTTTTTCAGCGCCGACCAGGTGTCCGGATCGAGCTTCTGCTTCTGCGCCAGGATGCGCGCGTCCTCCAAATGGGCGATGCCGATGTTGTATGCGCCGAGTGCCAGCCATGTGAGGTCGGGCTCCGCGATGCGCTGCGGCAGCCGGTCCTTCAGATCGCGGAGGTAATGCGCGGCGGCAAGGACGCTCGCGTTCGGATCGAGCCGGTCGATGCCGCCGAGGCGCTGCGCGGTTTCCTCGGTCAACTGCATCAGGCCGCGCACGCCGGTCTCGCTGGTGGCCTGCGCGTCCCACTTCGATTCCTGGTAGGCGATCGCGGCGAGCAGCCGCCATTCGATGCCGGTCTCCTGCTGCGCCCGCTGGAACCCTTCGCGAAGCTGCGGTAGCGTCGACTTGATCCGCTCGTGGAACACGCCGGCATCGATGCGCGGCACCGTGCCATAGGTAAAGTAGCGCTCGACCAGCCGCTGCAGCCTGCCGTCGCGGCGAAGCTGCGCGAAAAACGTGTTGACCCGATCGCGCAGATGCCGCTCACCGGGCGGAAATGCCCACACCAGCTGCTGTTTGCCGGCGACGGTGAACGCCTTGTCGAAATTGAGATAGATGTGGCGCGCGGCTTCGGCATCATTGGACGCGACGATCGCGTAGTTCAAGGTGCCGTCGGATACCTGGCTGATCATCGCCTCGGTTGAGGGCAGCGTGATCATCTGCCATCGCACCTCGGGATGATCGGCGCGGACTTTCGACAACGCGCTCGCGAGGCCGCCGCCTTCCAGCACGCCGACGGTTTCGTCGGCCAGGTCGCGCCAGGATGCCGGCTTGAACCCGTCGATGTTGTAGATCAGCACGGGTTCGGCGGCATAATAACCCGACGAATAGAGAACAGCGTTTGCGGGCGACGACCACACCGATCCGGGGAGATACAGACTGCCGGCGCCGAATCGCGGACCGGTTCCCGCGTCGGCCAGCTTGTCGATGGGGTCGGCGGTGGGGACAACCTTGAGCGTAGCCCCCTCCTGCGCGGCGAACATGTGCGCCAGGTCGTAGTCGATGCCTGCGCCCTGATCGTCGGCGCCGACGAACCAGGTTCCCGGCCCGGTGCGCAGCAGCACGGTCAATTCGTTCGACGAAGGCGGCGGCGGAGGTTGCGACGGCCCGCAGGCAGCCAGTGTGATCGACGCTGCGATGCAGGCACGCAGCAGAAGGCGTGTGCGCAATCCGACTCCAATACGTGATGCGCTGATTGCATTATAGACGCCACGCTGATGAGGGCCATTCGGACCGGTGCAAACGGTTGCATTGGACTGTTGCACGGTCGCGTTGCTTGCTGCGTCGGCCCGCTTCGCCGATAATGACAGTCAGCAGCGGCAACGATCAATGGCGGGCCGCCCCGCATTGCATGGTGGTGAACCTGGTCAGGTCCGGAAGGAAGCAGCCATAGCTATTCTCTGCAAGTGCCGGGGGTACGGCTCGCCACCCCCTCTTTCGCGTCAGTTCGGCTTCATGCTGCGTTGCCCGCCCGCCCCAGGCGCTTATGTACATTTCGGGTACACGGCGCGCCTGCGTCGGTCGAGCGCCTTGCCTGAAACGGAACGCGACGCGAAATAGTCTCGCGGCTCGCTGCAGCGCGAGCGCGAGAAGAAATCGCGCAATGCTTTGCTTACTGGCCAAACCTGAACCTTGAAAGCCCGATGAGCTACCAAGCGCTCGCCCGCAAGTGGCGGCCGAAGAAATTTGCCGACCTGGTCGGACAGGATCATGTCGTGCGGGCGCTGACCAACGCGCTGGAGCGCGGACGCCTGCACCACGCCTACTTGCTTACCGGCACGCGAGGGGTCGGCAAGACTACGATTGCAAGACTGCTGGCCAAGAGCCTCAATTGCGTGACCGGCGTCACGGCGACGCCCTGCGGCGTCTGCCCGGCGTGCACCGACATCGACGCCGGCCGCTTCGTCGACCTGCTCGAGCTCGACGCGGCGTCGAATACGGGCATCGACAACATGCGGGAGATTCTCGACAACGCGCGCTATGCGCCTACCGTCGGCCGATACAAGGTCTACCTGATCGACGAAGTCCATATGCTGTCCAAGGCTGCGTTCAACTCGATGCTCAAAACCCTCGAGGAGCCTCCCGAGCACGTCAAATTCATCCTGGCCACGACCGACCCGCAAAAGATTCCGGTCACCGTGCTGTCGCGCTGCCTGCAGTTCAACTTGAAGGCGCTTCCGGCGGCGCAGATCGCGGCACGGCTGGCCGATATTCTGCGCGCCGAGGACACCGGTTTCGACGACGCGGCGCTGGCATTGATCGCGCACAGTGCGCGCGGCTCGATGCGCGACGCGCTTTCGGTGCTCGACCAGGCGATCGCCTACGGCGCGGGCGAAGTGCGCGAAGCCGTGGTACGGACGATGCTCGGCGCGGCCGACGCCGGGTACGCGTATCGCATTGCCGACGCCTTGCTCGCCGGGGACGGCAAGGCGCTGCTGGCCGAAGCCGCGGCGCTCGCCGAGCGGAGCCTGTCGCTGCCTGCGGCGCTCGACGATCTGGCGAGCCTCTTTCATCGCATCGCCGTCGCGCAGACCGTTGCCGGCGTGAGCGATGCATTGCCCGACGCGGCGCGGATCGCCGGCTACGCGACGGCGTTCACACCGGATGCGGTGCAGCTTGCCTACCAGATTTGCGTTCAGGGCCGGGCCGATATGGCGCTGGCCCCCGACGAACAGACCGGATTCGCGATGACGCTGTTGCGCCTCCTCGCATTCGAGCCGGGCGCGGGGCCTTCGGCGGAGGCCAAGCCGGCCGTCCGAGCCATCGCTCGCGAGCCCCTGAGAAGGGGCGGGCCGACGACGAGCAGCAGCGCGTCGGCCACGAGCAGCAGCGGGCAGGCAAGCGGCAACGCGCCGGTCGCACGCAGTAGCAGGGAGGCCGCGAGCGGGACATCGTTACCCGCGGTCGATGCGCCGGCCGAGTCCCGCGTCGCACCGGCGCCACCCCAGTCCGGCGCCGGGGCTCTCGCACCTTTACAGATTGCCGACTGGCCGACGTTCGTCGCCGGCCTGAAGCTGTCGGGGATCGCGCTGCAACTCGCTGCTCAGACCGAGCTCAAAGCCATCGCCGGCAACGAAATCGTACTCGCGGTCCCGGAGGCCGCGCGGCACCTGCTCGACAAGGCTTACACCGACAAGCTGAAGGCGGCGCTGGACGAGGCGCTGGGACGCCGCGTGCGGCTGCGCTTCGATGTCGATGCGGCGGCGGGCGCGACGCTCGCGGCGCAGGAAAAGCGGGAGCGCGCCGAAGCGACGGCCAGGACCGAGGCGGCGTTTCGCGACGATCCGTTCGTGCAGGACGTGCTATCGCGGTTCGACGCGACGATCAAGACCGAATCGATCAAACCCAATTCGTAGTCCAGGAATCCGACCATGATGAAAAACCAGCTCGCCGGTCTGATGAAGCAGGCGCAGGCCGTCCAGGAAAACATGAAGAAGGCCCAGGAGGCGATTGCAGCGATGGAAATCGAGGGTCAGTCGGGCGCCGGGCTGGTCAAGGTGCTGATGACGGGGCGACATGACGCCAAGCGTGTGACCATCGACCCGTCGCTGCTGGCCGAGGACAAGGACATGCTCGAGGACATGGTCGCCGCGGCGATCAACGACGCTGTGCGCAAGATCGAAGCCGCGTCGCAGGAGAAGATGGCGGGACTGTCCGCCGGCCTGGGTTTGCCGCCCGGCATGAAGCTGCCGTTCTGACGGACGCTGCGACCGCGACCTAAAGTGACTCTGCCTCCGCTTGAAGAACTGACGCAGGCGTTGCGCTGCCTTCCCGGGGTCGGACCCAAGGCCGCGCAGCGCATGGCGCTGCATCTTCTGCAGCACGATCGCGAGGGCGGACAACGGCTAGCGACGGCGCTGGAAGCGGCCACGCGCACGATCCGGCATTGCCAGCGCTGCAATACGTTCACCGAGGAAGAGCTCTGCGCGCTCTGCCGCTCGTCCAAGCGCGACGCGGCCCTGCTGTGCGTCGTCGAGACACCCGCGGACCTGATGATGATCGAGCATACGCAGGCTTATGCCGGACTCTATTTCGTGCTGATGGGGCGCCTGTCGCCGCTCGACGGCATCGGCCCGAAGGAGATCCGGCTCGATCGGCTGCTCAAGCGCGCCGCGGACGGCGCAGTGCGCGAGGTGGTGCTGGCGACTAACTTCACCAACGAAGGCGAGGCGACCGCGCATTACATCGGCGAGATGCTGAGCGCGCGTGGGCTCAAGGTCACGCGGCTGGCCCGCGGCGTTCCCGTCGGCGGCGAGCTCGAATACGTCGACAGCGGGACCCTGGCGCAGGCGCTGCGCGAGCGGCGCGCGCTGACCGGCTGACGCGGCCGGCCGCGGCGGCTGCTCGCCGTCCGCGGGCGGTCGCGCGCGGTCACTTTCCGATCGGCGGCACCGGAATCATCCCGGGGAACACATAGGCCTGCAGCAGCGCGATGATGCCGATGACGGCCGCGCCGGCAATCGAATACCAGAACACCGTGCGGAAGATCGGTCCCAGCGCGTGGGCGCGCTCCGTCGGGTCGTCGTAACAGGCTGCGCACGCCACCATGATCGACTGCGCATCGATCATCTTGCCCATGACGCCGCCGGTCGAGTTGGTCGCCACGATCAGGATCTCGTTCAGATGGAGTTGCTGCGCGGTGATCCGTTGCAGGCTGCCGAACAGCGCATTGGACGCGGTGTCGGAGCCGGTCAGAAATACGCCGAGCCAGCCCAGGTACGCCGCGAAGAACGGGTACATGAAGCCGGCCGAGGTGAAGGCCAGACCGAGAACCGCGTCGGTGCCCGAATAGCGGGTAAGGAAGCCCAGCCCTAGCACCTGCCCGATCACCAGGACCGGAATTTTCATCCGGTGCGCCGTCTGCACGAACGCGCCCTTCCATTGCGATGCGTTCAACTTGAGCACCAGCCCCGAGAGAAGCGCGGCGACGAAGACGCCGGTGCCGGCCGCGGATAGCCAGTTGATCGCGAACCGCGCCGCTTCGGGCTTGGCATTGACCGGTGCCACCGGCGGCATCCTCTGCACCAGGTTGTGCAGCGAAGGCATGTCCCATACCGGCAGCGACAGCGTGCCCCCGAACGTCGAGCCGAGCAGGGTGGTGCTGAACTTGATCCCGGAGAACAGGTTGTTCAGATACGCCTTGAACGCCGGCACGCCCCACAACGCGCAGCAGGCGATCAGGATCAGCCACGGCAGCCACGCGTAAAGCGTTTGCGCCGCCGTGTACTTGTAGGCCCATTCCGTCTTGTCGCTGGTTACGGTCGCCGTGCTCTTGCCGGCCTTGGCCAGCGCTTCGCGGTCCGACTTCAGCAGGAAGCGAGTCTTCGGATGCCAGATGAAGCGCAGGAACAGGGCAGTGCAGATGACCGAGAAAAGGCCCGAGACCACGTCGGTCATCAAGTGCGTTTCGTTGATCCCCGAGGCGAACCACTGAACGATCGCGAACGTGCCGCCGGCGCACAGCGCGGCCGGCCACACCTCGAAGGCTTCCTTCCACGTGCCGCCCTCCATTTTCACGAATGTGACGACCAGCCAGAACGGCACGAGGATGGACACAAAGGGAAGCTGACGGCCGGCCATCGCCGACAGCGTCAGCTGATCGAGTCCGCTCACGGCGGCCAGCGTCACGATCGGCGTTCCGATCGCGCCCCAGGCGACCGGAGCAGTGTTCGCGAGCAGGTTCAGCACAGCGGATTGAAAGGGCTTGAACCCGAGGCCCACCATCACCGCGCCGGCGATCGCCACCGGTGTGCCGAAGCCCGACGTGCCTTCGATGATCGCGCCGAACGAGAACGCGATCAGCACGCATTGCAGCCGTCGGTCGAACGAGATGTGGACGATCGACTCCTTCACGATCTCGAACTGGCCGCTGACGACGCTCATCGTGTACAGGAACATCGCGGCCAGGACGATCCAGATGATCCCCAGGAACCCCGACAGGATGCCGAGCGCGAAAGCCGAGACCGCGGATACGACGGGCATCTTGAAGAACAGGCAGACGACGAGGAACGCGGCGATCACGCCGAAGAACGCCGCGTAAGGCGCCGAGATGCCCAGGCGCACCGTCCCCTGCGCGTCGCGGTGCCGGTGCAAGGCGATGAAATATAGCAGCGTCAGTATCGGAATCGCGGCGACGATGGTCGACAGGACGACATTGCCCGTCGGGTCGTAGTTCTGCTGGTACATGATTCCCTCCGTTTTGCTGCGTGGTCGCAGCTTCTGTTCGTCATTCCGATTGCCGTCGGCGCGGCCGATCGCAGGCGCCTGGTCATGCGAGCGCGATGGCCCGGTTGGGCAGCGGTGGGAGTATATGTCCGGTATGGGTGTGATGCACGTGCAGCCATGACCGCGAGCGAAGCGGCAGCAACGCTCATGACGCCGTCATTCGGCTGCCGGCGTTGCGCCTGGGGCGGCGCCAGGAGTAAGCTGAACATGTCAAAATCGCGAACCGCGTTTCCTTGGAGGATGCATGCTGGTCAGCGAAATATTGCGGATCAAGGGGAACGCGCTGTTCACGACCGCGCCCGACGGATCGGTGTTCGATGCGGTCAAGGTGATGGCGCATCACGACATCGGCTCGCTGGTGGTGATGGACCATGGCCGGATGGTGGGCATGCTGACCTTCGCCGAAGTGCTGCAGGCGCTGTCGAAGCGGCAAGGGCAGCTGGGCGATCTCAAGGTCAGCGATATTCAGGTCAGCGACCCGTTGACGGCCACCACCGGCCTCGACGTGATGGAGCTGCGCCGGGTGATGCTCGAGCGTCACGCGCGCTACGTGCCGGTAATCGACGGCCCGACTTTGCTGGGTGTCGTGTCGTTTCACGACGTCGCGAAGGCGGTCTACGAAGAGCAAAGCTTCGAGAACCGCATGCTCAAGAGCTACATCAAGAATTGGCCGGACGCCGACGAGCAGTAGCCGGCGGGCGATTCTCGTCCGGAGTCGAAAAATCCCGGTGCCGCGTTTACTCGGCGCTCAGTCGCGGCCGAGCAGAAACATCGCCGGCCTTCCGGCAAGACGCAAGCTGGGCGCCGTTCTCCATTGCTCCACCGTACGGCTGACGATCTGTTCGGTCGGCAAGGTCAGGTCGGCGGCCACGCAGAATAGAGTTCGCGGCCGACAGACGGCCAGCACCGCCGCGACCATCGCCTCGTTGCGATAGGGCGTCTCGATAAAAAGCTGCGTGGCGCCGCTGTTGGCCGCCGCCACGTCCAGCGCCTTCAGCGCGGCGGCGCGCGCTTCGGCGCGCACCGGCAGGTAGCCGTGGAAGACGAAGCTCTGGCCGTTCATCCCGGAAGCCATCAGCGCCAGCAGCAGCGCCGACGGTCCGACCAGAGGCACGACGGCGACGCCGACGCGATGCGCCGCGGCCACGAGCAACGCGCCGGGATCGGCGACGCCCGGGCAACCGGCATCCGAAACCAGCGCGACATCCGCACCGGCGAGCACGGGTTCGAGCAATGCCGCCACGGCTTGCGCCGGCGTGTGCTCGTTCAGCTCGGCGAAGGCGATGTCCTGCAGCGCGTGCTCGGAGGGAAGCGACTTGACGAATGCCCGTGCAGCCTTCGGCGTCTCGACGACGAAATGGCGCACCCGCCGGGCGATCGCCAGCGTGCGTTCCGGCAGCACCGACGCGGGGTCGACGGCGCCGAGCAGGTTGGGCAGCAGGTAGAGCTTGCCGGACGCCGCGCGCTCGGCCTTCACAGCGGTTGAAGGCCTTCCGCGATCAGCATGTCGGTCAGGCGGATCAACGGAAGGCCGATCAACGCCGTCGGATCGTCGCTCGCAACGCGGGTGAACAGCGCGATGCCCAGCGTTTCGATCTTGACCGATCCGGCGCAATCGTACGGCCGGTCGCGCTCGAGGTACGCCGTGAGCGCCGCGTCGTCCAGCTGCCGAAACGTGCTGGCCACGTCGACCAGTGCGCGGCGGCAAAGCCCGCTGCGCGCGTCGAGCAGCGCCAGGCCGGTATGAAAGACGATCGTCCGGCCCTGCATGGCGCGAAGCTGCTCCAGCGCGTCGGCGGGATCGCGCGGCTTGCCGACCGCCGTGCCGTGGAAATCCGCCACCTGGTCGGAGCCGATGATCAGAGCATCAGGATGAGCGCCCGCAACGCCCCGCGCCTTGGCCTCCGCCAACCGCACGGCGGTATCGGCCGGCGCCTCGTCCGGCTGCGGCGATTCATCAATGGCCGGCACGGCAACCGTGAACGGCAGGCCCAGCCGCTCGAGCAGCGCCCTGCGATACGCCGAGCCCGAGGCGAGCACCAGCGCACGTGCAAGGCGAGGCGAAGTTGTTGTTTTCACGGTTTTCTTTGACACTCGGAGGCAAGCCCGCTATTATGCAACGTTTGTCCTTGCCTGTAGTGGCCGGGCCATGCTCCGCCGATCAGCGATTTGTCGCCGGAGGCGGCGATTGCCGGACCGAAAGGCCAATCCAGATGGCGACTCGGACGACTGACGTCGGCGCGCACGGCCGTTTCGATGCATTCGAGTTGGCCGCCGCCGGAACCGACCTGGCGGGCGAGATCGATGCGCGCAGCCTGCCTCGCGCCGCCGACCAGTTGGCGGCCGGCGCCGACGCGGTGCCTATCGCGTGGCGGATCAGCGGAGGCCACGATGGTGCGAGACGGCCTTTGCTGACGGTGCGCATCGACGGCGGGGTGCCGCTGGTCTGCCAGCGCTGCCTGCAGCCGTTTGTGGCGGCGATAGCGCAGCAGACCGACCTGCTGCTGGCACTCGACGAGGCGGAGCTGGCGCGGCTGGACGCGGAGGAAACCGAAGTCGTGCTGGCGAACACGATGCTCGATCGGCGGAACCTGGTCGAGGACGAGTTGTTGTTGTCGCTGCCCTTGTCGCCGCGCCACGACGAAGATGCATGCGCGGCGGCGCGGCGTTCGATGACCGACGAGGCGAAGCGATCGCCGTTTGCCGGATTGGCGGCGCTGAAGGCGCGCAATCCGGACTGAGCGACGGCGGCAGGCGATGATGGAATTTCAGGAAGCGGGAAGCCGCTTCCGTGAAGATCGAATTTTTGAGGAGTCACAAGAATGGCTGTCCAGCAGAACAAGAAGTCGCCGTCGAAGCGCGGCATGCATCGGGCCCACGACTTTCTGCCCAAGCCGCCGCTCGCGGTGGAACCGGTCAGCGGCGAGGTCCACCTCCGCCACCACATAAGCCCCAGCGGCTACTACCGCGGCAAGAAAGTAGTCAAGACCAAAGCCGACGAGTAACGACCGAAAGCGTCCCGGGTCGGGCATCACCATGAGGGGAAGCGTGACCCGGACCGACCGGCACGGCACGCGCCGTGCGCGCGCGCAGGACATGCCCGGCGCGTCGGCCGGCGTGATCAGCATCGCCGTCGACACGATGGGCGGCGACTACGGCCCCCCGGTGACGGTCGCCGCCGCGCTCGCGTTTCTGGCTAAGACGCCAAGGGCGAGGGTGATCCTGGTCGGCCGCGAGAACGAGGTGCGCGAGGCGATCGCCGCGAACCGCACGATGGCGAGCGACCGGGCCACCGTGCAGCCGGCCAGTGAAGTGGTCGAAATGCACGAGCCGCCCGCCGATGCGCTGCGACACAAAAAGGACTCGTCGATGCGCGTCGCCATCAATCTGGTCAAGGACGGCGCCGCGCAGGCCTGCGTCTCCGCCGGCAACACCGGCGCGCTGATGGCGATCTCACGCTTCGTCCTCAAAACCCTTCCCGGCATCGACCGTCCGGCAATCGCGTCACAGCTGCCGACGCGCACCGGCGTCACGACCGCGCTCGATCTCGGGGCCAACGTCAACTGCACGCCCGCGCAGCTGGTGCAATTCGCCGTCATGGGCAGCGCGCTGGCCGCCGCGGTCGACGGCATCGAGCGCCCGACGGTAGGCCTGCTCAATATCGGCGAAGAAGACATCAAGGGCAACGACGTGGTCAAGCAGACCGCGGAGCTGCTGAAAGCCTCCGACCTCAACTATTACGGCAACGTCGAAGGCAACGACATCTACAAGGGAACCGTCGATGTCATCGTTTGCGACGGATTCGTCGGCAATGTCGCGCTGAAGACCTCGGAAGGCCTGGCGCTGATGCTTTCGGACTTCCTGCGCGAGGAATTCACGCGCAATCCGCTGCGCAAGCTCCTGGTCGTGTTCGCCCTGCCGGCGATCAAGGCATTCAAGCGGCGCGTCGATCCGAGGCGCTACAACGGGGCGACGCTGATCGGCCTCAAGGGCATCGTCGTCAAAAGCCATGGCTCGGCTGACGTGTTCGCATTCCAGCAGGCGCTGAAAAAGGCGTACGCCGAGGCGGCAAACGGCGTGCTCGAGCGCATCGCGCGCCGGCTCGCGGCGATGCCGGTTCCGGTGCAGGCTTCCGCCGCGGGCACCGGGTCGATCGTCGATGCATAGCCGCATCGCCGGGACCGGCGGTTATCTGCCGGCGCAGATCGTGACCAATGCCGATCTCGCGCAACGGATCGATACCGACGACGAATGGGTGCGAACGCGCACCGGCATCTACCAGCGGCACATAGCCGCACCGGGTGAGCAGACCAGCGACCTCGCCCTGGTCGCCGCGCAGCGCGCGCTGGCGGCGGCGGAGCTCGCGGCCGACGACGTCGACCTGATCATCGTCGCCACGACGACGCCCGACATGGTCTTCCCGTCGACCGCCTGCATATTGCAGGACAAGCTCGGCACGAAGAACAGCCCCGCGTTCGACGTCCAGGCGGTCTGCAGCGGGTTCGTCTACGCGCTGTCGATCGCCGATCGCATGGTGGCCAGCGGCGCCGCGCAGAATGCGCTGGTCGTCGGCGCCGAGATCTATTCGCGCATTCTCGACTGGGACGATCGCGGCACCTGCGTGCTGTTCGGCGACGGCGCCGGCGCGGTCGTCGTCGTGCCGTCGGAACGGCCGGGCGTCCTGGCGGCGCATCTGCACGCGGACGGCAGCTATCGCGACATCCTGTCGGTTCCGGGCACGGTGGCCAACGGCGCGATCAGCGGGAGGCCGCTGCTCAAAATGGATGGTCACGCCGTGTTCAAATTCGCGGTCAAGGTTCTCGCTGAGACGGCGCAGGAAGCGCTGGCGTCGGCCGGCATGGCGCCGGGCGCTCTCGATTGGGTGATTCCGCACCAAGCGAATATCCGTATCATGGAAGCGACGATGAAAAAGCTCGACCTGCCGCTCGAGCGCATGGTCTCGACCGTCGGCCTGCACGCCAACACGTCGGCGGCATCGATTCCGCTGGCCCTCGACGTCGCGGTACGCGACGGACGAATCAAGCCCGGACACAACGTCATGCTGCTGGGCGTCGGCGGCGGCTTCACGTGGGGCTCGATCCTGCTGCGATGGACCTGATGCGCATCCGCTTGCCATATCGCCCGCAACCGTCAAGGCAACGATGAAACTCGCGATGGTATTTCCCGGACAGGGATCGCAGTCGGTCGGGATGATGGCCAGCTACGATGCCCATCCGGCGCTGCGCCAGACGTTCGCCGAGGCGGCCAAGGCGCTCGGCCAGGACCTCTGGGCGCTGGCCGCCGACGGCCCGCAGGAGGAGATCAACCGCACGGTCAATACGCAGCCGCTGATGCTGACGGCCGACGTCGCACTGTATCGCGCGTGGCGCGAGGCGGGGGGACCGGAGCCGGCGATCGTCGCCGGACACAGCCTCGGCGAATATGCGGCGCTGGTCGTTTCGCGCGCGCTGGCCTTCTCGGACGCGCTGCCGCTGGTGCGCTTTCGCGCCCAGGCGATGCAGGAAGCGGTGCCGGCCGGCACTGGCGCGATGGCTGCGGTGATGGGTCTGGACGACGCGACCGTATCCGCCGTCTGCGTAGAAGCCGCACAAGGCCAGGTAATCGAGCCGGTGAATTTCAACGCGCCGGCGCAAGTCGTGATCGCCGGTCATCGCGAAGCGGTCGAGCGCGCGATCGCGCTCGCCAAGGCCCGCGGCGCGAAGCGTGGCCTGCTGCTGCCGGTCAGCGCGCCGTTCCACAGCTCGCTGTTGAAGCCCGCGGCGGAAAGGCTCGAAGCCTATCTCGCCAAGGTCGAGCTGCGCGCGCCGTCGATTCGCGTCCTGCATAACGTCGACGTCGCCAGCGCGGCGACGCCCGCGGCGATCCGCGAGGCACTGTCGCGGCAGGCGGCGAGCCCCGTACGCTGGGCCGACACGATGCGCGCCTTCGCCGCCGATGGCGTGACCCACATCGTCGAATGCGGCCCCGGAGCCGTGCTCACCGGGCTGGCCAAGCGCACGGTGCCCGACCTCGCCGTGCATTCGACCAACGACGGCGATGCGCTGGCGTCGGCGTTGGCCGCGATCAAAGAAGCGTAGCGATGGGACTCGACGCCAGCGTCGCCCTGGTCACCGGCGCAAGCCGCGGGATCGGCAAGGCGATCGCGCAGGCGCTCGCCCGCGACGGCGCCGTCGTCGTCGGCACCGCGACGACCGACGCCGGCGCGGAGGCGATCAGCGCCTACCTGAGCGATGCGGGCAACGGCGGCGCGGGCATGCGCCTGGACTTCAACGAACCGACCGGGCCAGAAGCGACGATCAGCGCGATTCAGCAGCGCTACGGCGACGTCGCCATCCTGGTCAACAACGCCGGCATCACGCGCGACAATCTGCTGCTGCGCATGAAAGACGACGACTGGGACGCAATCATCGACATCAACCTCAAGTCGGTCTATCGGCTGTCGAAGGCGGTGCTGCGCGGCATGATGAAGGCGCGCCACGGGCGCATCATCAATATCGGCTCGGTCGTCGGCGTCAGCGGCAACGCCGGTCAGACCAATTACGCGGCGGCCAAGGCGGCGCTGATCGGTTTCACCAAGTCGCTGGCCCAGGAGGTCGGCAGCCGCAACATCACCGTCAATTGCGTGGCACCCGGATTCATCGACACCGACATGACACGGGCCTTGGCGGAAGCGCAGCACGACAAGCTGGTCGAGCGGATTCCGCTGGGCAGGCTGGGCATGCCGGAGGACGTCGCGCAGGCGGTCGCCTTTCTCGCCTCGCCGGGCGCCGGATACATCACGGGCGCCACGCTGCATGTGAATGGCGGCATGTATATGCAATAGGTTCCGGCCCTTTGGGCAATTGGGCCCTATCTGGTAAAATTCGCAAGTTGTGAAGTTCAATTCCCGCGAGGGGAGGAGAGGCATGGAAAACGTCGAGCAGCGAGTCAAGAAAATCGTCGCAGAACAACTCGGGGTCAACGAAGCGGAGATCAAGAATGAATCGTCGTTCGTCGACGACTTGGGCGCGGACTCGCTGGATACGGTCGAGTTGGTGATGGCTCTGGAAGAGGAGTTCGAAACCGAGATTCCCGACGAGGACGCCGAGAAGATCACTACCGTGCAGCAGGCGATCGACTACGTCGGCTCGCACCTGAAGAAGTAGCATCCCCCGCACCGGGCGGCCGAGAGCGGTATCGACTCGTGCTCCGGCGGCCCGGCAGTCGTCCCGCGCGAGCGGAACGCGGCCGCATGCCGGTCCGCCCATCCACGATCAACTCATGTCCAGACGCCGAGTTGCAATCACCGGAATAGGAATTGTGTCGCCGGTCGGGACTGGCGTCGCGGTCGCCTGGGACAACATACTTGCCTGCCGGTCGGGCATCGTCGCGATCACGCGCTTCGACGCCAGCGCCTTTCCTTCGCGCATCGCGGGAGAGGTCAAGGATTTCGACGTCACCAAATACCTGTCGGCCAAGGACGCACGCCGCTACGACCGGTTCGTGCACTACGGGCAGGTCGCCACGATGCAGGCAGTGACCGATGCCGGGCTCGATGGCTATGGCGGCAACCTCGAACGGGTCGGCGTCTGCATCGGCTCGGGCATCGGCGGCCTGCCGATGATCGAGGATACGCACAACGCCTACCTCGAGAGCGGACTGCGCAAGATCTCGCCTTTCTTCGTGCCGGGATCGATCATCAACATGATCTCCGGCCTGGTCTCGATCCATTACGGCTACCAGGGTCCGAATCTCGCTACGGTCAGCGCGTGTTCGTCGGCCAACCACAGCCTGGGCGAGGCGGCGCGCCTGATCGAATACGGCGACGCTGACATCATGCTTGCCGGTGGCGCCGAGGGAACGGTAAGCGCGCTGGGCATCGGCGGCTTCTGCGCCGCGCGGGCACTGTCGCACCGCAACGACGATCCTGCCACGGCGAGCCGGCCGTGGGATATCGACCGCGATGGCTTCGTCCTAGGCGAAGGCGCCGGCGTGCTGGTGCTCGAGGAGCTCGAGCACGCCAAGGCGCGCGGCGCGAGGATCTATTGCGAGCTGGTCGGCTACGGGATGTCCGCCGACGCTCACCACATCACCGCGCCGCCGGAAGATGGTGCCGGCGCCGCGCGCAGCATGGCCAACGCATTGAAGAACGCCGAGCTCGACGTCGGCGATATCGACTACATCAACGCGCACGGCACGTCGACCCAGCTCGGCGACGTCGCCGAATGCGTCGCGGTCAAGCGCTGCTTCGGCGAACATGCGTCGAAGCTGGCGGTGTCGTCGACCAAGTCGATGACCGGACATCTGCTCGGCGCCGCCGGCGGGGTCGAAGCCGTGTTCACCGTACTGGCCCTACGCGACCAGGTCGCGCCGCCGACCGCCAACCTGTTCAATCGCGACCCGCGCTGCGATCTGGACTTCGTGCCGAACGAAGCGCGCAAGATGAAAATCCGCGCCGCGCTGTCGAATTCGTTCGGCTTCGGCGGCACGAACGCGACGCTCGCCTTCCGGCTGCTGTGAGCGGCGTGCGTGCGCATCGCGAGCGTCGCGGCGTCGTCGACAGGTGGCGGCGATGGCGCTGATCGTCCAGAAGTACGGCGGCACCTCGGTCGGCAGCATCGAGCGAATCCGCAACGTCGCGCGGCGGGTCGCGCATTTCCACCGCGCCGGCCACCAGCTGGTCGTCGTGCCGTCGGCGATGAGCGGCGAGACCAACCGGCTGCTCGCGCTGGCGCGCGAGCTCACGCCGCATCCCGATCCCCGCGAGCTCGACGTCGTCGCCGCCACCGGCGAGCAGGTGACCATCGGCCTGCTCGCGATCGCGTTGCAACAGCTCGGCTTGCAAGCCAAGAGCTATACCGGCGCGCAGGTACAGGTGCTGACCGACAGCGCGTTCACCAAGGCGCGCATCCTGAAGATCGACGAAGAGCGGATACGGCGGGACCTTGCCGCCGGCACCGTGGTGATCGTCGCCGGTTTTCAGGGGGTCGATGCCGACGGCAACATCACGACGCTGGGGCGCGGCGGATCCGACACCTCGGGCGTCGCGCTGGCGGCGGCGCTGGGCGCCGACGAATGCCAGATCTACACCGACGTCGATGGTGTCTACACGACCGATCCGCGCATCGTTCCGGAGGCGCGGCGGCTCGACCGGGTGACGTTCGAGGAAATGCTGGAGATGGCGAGCCTCGGCTCGAAGGTTCTGCAGCTGCGGTCGGTCGAATTCGCGGGCAAGTACAAGGTCAAGCTGCGCGTGCTGTCGTCGTTCGAAGAGCCCGACAGCGACTCGCGCGGCACGCTGATCACGTTTGAGGAAGACGACACCATGGAACAGGCGATCATTTCAGGCATCGCGTTCAATCGCGATGAAGCCAAGATATCGTTGATGGGCGTCGAAGACCGGCCCGGCATCGCCTATGCGATCCTCGGACCGATCGCCGCGGCCAATGTCGACGTCGACATGATCGTGCAGAACATCGGCGCCTCGGGCCACACCGACTTCTCGTTCACCGTCAATCGCGGCGAATACCAGAAGGCGCTCGACGTGCTGATGAAGGAGAAGGGCGCCGCATTCACGGCAAGGGAGATCATCGGCGACAACCGGATCTGCAAGGTTTCGCTGGTCGGCATCGGCATGCGCTCGCACGTCGGCATCGCCGCGAAGATGTTCAAGGCGCTCGCCGATGAGCGCATCAATATCCAGATGATCTCGACCTCGGAGATCAAGACGTCGGTTGTCATCGACGAGAAATACCTGGAGCTGGCAGTGCGCGTGCTGCATCGTGCGTTCGAGCTCGATCAGGAGCCCGCACCGGCCGGACAGCGATAACCCACGGATTCCGCAGTAGAATTGTTTGACCGTGCGGGACGCACGCGCGTAGAATCGAAGGTTACCCGGAGAGATGGCCGAGTGGTCGAAGGCACTCCCCTGCTAAGGTAGCATACGGGCCAAAACCTGTATCGAGGGTTCGAATCCCTCTCTCTCCGCCAAGTGCCCCCAAACACCGGTTAGCTCCGGCTACCAGAATAGCCAGAAACCCCGCATCCAGCCTAGCTTTTCGCCCAAACGGGGCATAGAATCCGGTCAAGCTCGGTTAACTCTTACATGCCTCGTGAGTGGGGTATCGGTCCCGGGTACCGGCGGAAGATGGGGTATCGGATGGCGAAAATCGACTTGTTGACCGACAAGAAGGTGGCCGCGCTTAAGCCGCGGGCGACGCCGTACAAGATCTTCGACGGACGTGGCATGTACGTGTGGGTCAGCCCGACAGCGAAGGCGTGGCG
>DATASF010000191.1:0-5529 GCA_036269335.1 Casimicrobiaceae bacterium
CCTGCAGCTTGCCGTGCAGGAGAGCGATACGCTGGCCTTCCTGTTTTCAGGTGCGGCAGGGGCAGCGCAATCCTCGCCGTCACCGCTGCGCCTGCGTCTGGCTGCGGAAAAAGGGCGCCTGCGCATCGACGTGTTCAAACGCCGTGGCGGTGTCATGGTCCGGCCGTTGCTGCTGGATGTCTCGGCCAAGTCCACTGCGGGAGGCCGTGATCCGCCGGCGCTTGGCGCAACCGGTGGCGCACCCGTCAGCTATCGCCTTGCGGCAATCCGGACGGTGAGTTTCAAGCCGCATTATCCGGTGGGTGGTCCTTCGGCGCTGATCTGGAATCGTGCGCTGGTACGGGCCGATGAAGGCAGGAAAGGGTCGAGGCCGGATCCACGCGAAGCTGGTTCCCGCAATCGCACGCGCGACGACGTCGTGGACCGCGGCGCCAGCCGTTCCGCCAACGCGTAAGCTTTTTGCTGTCGGGCCATGCTCTGGACCGCGCTTTATTTTCCCGATCTTCCACTTTCGGTCTTCGCACGTGCCGGCACGGGGAGAGTCGCCGCAGTCGTCAGCAGCACAAGTCATCGTCCCGATGTCGTGGCCGCCAACGACGCGGCAAAAAGACGCGGCATCGTTGCCGGCCTGTCGATCGCGGCAGCGCTTGCGCTCGATCCCGGGATCGCGATTCATCTGCGCGATGAGCGCGCGGAAGCCGCCGCGCTCAAAAGCATCGCCTTATGGGCCGGGCAATGGACGTCGACGATCAGCATCGAACCGCCGGCCGCCGTGCTGCTGGAAATTTCCGCCTGCCTCAATTATTTCGGAGGCTTGCCCAAGCTGCTCGCGCGCATCGATGCCGGCCTTGCCGCGCTGGGATTTTCCGGCATCGTAGCCACCGCGCCGACCGCGCTCGCCGCGAGCCTGCTGGTGCAGGCAGGTCAGGCGATCGCGATCGAGCGTGTGGCGGATCTCGAGTCACGACTGACTGCGTTGCCCGTTGCGCTGCTCGACTGCGCGCGCCCGGTTTTGGACACGCTGACCGGCATCGGCGTGCGTACGCTGGCCGACCTGCTGGCACTGCCGCGCGACGGGGTGGCACGGCGATTCGGTCAGCGGCTGCTCGATGAAATTGATCGCGCGCGCGGCCTTAAGCCCGATCCGCGCCCGCTGTTCGTGCCACCCGAGCGCTATCACGGACAGCTCGAATTGCCTGTGCCGGTGGCCGAAGCCGAGGCGCTGTTATTCGCCGCCAAACGGCTGGTCGTCGAGCTGGCCGGATTCCTGCAGGGACGCGGCGCCGGCGTCACGCGACTGCGCTGCGATCTGATCCACGAAGACGTGGCGCCGACCGCTATCGTGCTGGGCCTCGCCGCGACGCGCAAGGTCGAGCACATCGTCAATGTGCTGCGCGAGCGCCTGGCACGCGAAGAGCTGCCCGACCGGGTCGAGGCAATCCGGCTGATCTCGGAAGAGATCGCACCGCTGCCTGGGCAGGATGGGGAACTCTTTGCCGGCGCTCATCGCCACGGTGAGAACGGCGCGCAGTGGATCGAGCGCGTGCGCGCGCGGCTTGGCGATGACGCGGTGCGCACGCTTGATCTGCATGCCGATCACCGTCCCGAGCATGCGTGGGGCTATCGCGACGCCGCATCGGCGAGGGTGGCCCCGTTTCCGGCCGACCCACCGCGGCGGCCGCTGTGGCTCCTATCCCGGCCACGCCCACTCGGCGTCGACCCCGCATCGGCGCAGCTCTGCTTGCTGTCCGGCCCGGAGCGCATCGAAAGCGGCTGGTGGGATGGCGGCGACATCGGCCGCGATTATTTCGTCGGCAGCGATGTGCAGGGCGGGCAGCTGTGGCTCTACCGCGATCGCAGTGGAGAGTGGTTCGTGCACGGCATTTTCGCGTAGTACACGTTCCGATTCGCTCGAATGCGCGCGGTCCGAATGACTTACGCTGAATTGCACTGCATTTCCAACTTCAGCTTCCTGCGCGGCGCCTCGCATCCGGAAGAGCTGGTTGCGCGCGCCGGGGAGGAAGGCTACACGGCGCTGGCGATCACCGACGAATGCTCGCTCGCCGGTGTCGTGCGGGCGCACATCGAAGCGAAAAAATGCGCACTGAAGCTCATCATCGGCAGCGAGTTCCGTCTCGACGATGGCTTGCGACTGGTCCTGCTGGCGACCGACCGGGAAAGCTACGGCAAGCTGGCAGCGCTGATCACGCGCGGCCGGCGCAGCGCAGTGAAGGGGAGCTATCGCCTGTCGCGAGCCGATCTTGGCGACGGCGTCGCCGGCTGTCTCGCGCTTTGGCTGCCGGGCCGGGTTCCCGACGCGGACGAAGTGCGCTGGCTCAAGTCGCGCTTTCGAGACACGCTGTGGATTGCTGTCGAGCGCCTGCTCGACGCCGACGACGCGGCGCGTTGCGCCGATCTCGCCGAAATCGCGGCGACGACCGGATTGCCGCTGGTTGCCGCCGGCGACGTCCACATGCATGCCCGCGAGCGCCGCGCGCTGCAGGATACGCTGACCGCCATCCGGCTGAAGACAACGGTCGCGCAAGCCGGCCACGCGCTCCATCCGAACGGTGAGCGCCATTTGCGGCCGCTTTCCACGCTCGAGCGCATCTATCCTGCGGCGTGGCTGGCCGAAACACTGGTGGTCGCCGCGCGCTGCCGATTCTCGCTGGACGAGCTGCGCTACGAATATCCGGAGGAAATCGTTCCCGCGGGCGAAACGCCGGCTGCCTACCTGCGGCGTCTGACCGAGGAAGGCTTTGCGCGACGCTTCCCCGCCGCCGGCACGCCGCCGAAGGATCGCGCCAAGGTGCGCGCGCTGATCGAGCGCGAGCTCGCATTGATCGCCGAGAAGCGCTACGAAGCGTTCTTTCTCACCGTCTACGACATCGTCAAATTCGCGCGCGACCACGACATCCTCTGCCAGGGACGCGGCTCGGCGGCGAACTCGGCGGTCTGCTATTGCCTGGGCGTCACCGAAGTCAATCCGTCGTGTACCGAGGTATTGTTCGAGCGCTTCATTTCCCGCGAGCGTGACGAGCCTCCCGACATCGACGTCGATTTCGAGCATCAGCGCCGCGAGGAGGTGATCCAGTACATCTATCGGAAATACGGCCGCGACCGCGCGGCGCTGACGGCGACGGTGATCTGCTATCGCCCGCGCTCGGCGCTGCGCGACGTCGGCAAGGCGCTGGGGCTGGACCTGACGCAAGTGGACCGGCTGGCGAAGGCGGTCGGCTGGTGGGATGGCCGCCAGGCATTGCCCGAAAGAATCGTCGACGCCGGTCTGGACGCACAGAGCCCGCTGATGCGGCAATTGTCCGCGCTGGTGATGAGCCTGCTGGGCTTTCCGCGCCATCTGTCGCAGCACACAGGCGGCTTCGTGATCTCGCGCGGGCCGTTGTCGCATCTGGTGCCGACCGAAAATGCGGCGATGCCGGAACGCACGGTGATCGAATGGGACAAGGACGACCTGGACGCGCTGGGCCTGCTCAAGGTCGACGTGCTGGCCCTGGGCATGCTGACGGCGATCCGCCGCGCATTGGACCTGTTGTCGGCACGCTACGGGCGGCGGCTCACGCTCGCCGACATCGATCCCTCGATGAGCGACGACGCGGTCTACGACATGATCTGCCACGGCGATACCGTCGGCGTCTTCCAGATCGAATCGCGCGCCCAAATGGCGATGCTGCCGCGGCTGAAGCCGAGATGCTATTACGACCTGGTGATCGAGGTCGCGATCGTGCGCCCCGGGCCGATCCAGGGCGGGATGGTCCATCCGTATCTGAAGCGCCGGCAGAACACTGCGCTGGCCGTCTATCCGAAGCCGGAAGTCCGGAGCGTGCTGGAACGCACGCTCGGCGTGCCGATTTTCCAAGAGCAGGTGATGCAGCTCGCCGTCGTCGCGGCAGGGTTCACTCCCGGTGAAAGCGACCAGCTGCGGCGCTCGATGGCCGCGTGGAAACGCAAGGGCGGCCTCGAGCATCTCGAGCAGCGATTGCTCGACGGCATGCGTGCCAACGGCTACGACGATCAATTCGCCAGGCAGATCTATCAGCAGATTCTCGGCTTCGGCGAATACGGCTTTCCCGAATCGCACGCGGCGAGCTTCGCGCTGCTGGTTTACGTGTCGTCGTGGCTCAAGTGCTACGAGCCTGCTGCGTTCACCTGTGCGCTGTTGAACTCGCAGCCGATGGGATTCTATTCGCCGTCGCAACTGACGCAGGATTTGCGCCGGCATGGCGGCACGATCCTGCCGGCCGACGCCTGCGTCAGCGATTGGGAATGCACGCTGGAGACGATAGGCAAAGCGGGGGCGCTGCCGCCCGACGGCGGGAAGGCAACGGACACGCGATCGCGATCCTCGCAGCCGGCGCTGCGTCTCGGGCTGTGCCTGGTCAAGGGTTTGTCGGAAGCCGGCGGCAAGCGGATCGCCGCGGCGCGCGAATCCCGTCCATTCGACGATGTCGCCGATCTCGTCCGGCGCGCGGAGCTCAACCGTCATGACATCGAAGCCCTGGCCGCGGCGGGAGCGCTGGCGCAACTCTCCGGCCATCGCCGGCGTGCGCTGTGGGACGTCAGCGGCATCGAGCGGATGCCGCCGCTGCTGGTCGATGCGCCGATCGGCGACGCAGTGCCGGTGCTGACGCCGCCCGATGAAGGAGAGAGCATCATCGCCGACTACGCGAGCCTGGGCCTGACGCTCGGCCGGCACCCGCTGGCGCTGCTCCGTCACCGCCTGGAGCGGCAGCGCATGCTGACCGCGGCCGAATTGCACGCGCTGCCGCATGGGCGGGTCACCCGCGTCACCGGGCTGGTCACCGGCCGCCAGCGGCCGGGCACCGCCAGCGGCGTTACCTTCGTGACGCTGGAGGACGAGACCGGAATGATCAACGTGATCGTCTGGCGGGATCTTGCCGAGCGGCAGCGCAAGGAATTGTTGCGCTCGAATCTCTTGACTGTCTACGGCACGCTCGAGCGCGAAGGCGAGGTCGTGCACCTGATCGCGGCGCGATTGCACGATCAGACGGCGCTGCTCGGCAAGCTGGCCACGCGCTCGCGCGATTTTCACTGACTGCTTTCCCGCCACCGAAGCCAGGCCGGAGCGACCGCGCACCGTGCGAGCGGCGGCAGCGCCGTGCACGCGATGCCGCTATAATCCTCATTCACTCGTCGCCCTACTTCCGCCATGACACCAGCGCTACCGGCCAACGTCGACGCCGTCGCCGCACTGCTCGAGCAGCACGATTACTTCGCCGACCGGCGACTGGCCACCAGCGTTTACCTGGCGCTGAGGATGCGCCGGCCGTTGTTCCTGGAAGGCGAAGCCGGGGTCGGCAAGACCGAAATCGCCAAGGTGCTCGCCGCGGCGCTCGGCCGCGCGCTGATCCGCCTGCAATGCTACGAAGGTCTCGATACCGCATCGGCGGTCTACGAATGGAATTATCCGCGGCAGATGATCGAGATCCGCCTGGCCGAGGCGTCGGGAAAGGTCGACCGCGAATCACTGGGCACCGATATTTTCGCCGA
>DATASF010000192.1:0-25400 GCA_036269335.1 Casimicrobiaceae bacterium
ACCATTCGTCGAACAGCGCGGGCGCGCGTATGTAGAGCGCTGCCGGCCACACGACGATCCAGGGGAGACAAGCTACCACCGCAAGCGCAAGAGCCCGCGCATATGCGCGCGTTCGCCACGTGCGGAACAATACCGGCAGCAGCAGCGCGGCCAGACCCAGGCAGCCGGGTGCGAGCAGTCCCTTGGCCAGAAATCCGATACCCGCGCCCGTGCCGAGCAGGACGCCTCCCCGCAGCGGACGCTCGTCCAGTGTCGCGAATCCGAGTAGCGCCACCGCAAAACCGGCGAGGAGCGCCACATCAACGGCGAGCAGGTGGGCGGGCAACACCAGCCCGAACGACGCCATCAGCACCAGCATGGCCGCGGTGCCCGCATTCGCCGTGCCGACCCACGAGCGCCGGGCCGCGAGCACGACGCAGCCGAACACGATCGCCATCCACAGTGCGTTGGCCAGCCGCGCCGCGTCGTGCAGCGGAAGCCAGTCGGCGAACAGATCGGCGGAGACTTCGGCCATCGAGAAATACAGCGGCGGCTTTTCCACAAACGGCAAGCCCGCCGAACGCGGCACCACCCAGTCGTGCGTGCGCTCGAGGTGAGCGACGATGCTGGTCACATAGGTTTCGTCCTGCTTCCATGGGTCGTGCCCCACCAGACCCGGGAAGATGTAGATGACCGCGAGCAGCAGCAACAGCAGGAATTGCCGGAGGCGGGCGGCCTCCGCCACTCGCGTGCGGGGAGGCCAATCGAACGTTAGCGGATAGCTACTCAAGCAGCCGGTGCTTAAGCATAGATTCCGTGGTTGAACACAAAAACATTCTCGCCGCGGTAGAGGAAGTCGACGGCGAGATCGCTTATGGCGCGCCGGAAGCTACTCGAATTGGACGAGCCGGGGAAGAGCCAATCGTGCAGCTCGATCACGATGACCGCGAATTCTCCGAGCCACGCGAAGTTTTCCCGGAACAGCTCGGCCTCTCCGCCCTCGATGTCGATCTTGCACAGGAAAGGACGCATGCCGGCGGCCCTGCAGTCGGCGACGATGCCCGCCGCCGAATACAGCGGCACGCGATAGCCGCCGCCGCCGAGGCGCACCTGGTACGCCCATTCCCCGCGGCCCGGGTCGTGCAGGAATCCGTGCCCCTCGTGCGATCCGATCGCACCTTCGAGCAGCTTGTAGTTCAGGCCGCGGCAGTTCTTCCGCAACAGCTCGCAGTTGTTCCGCTCGGGCTCGATCGCGACGACGTGGCTGCCCGGAAAATTGCTGGCGAACCAGAGCGTGCTGGCGCCGATGTTCGCGCCGGCGTCGATGATCAGCGGCGTGGCGTCCTGCTCGATCAGCTTCGAGTAATACGCTCCCAGCGGAACGCTCTGGCGGAACGTTCGCATCTCGTAGCACTTGTTGACCAGCACCTGCTCGATGACCGCCCGGTCGGAGTTGCTCGCCTCCCGGAAAAAGAACATGCGGCTCGCATTGTCGATCGACAACTTGATGACATCGAGCTTTGCCGCACCCGGGGCGTCGACCACTTCCATGTCCTGTTGTTCCTAAGCAAGCCGGCCGTTTGGCGCGGCCCTGTGCGGCGACACCACGCGTGCACCGTCCATTCGACATCGAGGCAAACTGCGCGTCGGCATGGGGTTCATAGATGATACGGTCGGCGTCTTGCCTGCCGCTGACGGCGTTCTGTCAGATCACTGACGCAATGAACGCGACTTTGCGTGCTAGCTCGGACCCTTCCCGGACATCGGAATTTCGACGGCCATCGCGGTCAGGTTGGCGCGGGCGCGATTCAGCCTTGACATGAGGGTCGCGATCGGCACGCCGAGCAAAGCGGCGATTTCTCCGTAAGCCAACCGTTCGACAGCGACCAGCAGCAGTATTTCGCGCTCCGCGACCGGAAGCCGCGAGAAGCGCCCCAGCGTCTCGGCAGACTCGCTGCGACCGGACTGCGTTCCCGCCGCGGGAATTCCGCGCTGGAAGGCAGGGCTCCATTGGATGCCGCGGGGCGCCGATGCGCCGCCATCTCGCGAGCTTCCGGACTCGTCGACGTGCAGCTCGCGCATGAGCGTGAAAAGCCAGGTCGCAAGCCCGGTCCGATGTTGCGGGCGCTCGTGTGCGCGGCTTGCGTAGGCAAGCGTGTCCAGGACGAGGTCGTCGGCCTGTTGCAGCGCGCCGGTCAGCACCAGGGCGTAGCGGCGCAGCCGGGGCAACACCGCGATCACGGCGGCGTCGAGCGGAGGGTTCGTCACGGTCATTGGAACCGTAGGTCTGGCACTTGTGACTTCGGCGGTTAATCCCGCAAAGTGCTCGATGGGTTCAATCTACCGGTGAGATTGGGCGCCTTCGCGCCGGTCCAGAGGGGAATCTTGGGGAATAAAGGGCAAGCGGGACGGTTTACACTGGACGTACGATATTCTGCTGTCAGGACGGTGACAGAATCCTTACCGGAGGCCAGACACCGTGACGTTGATGCTGGGTAAAAGGAGGGTGATCAAGGCCATCGCCGCGCGGCGAACCTCGGCCGACCCCGACGACGCGGCCCTCGTCGGCCAGATCGCCACTGGAGACATCCCTGCCTTCGAAGCGCTCTACCGGAGTTATTACCCGCGCCTCACGCGGTTTCTCGAGCAAATGACCCGGCGGCCCCAACTGACCGACGAAATCCTGAACGACACCATGCTGATCGTCTGGCGCAAGGCGGCTACGTTCGACTTGAGCTCCAAAGTGTCGACCTGGATCATCGGCATCGCGTTGCGGCGGGGCCTCAAGGCGCTCGCCAGGGCAGACGATGCCCGTGACTCTGCTCCCGACGACGTCGCGGCTTCCGCGGAGCCCGGGCCCGAAGCGCAGCTGCTGCGCCGGGAGCTTCGCAAGCAACTTGGCCGCGCACTGATGTCGCTCCCGGTGGAACAGCGCGCCGTCGTCGAGCTCAGCTTCTACCACGGCTACACATACCGCGAAATCGCGACCATCGTCGATTGTCCGGTCGACACGGTCAAGACGAGAATGTTCCACGCGCGGCGACGGCTCAAGGTGCTGCTCGCCGAACATCGCGAGGAGGCGGCGTGACCGGGCGCGTCGTGCACCTCGATCCAGCCGGGCACAGGGTGGCGGATGCGCTGCTCCCGTGGCTGGTCAACGGAACACTCGAGGGTGAAGAGCTTGCGTTTGTGCAGAAGCACGTCGATCGATGCGAGGCCTGCCAACGCGAAGTCGAATGGCTGCGTGAACTCCATGCCGCATGCGCTGCGGCTCCAGGCGCGTCGAGCGCGCTGAGCCACCTGCGTCGCCGGCTCGAGGAGCCGAGGAGCCACGCAGCCACCGCCGCGCCGCTGCGGAGTCTCTGGAATCGCATGCTGCCCTGGTCGCAGTGGGCGATTGCGGCCGAACTCGCCGTAATAATCGGACTCGGAATCTGGTTGCTGCCATCGGCCGCCGACCCGGCGCTCTATCGAACGCTTGGCGGCAGAGACGTCATGCCGAAGAGCGGGAGCATTGTGGTCGTCGTCGAACCGACAACCACCGAAGCGGAGCTGCGGCGAATATTGCGCGATGCAGGAGCCCGTATCGTCGACGGTCCTACCCAGGCGAACGCGTATGTGCTGGATGTCCCTGCGATGCGGCAAGCGCAGGCATTGCAGGCGTTGCGGGCGGAGCACGCGCTGGTCCTGGTCGAGCGCCTCGACGCTCAGGGCACGCAATGATCGTCTTGCGCACATCGGCGTCGATGCTCTTTTGCCTTTGCGTCGTCGCGGCGTGTGCGCAGCTCGACCGCCAGCCCGACATGCGGGTCGACGACCGTTCGGCGCAGCGGCAGGTGCTGGTGATGCTGCGGCTGGCCCCGCCGCACTTTCGCCCGGACGTCGACTATGCCGGCAGCTACGATTCGCGCGTCGGACGCGATGCCCGGCGACGAATTGCCGGCGCGCTCGCCGACCAGTATCAACTGCGCATCATCGACGACTGGCTGATGCCGGTCCTCGGCGTCGATTGTTTCGTCATGGAAGCGCGCAACCCGTCGCCCATGGAAGGGCTCGTCGAAAAACTGTCGCTCGATCCCCGGGTGGAATCGGCCCAGTCGATGAATCTTTTTCACGTGCTCGCATACAACGATCCGCTCTACTCGCTGCAACCCAGTGCGAAGCTATGGCATCTGGCTGACCTCCACAGGATCGCTACCGGCAAGAACGTGCGCGTGGCGGAGATCGATACGGGCGTCGAGGCGGATCACCCTGACCTCGCCGGAAGGATCGCCTTGTCGAGAAACTTTGTCGACGCGCGGACGGAGGTTGCCGAAATGCACGGGACCGCGGTCGCGGGGATCATCGCGGCCACGGGGAACAACGGCATAGGCATGGTCGGGATCGCACCCGACGCGAGACTTATCGCATTGCGGGCCTGCTGGGAGACCACCGCCCGTGTCGACGCTGCTGTTTGCAGCAGCTTTACCCTCGCCAAGGCGCTGCAGTTCGCGCTCAGCGCCGATGCCCAGGTGATCAACCTCAGCCTGGGCGGGCCCCGCGACCGGCTGCTCGAGCGGCTGCTCGACACCGCCTTGTCGCGCGGCGTCACCGTCGTCGGCGCGGCCGATCCGGACACCGTCGACGGCGGATTCCCGGCGTCGCATCATGGCGTTCTTGCCATCGCCGGCGATGACGCGCACGATGTCGCCAAGGATTTATTGCGTGGTCCGGGGCAAGACATTCCTACGACAGTCGTGGATGGAAAGTGGAACTTCGTCAGCGGCTCATCGTTTGCGGCAGCGCATGTCAGCGGACTCGTCGCGCTCCTGCGTGAATTGGCTCCCGGCTTGCAGCCGCTCCAGATTCGAGAGGTGCTCGCACCTCGGGGCATATCCGGCGCGGCCGTTTACAGCAGCGCGGTAGTCGATGCCTGCGCTGCCGTTGAAAGGACCGCCGGAACCTGTGCCTGTGCGTGCGCTTTGGCGCGCGACGCGAAATCGTCGCCGCTCCATTGAATGCGCGGTGCGGCACGGTATTGTCGCTCTCTGTTTCGCGCTCGCTTCTTCCGACGTGCCCGCCCAGCTCTCGGGCACCGCCAGCGTCGTGTCCGATTATCGTTTTCGCGGCATTTCCCTGAGCGAAAACAAGCCGGCCGCCCAGCTCGGTATCACTTATGACGACGCGCAGGGTTGGTACGCGGGGGCGTTCGCATCCAGCACCAGGTTTGCGAACTCGTCGGCGGTCGGGCTGCAGGCCGTTCCTTTTGTCGGGTACGCCTGGCGCGCGGGCGGTCTGACCTGGGACGCAGGCGCCGACTATTCGGCCTTCACCGGCGCGACGCGCCGCTACAACTACCCCGAAGTGTATTTGGGCGCAGGGTCCGAAAACCTAAGCGGGCGCCTGTATTATTCGCCCAAGTATTTCGGCCGTGGTTCGGGCGTGTTTTACGGCGAGATCAACGCCTCGCACCTGCTGTCCGATCGAATTCGCCTGCTCGCGCATGCGGGTGTGCTTCGGAGCAACGACGAAAGCGCCTATTATGGTTCGCGCGAGGTACTCTTCGACGGTCGAGTCGGCGTCGGAGTCGACTTCGACCAGGTGAACGTGCAATTGACCTGGGTCGGGACCAGCTCGCCGTCCGCCGCGTACGGTGTCACCGGTGTCACGAGCCGGAACGGTCCCGTCCTGACGCTTTCGCGGTCATTCTGACTCGCGCGCCGCATACGCTCAGGTCGCGCGCAAGCGCCAGGATTTCTTGGATCCGCAACGCTTGCGCCACGATCCCGCACGCCTCTGTCAGCGATCGTCGGCGTCGCGTCCGGCCGAGGCGGCCACCGCCGGGCTAACAGGTACCACGACCCCCGACAGGACCCACGCTTTCTGGCTCGGCGCGAACCGGGGGGCGAGCAGCCCGTCGTTGATCTCGCGTGTCACTGCAAAGCGCGTGAACTGCGTAGCCGGAATGAACAAGCGCGTATTGTCGGGGAAGCCGTCGGAGGCGGTGTCGACATCGCCCTCCGCCGCCGAGATGACCCCGTCACCGTTGGTGTCGACGCGGGCAACCTCGGTCGCATATGCATCGAACAGGCGCCGCTTGAAGTCGGTCACGGTGGGCTCGAATGAAATCAAGCGCTGATAGACGTCGAGGAAAATTTCCCGGGCGAGACCGCTGGGGATAAAACGCTGACGAAACTCCCTTTGCGTATCGACGTCCGCGTCGAACTTGTCGGGATCGCGCGGGCCGGAGGCCTGTATTACTCCCGCCGTGTTCGGATTGTCGCCATACCGGACTGGATCGTTTTTCACGCCTGCAGGGCCCGAGCCGGGGACGATAGACTGCAGGGCGCCGATTTGACCTGCTTCGAACGTGCCCGGAATTCCCCCCGTGAACGGCAGCTCGTACAACGGGTGAATCCAGTTGGTCGTGTAATTGAACTCCCAATAGGCGTGGCCGTCGCTCTGCTGCAGCGTGTTCCACGCGCCCATGCTGAGCTGGATCGGAACGACGTTGCTCTGACGGTCGGGGAAGTGATCGGTACTGCTCGGGAAACGCACCGGGTTGCCATCGACGGAGAAGATTTCGCCCGGCACGTTGTGATGCGCGCCCATCGCCTGGAGCGCGGCGGCATCACTCGCGGTGATCGTGCCGAACTGCGGCCGGCCGCCGGTGAGCGGCGCGGCAACCGGGGCGACGCGCAAATCATGAATCATCCAGCCCTCGTACCAGCCGCTCTCGTTGTTGATCACGAACAGACCCGCGATGTCAGTAAAGACATCGATGAACGCCCGCACGTCGTTCGGATCCGTCGGCAAACCAGGCTTGGGTTCGAGGACCTCGCGAACGGCGCCGATCGTCGCTAGTCCGCAGTCCGGTCCCGTGGCGGTGAGCATCGCCATATCATTGATTCCGGGAAACAGAGCGGTGAAGGGATTCGCCTCGAAGCCTGTCGTGTCGAGGAGGTAATACTGGAAGAGCTGGCTCGGCTGATCCGCTTCGGCATAGGCTTGCGTTGGAAGCTGGCTGTGCGGCCGGGTCGCGAGATCGGCAAGGCGATTTTCCAGGGCAGCAGGAAGGTGCCGAATGTCGCCGCGGTTGAGCACGGTCTCTCTGTCCTTCGCGGCATTGGGATTGCTGTGGCATGGCGGCGGCGGTTGCTGTCCTGACGGCTGGCTGTCCTTTGCATAGGCGGCGCAAGGGGCCAATGCCGCGACGCCGAGCGCCGCGCCGAACATCGCGCCAAGAGGAATGGACGCCAAACTGCTTGGTAGTTTTTTCCCGTTTTCTGTCCGATCGGATTGCTTCATGCGCGTTCTCCTGACGAGGGATCGATCTGATTTCAGGAAAGTGAACCGGTCGCGCATTCGATTTATTTCATCGATGTAATTTTCGTCAGGGCGCGGAATAAGTGTCAGCTGTTTTCTGTAAATGCCGCGTCGCGCAGTCGCGCCGGATTCCGGCGAGCAGCCGGGTCCATCGCGCCGCGCTGCCTTATATGTTCCAATGCCTGGCATTGGCCTGGTGATGGAAAGCACCTTTTGATCATTCCTCGAGACTCGATTCGCCGCCTCGCATTCCCGGCGCTGATTTTTTCAGCCGCGTCGGCGACCCTTGGGTGGATAGCGGCCAACGTCGAGCCCGGCGATGCGCTTGCGTCGATCGACGTCGGCATCGAAACGTCGCTGCATATGCACGCCGTGCCCGCGATGACCGAGGTGATGATCGTCATCAGCTTTCTTGGCGCGCCGTCGACGCTGACGGTGGTTTCAGCGCTCGTTTGCGCCGTGCTGCTGGCCAAGCGAATGTACGGTCGGGCCGTCGACGTGGCCACACTCGTACTAGGCGGGAATCTGCTCAACTACGGCCTGAAATTTCTGATGCACCGCGGGCGTCCCGCGTTTGACGATCCGCTGCTTGCACTTTCCAGTTACAGCTTTCCCAGCGGACATGCGATGGCCTCGACCGTCTTTTACGGGTTCGTCCTTGCCTGCGTCTTGCCGATACCGGGGCCCCGGCGCGGCGTTGCCATCGCGGCAGGAATGGTGATGATCGCCCTGGTTTGCTTCAGCCGTGTCTACCTTGGCGTTCACTACGTTAGTGATGTCCTGGCCGGAATCCTGGAGGCGATCGCGTGGTCGACGCTGATGCTCGCTGCGCTGCGGCTCGCGCATGAATATCGCAGCAACGGCGACCTCGAGGGGCGGGCGGAATAGATGGCCAAGCCCGTCCCCGTTATCGTCAACGCGTCCGCAGGTGATCAGCACGATGGCGCATTTGCTTCCGATCTCGAACGGCGCTTCAAGTCGGCCGGGGTCGAGGCGGCGATCGCCCTGGTCGACCCCGCCCACATCGCCGCCGAAGTCCGGCGTGCGATCGACGCGAGGCCACCGGTCGTTGTCGTCGGAGGGGGCGACGGAACTCTCAGTGGCGCAGCGTCAGCGTTTGTCGGCGCCGAAACCGCGCTGGGGATTCTTCCGGTCGGCACACTTAACCACTTCGCCAAGGACCTTCGTATCCCGCTGGATCTCGACGGTGCGATCCAGACAATATCGGAAGGGCGGACGGCCAAAATCGATCTCGGTGCCGTGAACGATCGTTTCTTTTTGAACAATTCGAGCCTGGGGCTGTATCCGAAGGTAGTCGCCGACCGCGACGCCCAGCGTCAGCGGCTCGGTCGCCGGAAATTGCCTGCACTGATCTGGGCAGGAATCGGGGTCTTTCGGCGCTACCCCTTCGTAAGCGTTCGCATCGAGATCGACGGGAAGGAGCTGACACGCCGTACGCCGTTCGTGTTCGTCGGCAATAATCGGTACGAGATGGAAGGCTTCAGGATCGGTGAGCGCTTGCGCCTCGATGAAGGCGTCCTCAGTTTGTACGTGGCAAACCGCACCGGACGCCTCGGCCTGGTTCGGATGGCGATGCGCGCGCTGGTCAAGCGATTGGAGCAGTCGGAGGATTTCGATACCGCATCCGCCAGCAGCTTCCAGGTGGAAACGCACCATGAGCGGCTGCATGTCGCGAATGACGGCGAGCTTTGCCACATGCGTTCGCCGCTTCGCTACCGGGTGCTCCCCGCGGCGCTCTCGGTCGTGGTCCCGCGACCGGCAACGGCGCCGTAGCAATCGGGGCGACGAGCCGCATGCGAACTGTCGTGCATCTGTCGGATCTGCATTTCGGCCGGACCGATCCGGCGCTGCTCGATCCCTTGACTGCAATCGTCCACGCCTTGCGTCCGGACCTGATCGTGGTGTCCGGCGACCTGACGCAGCGAGCGCGCACTGCTCAGTTCATCGAGGCGCGCGCCTTCCTGGACCGGTTGCCGACGCCGCAGCTGATTGTCCCCGGTAACCACGACGTCCCGCTCTACGACGTCCTTGCGCGGTTCCTGCGGCCCCTTGCGCGGTATCGCCGGTATATCACCGACGATCTCGAACCCTGCTTTATCGATGAGGAAATCGCGGTCCTGGGGGTCAACACGGCGCGATCGCTGACGTTCAAGCAGGGTCGAATCAACGAGGAGCAGATAGCCCGGGTGCGCGAACGCCTTTGCGCCCTGCCCGACCTGATTACCAAGGTGGTCGTCACGCACCACCCGTTCGATCTGCCGAGCGGATACGACTCCGATGACCTCGTGAGACGCGCCGCGCTCGCGAGGGAAATGCTGTCGGCCTGCCGCTGCGATCTCCTGCTCGCCGGTCACCTGCATCTGAGCGTCGCAACCGAAGGCTCGATACGATCCAACACGAATGTGTACGAACCTATCGTCGTCCAGGCCGGATCCGCGACTTCGACACGCAGCCGGGGGGAATCCAATTCGTTCAATGTCATTCGCATCGAATCTCGGCACATCGAAGTCCGTCGTTACATGTGGCAACCGTCAACCGGCGCTTTCGACGCTGCTGCGAACCATCGCTTTCAATGCACGGCCGGCGGCTGGAAGCGCGTCCCGGCATGACGACGATGCAGGTGCGTGGCGGGTTAGAATTCGTCTCGACGGGTCTTCTGCAACCGGAAAGCCGCAGGATGATCCCGACTGTATCTGGATGACCTCCGGGAAGGCAGCGGCTGGCCGGCTGCGTGCCTTTATTCCTCGTCGCCCCATGCGCGGCATTTTTTTTATTTGATCAAGGGAGATCCGATGGCCGACGTGCCGCAACCCAGCAGCGACCCCAAGGAATCCGACAAGAAGATGCGCGAGCGCGTCGACAAGCTTGTCGCGCAGGCCGCGAGCGAGAGCAGCGGCTCGATCACGCTCGGCGGCAAGGCGCTCGACTACACGGTAAGCGCGGCCTTTTTCCCGGTCATCGCGGCGGGCCTCGACGGAACGCTCGGCGAGCCCGAGGCCGCCGTCATGGCGACCAGCTATGTGCGCAAAGGCGCCGACGCCAGCACGCGGCCGGTGTGCTTCGCCTTCAACGGCGGACCGGGTTCGGCGTCCATCTGGCTGCATCTCGGCGCGCTGGGTCCGAAGCGCGTCGTGACGCCGAACGACGCCAGCATGCCGACGGCACCGTATGCCGTGGCCGACAACCCGCGCAGCTGGTTCGAACACTTCGACCTGGTCTTCATCGATCCCCCGCATACCGGATGGTCGACGACTTCGAGTCTCGACGCGCGCAAGAAGATGCTGTCGGTCGACGGAGACGTGGCGGCGCTGGCGGACGTGATGCGCGTGTGGCTGACAAGGCACAAGCGCTGGGGCTCGCCGGTCTACCTGGCCGGCGAGAGCTATGGCACGACGCGCGGCGCGGCGCTCGCCGACGCACTGCAAAGCGCCGGGGTCGCGCTGTCCGGCTTGATCCTGATCTCGTGCGCGATGGACCTGCAAAGCATCGTCTTCTGTCCTGCGAACGATCTGCCGTATTCGCTTTTCCTGCCCGCGTTCGCCAACGTCTCGCAATACCACGGATTGCTGAAAGGTGCGCTCGCGAAGTCACCCGCCGCCGCGCGGGCCGCGGCCGAAGCCTTCGTCAACGAGGATTACGTCGCCGCGCTCCATGCCGGCGCGCGTCTCGACGGCAAGGCACGCGGCCGCATCGCGCGCCGCATCACCGAGCTGACCGGGCTGCCGCAGTCGCTGGTCGAAGAGAAAAATCTGCGCGTCAGCGAACTGACGTATTTCTTCGAGGCGCTTCGCCCGCAGGGGCGCATCGTCGGCCGGCTCGATGCGCGCGCTACCGGTCCGATGGCCGCAAGCCGCACGCGCGACTGGGAGTTCGACCCGGGCATCGAAGCCATTGCATCGCCCTACACGATGGCGGCGATGGCGTACTTCGGCGAGCAGCTCGGCATGAGCACCGAGCTGCGCTACGAGGTGCTGTCGATGGAGGCGCACAAGAGCTGGAACTGGAACCGCGGTGAAGCCAAGGGCAACAGCTTTGCCACGACCAGCCGCGACCTGGCGCGCGCGCTTCGCCGCAATCCGCATCTGAAGGTCTTCGTCGCCAGCGGCCGCTACGACCTCGGGACGCCGTACAGCGCGACCGACTGGTCGCTGGCGCAACTCGACGCGCCGGCCGACGTACTCGCCCGCGTGCAGCACCACTACTACGACGCCGGTCACATGATGTACACGCGCGAGGAGGATCTCGCGCAACTCAAATCTGATCTCGTGGCGTGGCTCGCATCCTGAATCGATCTCGGCTTGCCAGCATGCGGTCATTGCGGTAAGTTGCGACCATGCGAGTTCGGCGCGGCCCCGTTGCTTTCCTGCTGGCCTTTTGCCTGCTGCTCAGCCAGCAGGCTGCGGTGTGGCACGCCGTCTCGCACCTCGAAGGCGACGGCATTTATCGTGCGACCACGAGCACGCTTGTCGCCGCCGCCGATGACCAGGTAGCGACGGCTGATTTCTGTCTCGAGTGCCTCGCGTTCGCGCAGATCGCGACCGTGGCATCGGGAACGCCGGCCGCCATGGCGTTTTCGCCCGCGCCGGCTGTCGCCGTCGTCGCGCCGATTCGGGGTTGGCAAGACCCCGCTGTCCTTCCCCCCTTCCTCGCCCGCGCCCCGCCAACGCTCGTCTGACCGTGTGCCGTCCGGAACCTCGGGGTTCCGGCCTTCCGGCGTCGCATAGCCGGTAGTGCGGCTGATCCTCGGCCGCTGCATTCCATTCCGTTGCGGATCGCTTATCGCCCACCCGGCGCGGTCGCATGCCGGTGTGCGCTTGAGGAAAAGACGATGCCTGCCCTGCGTTATCCACGGCCGCTGGCCGTGTGCCTTGTAGCCTTCTCCGCCATGACGCCCGCCCTTGCGGCGACTCTCAACGCAACCGCCAGGGATACCGGCGGCAAAGGCGTGGCGGGCGTCATCATCACCGTTCGCGACGCGAGCGGGACACAGGTCGCGCAGCGGCCTACCGACGATCAGGGCGTGGCGACGTTCGCCAACATCGCTCCCGGTCACTACACGATACAAAGCGACAGGACGGCGACGGTCGCGGGTCCGCGTCCCGTCGACGTGACGGAGGCCGAACCAGCCGCCGTCGCCTTCGTGCTGCCGAACGATAGCCGCATCGCGTTGCAGGTCACGGCGACCCGCCTGAGGGAAGCTCGCATTGCGCTTTCGCCCAAGATCGGCACGACCGTCTACACGCTCGACCAGGAATTGGTCGCCGAATATGGGGCTGGCGAGAACACGCCGATGAACGAAGTCCTTCTGCGCCTGCCGGGTGTCGCGCAGGATTCGAAGGCGTCCGGCTCGCTGCACGTGCGCGACGAGCACGCCAATGTGCAATACCGGATCAACGGCATCCAGCTGCCGGAGGGGATCAGCGGATTCGGCCAGTCGGTCGACAGCCGATTCGTCGATCGCATCGATTTCGTCACCGGAACGCTGCCGGCGCAGTATGGGCTGCGCACCGCCGGCGTCGTCGACATCGAGACCAAGGACGGCACGACGACCGAACCGGGCGGAAGCGTCGGTGTTTTGGCCGGCGGCCACGACGCTTTTCAGCCCAGCGTCGAGCTCGTCGGGTCCAAGGGGCCCTTGAGCTATTACCTGACGGGAAACTTCGTGACCAATACCCTGGGCATCGAGAATCCGCTGCCCACCAGGAACGCGATCCACGACCGCACCAAGCAGACGCGCGCGTTCGGCTATCTTTCCTACGTCCTCGACGACAACACGCGCCTCGGATTGATGGTCGGAACCTACCAGGGGCGCTTCCAGATTCCGAACAATCCGGACCAGACCCCTGCGTTTTCGCTGACCGGTATCAGCGACGTCAACTCCGGCTTCAACGCCCGGCCGTCGTCCGACCTCGATCAGCGCCAGCGCGAGGCCAACCACTACGCGGTCGTGTCGCTGCAGCAGAGTCGCGGTGCGTTCGACTACCAGGCGTCGGTGTTCTACCAGTATTCGACCTTGCACTATCTGCCCGACACGCGGGGCGGCGACCTGATCTACAACGGCGTCGCGTCCGATGTGTTCAAGTCGAACTCCGCCACCGGCGTCCAGGCCGACGCCTCGTACAAGCTCTCCGCCGCCCATACGCCGCGCTTCGGTTTCGCCTTTACCCATCAGCTGACCCGGAGCAACAACACCGTCGGGGTGTTTCCGGTCGACGACGCGGGCAACCAGATCGGCAGCGATGCGCTGACCATCGTCGACGATTCGGAAAAGCGCGGCAATCTGAGCAGCCTTTACGTCCAGGATGAATGGCGCATCGATCCGCGTCTTACGATCAACTACGGCGCCCGCTTCGACCACGTCGCCGCCTTCACCAACGAGCACCAGCTGAGCCCCCGGCTCAACGCCCTGTGGAAAGTGACCGATGCGACCGCGCTCCACGCCGGTTATTCACGTTACTTCACGCCGCCGCCTCAGGAGCTGGTCGAGCAAAAGAGCATCGACCTCTACGCCGGAACGAGCAACGCGCCCGCCATCGCCGTGTCGGACACGGTCAAGGCCGAGCGAACGCATTACTTCGACGTAGGGGTATCGCGGGTGCTGTCGCCGAGCATCAACGTCGGCGTCGACGCCTATTACAAGCGCATCACCAATCTGATCGACGAAGGCCAGTTCGGCCAGGCGCTGATCCTGACCCCGTTCAACTACGCCGAAGGCAGGGCGCAGGGCGTCGAATTCTCGCTGACATACGCGGGGCCGCCCTGGAGCGGATATCTGAATCTCGCGCTCGGCAAGGCCAAGGGCAAGAACATCGTCTCCGGACAATCGCTGTTCGCGCCGGACGAGCTCGCCTACATCGCCGACCACTTCATCTACCTCGACCACGATCAGCGCTATTCGGTTTCCGGCGGGCTGACCTACCGCTTCGGCGCCAATCGGATCAGCGGCGACATGATCTACGGCAGCGGCTTGCGCAACACGCCCGACGGCGCGCCGCCGAATTCGGGCAAGTTGCCGGCATACGCGACGATGAACCTTACGCTGGTCCATCAATGGCGCGAGAGTCCGGTCGGAGAAATGGAGGGCAGGGTCGGCGTCACCAATCTGTTCGACAAGACCTACCTGCTGCGCGACGGGTCCGGTGTCGGCGTGGGCGCACCGCAATTCGGAGCGCGCAGGACCTGGTTTGCGGCGCTGACCCACGCTTTCTGAAAGCGCATTCCCTTCGCACTGCGCTAAAATCCGTCGCTTGGGCATGTTCGTCCGGGGGTTGCCATGAAAGCGCGTCATCTTCTATTGAGCATCGCCGCCGCCGTCCTCGCTCCGGCCTACGCTGAAACGACCGCCGACCGATGGGACCTGTCCGAAATCTATGCGTCGACGGCCGCCTGGAATGCCGACGCGAGCAAGGTCGATGGGCAGCTGAAGGAACTTGCCGCATGCAAGGGCCGGCTGGGGGAAAGCGTCGCGCGATTCAAGCAATGCCTCGACCTTCAGGCCGACCTGACCAAGCGCTATTACCGCCTGGCCGCGTATTCGAGCGAGCAGTCCTCCGAGGACACGGGGAACGCCGCCTACCAGGAGCTCGACCAGAATGCCGACCTTCTCGGCAACCGGGTGACGGAAGGAACCGCGTTCGTCAATCCGGAAATTCTGCACATCGGCAAGGACCGGATCGCCCAGTTTCTGAAGAAGGATCCGTCGCTGTCGATCTACCGCTTCCCGCTCGCGCAGACCTTGCGCAAGGCGCCGCACACGCTGAACGACGAAGGCGAGGCGCTGATCGCGAAATTCGGCATGATGGACAACGCAGGCGGATCTGCCTACACGATCCTCACCAATGCCGATATCCCGTGGCCGAAGGTCAAGCTCTCGACCGGAGAAGAGATCACGCTGGACGCGTCGGCGTACACCAAGTACCGCGAGCTGCCGAACCGCGACGACCGCAAGAAGGTGATGGACGCGTTTTTCGGTACCTTCAAAACCTACGAGCGCACTCTCGGTGTCGACCTGTATTCGCAGCTCAAGCAGGACGCGGTGTACGCGAAGGTGCGCAAGTACCCCGATTCGATCACGCGCTCGCTCGACCGCAACAATGTTCCGGTTGCGGTCTTCGACACGCTGATAGCGCAGACCAACGCGAACCTGCCGACGCTGTATCGCTACTTCCGCCTGCGCGCGAAGATGCTGGGCGTGCCGCAGCTGCACTACTACGACATCTATCCGCCGCTGGTGCACAGCGACATCAAGCTGCCGTTCGACGTTGGCCGCAAGCTGGTGCTCGAAGCGGTGGCTCCGCTCGGCAAGGACTATGTCGACGCCCTGGCCTACGGCTTCGACCACCGTTGGATGGATACCTACCCCCGCCCGCACAAGCTGTCCGGCGCACATATGGACGGCTACGCTTACGACGTGCACCCGTACGTGTTGATGAACTACAACGACGATTACGAATCGGTCACCACGGTGGCGCACGAGTGGGGCCATGCGATGCACTCGTACCTCGCCAACAAGGCGCAACCGTTCGTGACGTCGAACTACGCGATATTCATCGCCGAAATCGCATCGACGTTCAACGAGGAGCTTCTGTTGCAGCGCGTGCTGAAGACGGCTAAAGCGGACGACGAGCGCGTCTATTACCTGGGCTATGCGCTCGAGCAATTGCGGGGGACGTTCTTCCGCCAGGCGATGTTCGCCGAGTTCGAGCGCAACATCCATGGGCGGGTCGACAAGGGGGAGCCGCTGACCGGCGAAGCGCTGACCAAGACCTACTGCGAGATCCTGAAGCGTTACCACGGTGCCAGCCAAGGCGTCGTCGACATCGATGACGCCTATTGCGTCGAGTGGGCGTACATCCCGCACTTCTACAACAGCTTCTATGTCTACCAGTACGCGACTTCGATCGCGGCGAGCGCGCTATTCGCGCAGCGCGTCGGCGCGAACGAGCCCGGCGCATTGCCGCGCTATGTCGACTTGCTCAAGGCCGGCGGCTCGGGCTACCCGTACGATCTGGTGAAGAAAGCGGGCGTGGATCTCGCGACGGCGGCGCCCTATCAGGCGCTGGCGGCGCGGATGAATTCGATCATGGACGAGATCGAGGCCATTCTGGCCAAGCAGAAGAAGTAGCGGCGCGAGGACCACGTGCATCGGCCGACCGCGCGGCCAATGCAGGGAATTTCAATTCGGCGCCGGCACGCGTCCGGCGGATACCTGCGACCCTGACAGCTCGTGGTCCTTGTCGAGGGCGGCGCGCTTTGCCCGGATCAGCGCCTGCGCTTCCAGGCACCAGTGCTTCTTGATGCTGAACCACACGTCGGCCGCCCATAGTATGTTGAGTCCTCGCACGTCGGCCGGGACCGTGGGCTCGTCGGCGGTGGTCGCCGGCACGTAGGCGTTGATCCATGCGCGGGCTTTCGGGTCCGCCGCCAGCGCGTGTGTGATCGGGACCGTGATGTGGTTGTAGGTCATCGGGAGCACGACGTTGCGCACGGTGGCCGCGCCGCCGCGCCGGTATTGATTGACGTCTGTCGCGCCGGGAAAAGTCCAGGCGATCATGTCGCCCTGAATCGCAAACCCGGTAAAGTCGTCGACGGTATCGGGGATGGTGTGCAGGCGAAGCAGCATGTCCCACTGGTTGGGCAGCACAAATGCGGCGCCGCCGGCGCCGACCGCGGTGGCGTAAGTGACCGAGAGACCCACCACCGGACGCTTGCTGCCGTCCAGCGGATCGACGATGCTGTAGCGCTCTTCGGCCGCGTCGGTCGCGGCATCCCATACCGCGACCTTGGGCTCGAAGGCGCCCGCCAGAGTGTAGAGCACCTTGATCGCCTGCATCCCGCCCTGGCTGTGTCCGACGATCATCGGCCTGACGCCGTCATGCTCGTAGTACCAGGCGATCTCGCCGGCAAGGCGCTCGCTGCTTCCGTACGGACTCTGCGAATACGCGCCATCGACCGGATCGCGAAGCTTTGACTCTGGGTAGCCCATGCCCTCGAGAAACTTCGCAAACGAGGTCATGATCAGGTAGACCGGGTAGACGCTGCCGTGCAGCAGAATGATTCTCGGCGCCGGACCCGCGGCCAAAGTCGATCTGACGTCGTAATCGGTGATATGGTCCGGGTCGAGCGCGAGTATCCGGTCTTCCAGCGCCGGCTCGAGCGAGAGAGAGCGCAAGACCTTTCCGCGCTCGACGCTGTCGTCGATCGTCGCTGCCGTCGAGCCGGGAAGGCTCGCGCAACCGAGAACGCCCAACGCTGCGCACGCCGCGAGCATTCCGCGAATTGCGCCGGCTGCGCTCCTGGGATGGATTGTGGTCATACGGGCGCTCATCCAAGCTTTCACATCGATGCGGTGCTTCGAGTCTCGCGGCGCGAGCGCCGCGGATTGCGCGCGCCTTCGGATGGGCGCGGGCGGGTAGTATGCCTGACGCGGCGCTGCCGATATACTGAACCGTCAATGTACCGTCGTCATCGACCGACCACCGTGCTCGGCCCAATTGCCTGACTGCGATCGAACAAAAATGCGGGCACGTATCCCTGTAATGGCCATGGTCGGCGCCGTGGTCTTCGCCAGCGCGGCTGCGGCAGCCGAGATCGGCGGCGCGCGCGACGACCCGTTTGCCTGGCTCGAGCAGGTCGACGGCGAGCGCGCGATGGCGTGGGTCCGGGCCGAGGATGCGAAGACTGCCGCCGTGCTGGAGCAGGATCCCCGCTACCCCGGACTTTTCAAGGAAGCGCTCGAGATCGCCGAGGCCAAGGACAGAATCCCCGTGCCGCAGGTGATCGGCGGGCGGATTCTCAACCGCTGGCAGGACGCCGATCACGTGCGCGGAATCTGGCGGCGGACCAGTCTGGCCGACTATCAAAAATCCGCGCCCGCATGGACGACCGTCCTGGACCTCGACGCGCTGGCGGTCGCGGAGAAGGCCAACTGGTTCTGGAGCGGCGCCGACTGCGAAGAGCCCACGGAGCGCCGCTGCATGATCGGCCTGTCGGACGGCGGCGAGGATGCCGTTACGCTGCGCGAATTCGATCTGGGCTCGGCGCGATTTGTCGACGGCGGTTTTTCGCTTCCGCGCGGCAAGCAGGACGCGGCCTGGCAGGACGCCGACACGCTGCTGGTCGCGCGGGAATGGTCGCCCGGCGAGCTCACCCGTTCCGGCTATCCGTTCGTCGTCAAGCGCATCAAGCGCGGCCAGCCGCTGTCCGCGGCCGTCGAGGTGTTTCGCGGAACGCCCAGCGATGTCGGCGTCGGCGCGACGGCCTTCAACGACGGCGCCGGTCACCGGGCCCTCGTTATCCGGCGCTCGCTGTCGTTTTTCGAAGCCGAATACCACTTGGTCGGCTCGAACGGAGCGATGAAGCTGGCATTGCCGGCGAAGGCGAGCATCGTCGCGCTGGTCGCCGGTCGCCTGGTCGTCAGCCTTCGCGAGGACTGGACGACCGGCGCCGGAGCGACGTTCCCGCAAGGATCGCTGGTGTCGATCGATCTGGCTGCGGCGAGCGCGGCACCCGAACGGCTGCGGCCCACGCTGGTTTACGCGCCGGGCCCGAGGGAAGCCTTCGAGCAGGCGGCGGCGACGCGGGGCCACCTGCTGGTCAGCGTGCTCGACAACGTCAAGGGACGCGCCTACGTCTATACGCCCCAGCCCGCGGGAAAATGGTCGCGCCGCCAGCTCGCGCTGCCCGACAACGCCTCGATCGACATCGTCGACGCCGACCTGCACAGCGACCGGGCATTCCTGAGCGTGACCGGCTTTTTGACGCCGACCAGCCTTCGGCTCGCCGACGTCGCAACCGGCGCGCTGACCACTGTCAAGACGCTGCCGCCGCGGTTCGATGCTTCGCGCCATGTCGTCGAGCAATTCGAGGCCGCGTCGACCGACGGAACCCGCATCCCGTACTTCGTCGTCCACCGGACCGACATGAAGCTCGATGGCAGCACGCCGACGATACTTACTGCGTACGGCGGCTTCCTGGTTTCCGAGACGCCGTACTATTCGCCCGAAACCGGCAAGCTGTGGCTGGAACGCGGCGGCACGCTGGTGCTGGCCAATATTCGCGGCGGAGGCGAATTCGGACCCGCGTGGCACGACGCCGGCCTGAAGACGAATCGCCAGCGCATCTTCGACGATTTCACCGCCGTCGCGCGCGACCTGATCGCGACGGGCTTCACCAGTCCCGCTCATCTCGGCATTCGAGGGGGATCCAACGGCGGGCTGCTGATGGGCGTGCAGTTTGTCCAGCATCCGCAGCTGTGGGGCGCCGTCGACATGCAGGTCCCGCTGCTCGACATGCTCGGCTACGAGCACATAGCGGCGGGCAGCTCCTGGGTCGGCGAGTACGGCAGCGTGTCGAGTCCCGACGAGCGGGCATTCCTGGCGTCGATATCTCCGTACGACAATCTGAAGCCGGGCGTTCGCTATCCGGAAGCGCTGGTCTGGTCGACGACCAAGGACGACCGGGTCGGCCCGCAGCACGCGCGGAAATTCGCGGCGAAGCTGGCGGAGATGGGCGTGCCCTACCTGTTCTACGAGGTCGTCCAGGGAGGCCACGGGTCGGGCGCGACGCTCGCGGAGAAGGCGGCGATGACCGCGCGCGAGTTCACCTATTTCTGGCGCAAGCTCGCGCCGCAGGAAAGAACGACGACGCCGATGTGAAGGGCGGCGATCAGCGCGCAGGATGCGATAAGCCCGCGCCGTCCCGATCGTTGAAGCGGTATAGCCGCTCCGGACCGAGCTCGGACAGCCGCGAGATTCCCAGCATCGCCATGTCGCGCTGAATCTCGTCGAACAGCAGGTCGATGGCGCGCTTGACCCCGGCGGCGCCGCCGACAGCCGCCGCGTAACCGAACGGCCGGCCGACGAAGACGAACTTCGCCCCGAGCGCCAGCGCCTTGAGCACATCGGTGCCGCGGCGCACGCCGCTGTCCATCATCACCGGAATGTCGGGGCACGCCGCGACGACGGCGGGCAGCATCCGCAGCGGCGACACCGCTCCGTCGAGCTGGCGGCCGCCATGGTTGGAGACGATGATGCCGTCGGCGCCGCCTTCGCGGGCGATGCGCGCGTCGTCCGCATCGAGTATGCCCTTGACGACCAGCGTTCCCTTCCACAGGCGGCGTATCAACGCAAAGTGGGTCCAGTCGAGCTGTCCGCGCTCGGACCATTCGCGGACGACGCTGGGCGACAGAATCGGTGCGCCTCGCGTGGCGAAGTTGTTCTCGAAGTGCGGCATGCCGTGGCGATAGAGCGTGCGCAGAAACGTGCCGAACAGCCATCGGGGACGCGTGATGCCGTCCCAGGCGAGGCGGATCGTCGGGCGAAGCGGCCCGCTGAAGCCCGCCCTCAGATAATTCTCGCGATTGGGCGCGACCTGTGAATCGACGGTGACGACCAGCGTTTCGAATCCCGCCAGCGCGACGCGCCCGACCAGCGCCGTGATCTCCCGCACGTCGCCGGGAAGATAGGCCTGGAACCACGTTCCGCGGCACTCGCGCGCGACATCCTCCAGGCGAATGAGCGACGAGCCGCTCATGATCATCGGGATCTTCGCCGCTGCCGCGGCGCGCGCCAGCACCAGATCGCCGCGGTAGGCATAGAGCGCGGTGATGCCCATCGGCGCCATGCCGAACGGCGCGGCGTAGGTCTGACCGAATAGAGACGTCTGCTGCGAGCCCTTGGAGATATCGATCAGCACGCGTGGAATGAAGCCGAATTCACGGAACGCACGACGATTGTCGGACAGCGACGCATTGGTTTCGGCGGCGCCGGCGAGATAGCCGAATATCGGCCGCGGCAGGCGCTCCCGCGCGGCTGGCTCGAAATCGTCCAGGCAAAGGATGCGCTTGATCCGTCGGGTCATGAGTGGCGCATCATCCACACGAAACGCGCGGGAGATTCGACCGCATCGGCGTTTGCTGCGGGCGTCAAGAGTTCGGCAGACGCGTCGTGACGCGCCGCCCGCGCCACAGGGCGAACGTACCGCTCTTTTCGAGATCGCCGTCGCACGCATCGCGATAGCTGATCTCGCCGATCAGTGCGGCGCCTTCGTCCGCGGCCATACCGGTCAAATGCATCGTTCCCGAGCAGTGCCCGGCCGGATAGCGCCACTCGAGATCGACGGCCAGCGCATCGCCGTCGACGGTTCCCTTGCCGGTTCCGGTGACGTGCAGGCGGCGCGTTTGCATTTCCACTCGCGCGGTCCGGCCCGACACGCGCAGGTTCCATGTCGCAGGCACTCGCGTCCGATCGAAAATCATGTGCCCTTCGTATCTTCCCGATCGAAGCTCCGCCGGCGCGGCGCGCGCATTGGACGCGATCGAGGTCGGCAACGCAAAGGCCACGATGTAGTCGCCCGGCCTGGTGCGCAGGTCCTTGTGGCCTCCGGCGGCGACGACGACGAACTGGCGCCCCGACTCGGTCACGTAGGTCATAGGTGCCGCATGGACGCCCGCCGGAAGCTCCCACGACGCCAGCTCCGTTCCGGTGTCCTCGTCGAAGGCGTGAAGGCGGCGATCGAGCGCACCGCCGGCAAAGACGATGCCGCCGGCGGTAGTGAGCGCACCGCCCAGACTCGGCGATCCCCAGCGCTCGCTTCCCGGGATGGCCGAAAGCGCCTCGATTCGCCCGAACGGAACTTCCCATTGCACCTGGCCCGACTCGAGGTTCACCGCGGTCAGCGTGCCGTACGGCGGCGGTGTGCAGGGAACATGATCGGGGGCAGCGAGGGGCGTCTGGCGGCGCATCGCGAACGCCGTCCCGGCTTGCGGCGCGAGTTGGAAGTCGCGTCCGGTCCGCGCCATCTCGGCGCGATAGTCGTCGCGCGGTATCAACTGGACGACGGTGGCGAGCCGATTCAGCGGCAGGAATGCAAGATGTCGCATCGGGTCGATCGAAGCGCCGCCCCAATTCGACCCGCCGATGTTTCCGGGATAGAGAATCGAACCGCGCAGCGATGGGGGAGTGAAAATCCCTTCGGAGCGAAGCGACGCAATGCGGTCGTGGCACCATGTCCGCGACTCCGCGCTTATGCCGAACGCGTCGTCCGGCGTGAGCGTGATCGGCACCAGTGGCCGCGGAACGACCGGCATCGGCTGCGTCGGCCAGGCTTCCTCGCCCGGAACGTCGCTAGCGGCGACGCGTCGTTCTTCGACGGGAAACAGCGGCTCGCCGGTCTCGCGATTCAGGATGAACAGGAAGCCCATCTTGGTCGCTTGCGCCAGCGCGGGAATATCGTTGCCGTCGCGGTGCAGCGTGAAAAGCACCGGCTGCGCGGGAACGTCGTAATCCCACAGGTCGTGATGCACGGCCTGGAAGTGCCAGACCAGCTTGCCGGTCGAAGCTCGCAACGCGACGACCGAATTCGCGAAAAGATTCTGGCCGAGGCGTTCTCCGCCGTAGAAGTCCGGGCTCGCGCTGCCGATGGGAACGAAAATCAGATCGCGCGCAGGGTCGGCGCTGATGATGGACCAGGCGTTGGCGGCGCCGGTCGCGTGCGCGATCGGACCCCGCCATGTGTCGTAACCGGGCCCGGACGGCGTGCGCGCGATCGGGTCCCAGGCCCACTTGAGGGCGCCGGTGCGCACATCGAACGCGCGCACGACGCCCTCCGGCGCCATCGCCCGCTGGTTGTCCGAAATCGAGGACCCGACGACGACCAGTTCGCCGACGACCGTCGGCGGCGAGGTGATCGCATACTCGCCGCGATACTTGGGCTCGTTCCTGAGCCCGCGATCGAGATGGACCTGTCCCTTTTCGCCGAAGTCGGCGCACGGCGCGCCGGTCCGCGCATCCAGCGCGATCAGCCGAGCATCGACCGGAGCGACAAAGATCCGCCGCCGGCACTTTGCGTCGGGCGAGCGCGACGGATCCAGCCATGTCGAGACGCCCCGATTGGTGAAGTCACCGTAATCGCCTTCCAGGTCGAGCTCGGAATCGAACGCCCACAGCTCCCGCCCGGTTGCCCCGTCGATCGCCCTCACACCGCCGAACGGCGTCGACGCGTAGAGCACGCCGTCGACGAAAAGCGGCGTCGTCTCGTCGCGCACGAGCGCGGTTCCGATGCCGTAATCGCCGGTGCGGTAGGTCCATGCCGGAACGAGCTGGGAGACGTTGTCCCGCGTGACCTGCGCGGCCGGGGAATATTTGGTGCCCCCGGCATCGTTCGCGTAGGCGGTCCATTCGATCGCATGCGTCTTGGCGGCGCCGCCGCGTCGCGCCGACTTGGTGGCCGGCTCGACCGGCGACGCGGTGCAAATCCCCGCGACGAGGGACACGGCAGCGGCCAGGGCAACGCAGTTAAGGACGCGGACGGATTTGATCGGACACCTCCGGCGCCCGATTGTACGCAATCACCGGAGCGATAGGGCGGCCGCCGATTCATTGCCGCATCGAAGAACGTCGCGTCGACCTGACCACAGCAAACACCAACGCGCATGGGAACGAATCACGTTGGTCCCCGTGTCTAAGCCATGGTCGCTGCCAGACCCTTTGACGGCATGCGAGCCGATGTCTGGCACGCGCGTTGCTTTAGCGCGGCCATCACCGGCTTGGCGGCCGGTGCACAACTCGCTAGGATTTCCAAACAACACGCTGCTTCAGCCCCCCCGAAGGAGGAGCTCCAATGGAACGCAAGAAGGCCAGCGATTTTCCGCCTGCCGTACTGAAACTTTTCGATGGCTACATCCACGGCGGCATCAGTCGCCGTGAATTCCTCGACCGCGCGGCGAAATACGCCGTCGGCGGCTTTACCGCCGCGGCGATGCTGGAAAGCCTGACGCCCAATTACGCGCTGGCGCAGCAGGTGGCCAAGGACGACGCCCGCATCAAGACCGAATATCTGACTTACGATTCGCCGCAGGGCTCGGGCACGATGCGCGGGTATCTCGCCCGGCCGAGCTCCGGGGGCAAGTGGCCGGGCGTGGTCGTCTACCACGAAAATCGCGGCCTCAATCCCTACGTCGAGGACGTCGCGCGGCGCCTTGCGGTGGAGAATTTCGTCGCGTTCGCACCCGACGCACTGACGCCTCTCGGTGGCTATCAAGGCGACGACGAAAAGGCGGCGCAGCTATTCGGCCAGCTCGACCGCAGGAAAACGACCGAGGACCTGATCGCCGCCGCTGCGTTTCTGAAATCGCGTCCCGAATGCACGGGAAAAATCGGCGCGGTGGGTTTCTGCTACGGCGGAGGCATCGTCAACACGCTGGCGACACGGATGCCGGATCTGGCCGCCGCCGTGCCTTTCTACGGTCCGCAGCCGAATCCCGCGGATGCCGCCAGAATCAAGTCGCCGATGCTGCTGCATTACGCGGCACTCGACCAAGGCATCGATGCCGGATGGCCCGCGTTCGAGGCGGTACTGAAGACGCACGGCGTCAGGTATCAGATGTTCATGTACGCGGGAACGAACCACGGCTTCCATAACGATACGACGCCGCGTTACGACGAGGCCGCCGCAAAGCTGGCCTGGTCGCGCACGATCGCGTTCTTCAAGGAGAACCTGAAAGCCTGAAGGCGGCGTCAGACGACACCCGCGCGCCGCGCGGTGACCTACGTCGCGGCGGCCAGGTCGGCGTTGCCGACGGTATTACGACAGTCAGCCTGCGCGGCCGGAAGTTCCTCGATTCTGCGACAGATGGCGGGGCGGCAAGCAGCTTGAATCATCGGCGGATTGCGACGTGCTGGCAAGACCATCGCGGGGTGGGTCGCGCGCGCAGGGCACGCGCGATCGGAAGTGACTACCGCGCTCGACGCTATGCTTCAGCGCGCAGGGTGGAAAAATCATTGTTCGGTACCATACAAACTTGACAGCCGACTAGGCGACGCGCATAGACTCGTCTCGTCACTGCTTGATCACCGCACCTATGTCGACCGTCAGCGAGAACTTCGTCCCTTACGCGCACGCGGAAAAAGAGCTGTGCGATATCGTCGTGCCGTTGCTGGCCGACGTCATCAAGGAAGTCGAGCAGCGCAACGGCATCAAGATCAGGGAATTGCGGGTGACGATCGACCCGCCGACGCCGAATGCGCTATGGACCGGCGCAAACTGCGTGATCGTCCGCTAGCCCAGCATCCGGTCGTAGACGTTCTTGTTGATCT
>DATASF010000193.1:0-6753 GCA_036269335.1 Casimicrobiaceae bacterium
TTTCCGGCGCATGCTGCCTGGCCCAGGTCAGGTACAGCGCGGTCTTCGCGCCGCCTCGGGCGATCTCGCGAGCGAACAGGCGGACGCTTTGGTGATAGCGCGCCGCGTTCTTCAGCGGCAGCGTCGATTGTTCTTGAAGTACGACGTAGTTCCACGACAGCCTTGCGAGTTTCTCCCGGGCGATGCCGGCATTCCAGTGGCGCTTGAGACTCGCCCCGCCGCCAAAGATCAGCTCGAACTCGACGCGCCTTGGATGCTCGGCAGCTGCAGCGAGATCGGAGAGCAAGCGCGGAAGCTGGTTGCGCGACGTATAGCTGTTGCCGATGAACAGGATCCGGTCTGACGGCGCTTCGGCATTCGCTGGCATCATCGGTCGTTCTTGCAATTTGATTGATCGCCTCACCCGTGCGGCGAGTCCGGTCGCCGGTCACCGCTTGCCGGTCAGCTTGCGAAAAGCGCTGAAGTGCCGCACCGCGTCCTGGTGCAATCCACGCGCCTCGCACAGGCGCGCCAGGTTGAAATGCGCGTCCGCGAGATCGGGCGCGGCGGCCAGTGCAGCGCGGTATGCGACCGCGGCGTCGTCGGCCCGATGCATGTCTTCCAGCAGCACGGCGAGATTGAACAGCAGCGTGCCGTCCGCGCCGCACGCGGCCAGTCCTGCGCCGTACACGGTTTCGGCTTCCTGCATCCGGCCGAGCTCGTGCAGCAGTCTGCCCAGATTAACCCAGGCGCCGCCGTGCGCGGGATCGGCGGCGAGCGCCCGGCGATACGCTTCGCACGCTTGCTCGGGGTTCGTGCGTTCGAGCGCCAGTCCCTGCTCGAACCACGATTCTTCAATCGGCACCGACGGTGCCTCGGCTGGACCGAAAAAGGCGAGCCGCCCGTCGGGCGATGCGACCTGGAACTGCATCACGTATTGGCCGTCGTCGAGACGCCATTGCTTCTGGCCTTCGCTCACCACCACAGCGTCGCCGACCGCCTCGATCCGCAAACCGTCCAAAGGGACTTGCTGCGGCAATTGCGAGCGCAATCGGCGCAGCGAACGCAGGATGCGCGACGACGGAATCTTGGCTTCGGTCAGGCCCTGGGCCGCGCGCAACAGCACGAGGTCGCGAAACGAAAACCGGTATTCGCGCCGGCTGCCACGGGTCGGCGATACGAAGCCCGCGTCGATGAGCCGACCGAGGATGGAACGGGAAAGTCCGAGCAGCTTGGCGACTTCGCGGAGCGAATAGCCTTCGGTCACGACGTCACGGGCATCGAGCGCCGCCCTAGCGCTTGGCCGCCTTGCGGCGAGTTTCCGGCTCGGTGGCGATTTTCTTCGGTGGCTTGCGCTGCGCGCTCTTGATTTCGGACGGCGGAGCGGCTGCGGCGGATTTCGCCGGGGTACGCTTGCCCGCGGTCTTTTCGAGGCTGGCGCGCAGCGCCTCCATCAGGTCGATGACCTGGGCGCCTGTTTCCGGCGCGCTGGGCGAAAGGGCGATTTCCTCGCCTTCGACCTTTTTCTGGACCGCGGCCTCGATCCGCTTCTTCACGTCGTCCTCGTACGCGGCGGGATCGAACTCCTTGGACGAGATCTGCGCGATCAGCTGCTTGGCCAGCGCGAGCTCGTTATCGCGCACCGGGGCCTCCTCGATCCCGACATCGGCGAGCGAGCGAACTTCGGGAGCGTATAGAAGCTGCTGCATCACCAGCCCGCCCGGTACGGCGCGCAACTGAACGATGTACTGCTTGCCGCGCGCGGCGTAACGCCCGACGGCGGTCTGGCCGGTCTGCCGCATGCTTTCCGCCAGCAGCGCGTACGGCTTCGCGCCGCCCTTGTCGGGCCCGAGGAAATACGCCTTGTCGTAATAGATCGGGTCGATGCTCTCCGCCGGCACGAACTCGCTGATCTCGATCGTCTGGGTGCCCTTCTCTTCGAGCTCCTTCAACTCTTCCGGCGTGAAGGTCACATACTGGTCCTTGGCGAACTCGTAGCCTTTGACCATGTCCGCCCGCTCGACGACGACGCCTTCACGGGCGCACAGGTATTGCTGTTTCAGCCGGGAACCGCACGCCGCGTGCAGCAGGTTGAACGAAACGCCGGCCTGAGCCTGGGTCGCCGTATAGAGCTTGACCGGGATCGAAACCATGCCAAAAGCGACTGTGACCGAAGCCAATGCGCGAGCGGCCATAGGGCCTCCGTGATGGGGATACGGTATCGGAACCGTTCATCGTGCCAAAATATCGGACGATCTACAACTAAACGGCATACTTTTCCGGCGCGGCGTCTCCGGGCCGTTGCAGATAAGGCATCGTGATCCGACCTTTACGCTAACCCATGGCCCTCGAGCGCTATCGGCAAAAACGTGATTTCCGGGTGACGCCCGAGCCGGCGGGCAAGGTCGGCCAACGCCGGTCGCGCAAGCTCGCATTCGTCATCCAGAAGCATGCGGCGAGCAGGTTGCATTACGATTTCCGGCTGGAGCTCAACGGCGTGCTGTTGAGCTGGGCCGTACCGAAGGGCCCGAGCCTCGATCCCAACGACAAGCGTCTGGCGATGCACGTCGAGGATCACCCGCTGGAGTACGGCGACTTCGAGGGCGTCATCCCTCCCAAGCAGTACGGGGCGGGCACCGTCATGGTGTGGGATCGCGGAACCTGGACGCCGAAGGCCGATCCCGACGAAGGCTATGCCAAGGGACGGCTGAAGTTCGAACTCGATGGCGAAAAGCTCAGGGGCGCCTGGAATCTGGTGCGCAGCCGCGGCGGGAAGTACGGCGGCGAGAACAGCTGGCTGCTGTTCAAGGAGGCCGACGAATTCGCGCGCCTGGGCGCCGAGGGGCTGATCGCCGAGGATCGCCCGGAAAGCGTCGTCAGCGGCCGGAGTCTCGAGCAGATCGCCGTCGATGCGGACAGAGTGTGGCATTCGAACCAGTCGGTCGCCGCCAACGTCAAGAGCGGGGCGATACGCAAGCCGCGCGCCAACGCCATCGCTGGACTCGCCAGGATCAAGGGGGCGCGCAAGGCGCCGCTGCCGGACCTGATCGAAGCGCAACTGGCGACGGCGGCCAAGTCGCCGCCGACGGGTGCCGCCTGGGTGCACGAAATCAAGTACGACGGGTACCGGATGTTGTGCCGGGTCGCGGACAAGCGGGCACGGATGGTGTCGCGCACCGCCAACGACTGGACCGGCGACTTCGACGCGCTCGCCCGCACACTCGCGCTGCTGCCGGTCGACGATGCGTGGCTCGACGGCGAGGTCGTCGCGCTGGACGCCAAAGGACGCACCAGTTTTCAGGCCTTGCAAAAAGCGCTTTCCGCGGCGGATTCCCGCAACCTCAAGTACCTGGCGTTCGATCTGCTCCACCTGAACGGCTTCGATCTGCGCGGCGTCGCGCTGACCGAACGCAAGCGCCTGTTGCGCGAGTTGCTGTCGAGCGCGCCGGCAGCGATCCAGTACAGCGAGCATTTCGCGGTCCCTGGGCCGGCGTTCCTGCAGAATGTCGGCGACCTCGGCCTCGAAGGAATGATCTCCAAGCGGGCCGACCTGCCTTATCGCGGTGGCCGGGGGCCCGCGTGGCAGAAGATCAAGTGCATGCGGCGGCAGGAGATGGTGATCGGCGGCTTTACCGATCCCGAAGGATCGCGCCAGGGATTCGGCGCACTGCTGCTCGGCGTCAACGAGCCGGACGGCAGGCTGGCGTATGCGGGCAAGGTGGGCACCGGATTCAGCGATGCCGCGCTCGCCGCGTTGAGCCGCTCGCTGTCGGCGCTGGTGCAGGAGGAGAGCCCATTCCACAATCCGCCGCGCGGCGCGGAAGCGCGCCGTGCCCACTGGGTACGGCCGGTGCTGGTCGCCGAGGTGTCTTTCGCCGAGTGGACCGACGACGGCACCTTGCGCCATCCGTCGTTCCTGGGCTTGCGCGCAGACAAGCGCGCAAGCGAAGTCGTTCGCGAGCGCCCGGAGACATCGGAGGTCGATGAGGCATCGGACGAGCCGCCGCCACGCCCGCCCTCGAGGGCGAAAGCGCAGCCCGTTGCCGACAAGAACGCCGTCGCCGGCATCGTGGTCAGCAATCCCGACAAGAACCTCTATCCGGAGGCGCAGGTCACCAAGCGCGACCTCGCCTTGTACTACGCGGCCGTCGGCGAGTGGATGCTGCCGCATGTTCGCGGCCGTCCGCTGACCCTGCTTCGCTGCCCGAACGGCTGGAACGAGGAATGTTTCTACCAGAAGAAGGCCGAGGGCGGCGTCAACGAGGCGATCTCGCGTGTCGAGATCCAGAACGGCGACGGCAGCGTCTCACTTTACATGATGGCCGATTCGGTTCCGGCGATCGTCGCGTTGCTGCAGATGGGCGTCCTCGAGCTGCACCCGTGGGGATCTCGCGCGCCGAGCCTCCTCTTTCCCGACCGCATCATTTTCGACCTGGATCCCGACGACGCGGTGGAATGGGAAGGCTTGCGGCAGGCGGCGCTGCTGGTCAAGACGCTGCTGGAAAATGTCGGGCTCGCGCCGTTTCTGAAGACGACCGGCGGAAAGGGCTTGCACGTCGTCGTGCCGATTCAGCCGGGCGTCGGCTGGGAAACGGTCAAAGGATTCTCCAAGGCCGTGGCCGAGCTGCTCGAACGGACCTTCCCCGACCGCTTCACGTCCAAGCTGCTGAAGATCTCGCGCCGGGGGAAGATTTTCATCGATTACCTTCGCAACGGCGAGGGCGCGACCGCGGTCGCCGCCTATTCGACCCGGGCGCGGGCGAACGCACCGGTATCGGCGCCGGTCGCCTGGGACGAGCTTTCACGCGATCTGCGCTTCGATCATTTCAACGTGACGAACATGCCGAAGCGCCTCAAGAAGGTGAAGACCGACCCGTGGCGCGACATCGCCGACGCGGCGGTTGCGCTGACCCCGGCCGCGATGGCGCGAGTCGGATTCAAGCCGGAGAAAACGCGATGAAGCTGCTGGCGGGAACGAGCGGGTACTCGTACAAGGAATGGCTGGGCGCGTTCTATCCGGAAAAACTCCCTGCCAGCGAGATGCTGCGCTACTACGCCGAACATTTTGCGACGGTCGAGATCAACAACACGTTCTACCGCATGCCGGCGGAATCGATGCTCGCGCAATGGGCCGAGCAGGTACCCGATCACTTCACGTTCACGCTCAAGTCGCCGCGGCGCATCACCCACGACCTGCGCTTGCGCGAAGCCGGATCGAACGTGGCCGAATTCGTGCGCCGCGCGGGCGCGCTGGGATCGAAGCTCGGCGTCCTGCTGTTCCAGTTGCCGCCGTTCCTCAAGAAGGATCTTCCTCGATTGCAGGAGTTCCTCGCGCTGCTGCCCCCGGGCACGCGCGCCGCCTTCGAGTTTCGGCACGACTCGTGGCAGGACGACGAGGCCTACGCGATGCTGCGCGATCGCGGCGCGATCCTTTGCGTCACCGATACCGACGAAGGAGAAACGCCGTTTGTAGCGACCTCGGACTGGGGTTATGTCCGCTTGCGACGCACCCATTACGACGACCACGACCTAAGCGCGTGGGCGGCACGGATTGCGGCGGCCGCTCTGCCGCAGACCTATGTCTATTTCATGCACGAGGACGAGGCGCTGGGAACCCGGTTCGCGCGACGCCTGAACGAGCTGTGGGCTGTCGCGCAACCCGCATGAAGCCCGGCCGACGGTTTTGCGCCCGCCGGCCGTCCGAAACAGTCAGCGCGGCGTATAGCCGAACTTCTGTCCGCCGATGCTGGCTTCGTACATCAGCCCGCCTTTGGCCACGGTAAACGTTGCCATGCCGTTGTTGTATTCACCTACCGTCGTGGCGTCATGCCTGCCGGCGCTTGCGCCGGCCGATGAGCCGCTCGTGTTCGCCTTTGCCCCGGCGGCCGCGGTGATCGCTACTGCGGAAGCTTCCGCGCCGAAGGCAAAGTTGCCGCTGGTAAAGTCCTTGAACGCGCGCTGGTCCTTGAAAAACACGATCTGGCTGTAGGCCTGACCGCCGAGCTGGAAGCCGACGGTGACTTGCGTCATCGACGCGTCGCCAACGTACTTCCCCTTTTCGTACACCCGGCCCTTGCCGAACGCGCCGCCGATACCGACGCCGCCTTTTCCGATCGTCGGAAAAACGGCGTATCCGTATGCCGTCTTGAAGAAGTTGGCGCTCTCGCCGGCTTTCTTGAAGACATTGATCGTTTCCTGGTAGTCGTCGTCGGCCCACGCGAGCGACATCGGCAGGATCAACGACAACAGTGCGAAGATCGGAATCAGACGCTTGAACATGGTGGTTCCTTTCCTAGAAATATGCCGAGCATGAACTCGGTTCCCGACCGGGCGACAAGCGCCGCGGCGCGATGGCTTTGGGTCAGATGGCGTACAATCAACGACTTGCACGTGCGGAGGCTTTCACACGGTTGGTTGGACATTGCCCTGCCCGGATCATTCTATAACACGCTCCGAGGCCGGATAAAGACAGAGCGAGCGATGAAGACTGAAGAACTCAAGGCCATCCAGACGCCGATCAAGGAGCGCTATAAAGCGCATCCCGACGCGGCGATGATTACCCTGAAGGCCCAGGGCCGTTTGGGCGAAGGCGTCACCTGCAGCGTGGAGACAGGCAAGGCGCTCGCTACGGCCGGACTGCACCCGGCAACCGGAGGCGACGGCCTGAGCGCTTGCTCGGGCGACATGTTGCTCGAGGCGCTCGTCGCCTGCGCCGGCGTGACGCTCAACGCCGTCGCCACGGCGATCGGGGTCGTCGTTCGAAGCGGCGCGGTG
>DATASF010000194.1:0-3227 GCA_036269335.1 Casimicrobiaceae bacterium
AGGGAACCGGGATGAGCAGCGCGGCGGCGATCGCGCACAAGGAGAACACGTCGATATAGGACAGGAGCACCGCCTGTTGCTGCACGATCTGCTCGATCAGCGCATAGGCGCGCTGCAGGGCGTCCGGCGGCGCCGCCACGAACAAGAATTGATTGACCGCGGCCTGCAGCATCTGCTGGTAGGCGGGCGACGGCGGAACGAGCTGATCCGTCAGGTAGTTCTGATGGATCTGCGTAGCGTTGGTCAGCACCGTGTTGGCGAGCGAGATGCCGGCGCTGCCGCCGATGTTGCGGGCGACGTTGATCAGGGCGGAGGCGTGGTCGGTCTGATGTTGCGGCAGCCCGGCGTAGGACGACGAGAGGATCGGGACGAACATCAGCGGCAACCCAACGGTCTGAAAAATGCGCGCCCAGGTGAAGAAGCCGAAATTCGCGTCGGGGCTGAGCGAGGTCAGATGCCACATCGACAGCGCGACCACCGTCAGTCCGCAGCCGATCAGGAATTTCGGAGCGACGCGATTGGAGAGAAATCCGACGAACGGCATCATCATCGCCATGGCGATCCCGCCCGGCATCAGCGCGAGACCGGACCAGGTCGCGGTGTACTGGAAATTGGTCTGCACCAGTTGCGGCAGCAGCTGGGTTGAGCTGAACAGCACCGCGCCGGCCGCGAACATCAGCGCCGCGCAGGTCGCGAAATGCCGATGCCCGAACAGCCGCAGGTCGACGATCGGATCCCCGCGCGACAGCTCCCACGGCACCAGCAGCAGGAACGACACCAGCGAGACGATCGCGAAGGTGACGATCAGGCGCGACGCGAACCAGTCGTCCTCGACGCCCTTGTCGAGGACGATCTCGAGGCTACCGAGGCACGCCGCCACCAGCAGGAAGCCGACCCAGTCGACCCTGAGGCCGCGCGCGAGGCGCGCGCGGCGCTCGTGCTCGAGGGCTTGCGGCTCGCTCACCAGCCACTGCACCAGGATCAGCGCGACCAGGCCGACCGGCCCGTTGATCAGGAAGATCCAGTGCCACGACAGGTTGTCGGTCAGCCAGCCGCCGAGTGTCGGGCCGACTGTCGGCGCGACGATCACGGCCAGTCCGTACAGCGCGAAAGCCTGCCCGCGCTGGCGCAGCGGAAAGGTGTCGGCGAGCATCGACTGCTCGACCGGCGCAAGCCCGCCGCCGCCGAGGCCCTGGATGATGCGAAACACGATGAGCGTCTGCAGGTTCGGCGCGAATGCGCACAGCACCGAGCTTGTCGTGAAGATGGCGATGCTCAGCATGTTGAAGCGCTTGCGCCCGATCACGCCGGCGAGCCAACCGCTGATCGGCAGCACCACGGCGCTCGCCACCAGGTAGCTCGTCAGCACCCAGGTGCTCTCGTCGAGGCTCGCCGCGAGGCTGCCCGCGATGTTGCGCAACGAGACGTTGGCGATCGAGGTGTCGAGCACTTCCATGAAGGTCGCGATCGACAGCACGACGGCGACGAGCCAGGGATTGCGGTTGCCGGCCGCCGAGCGGGGAAGAATGTCCCGCATCGGCCGGCGGGCGGCGCTCATCGCACCTTGACGGTCGGCACGACCGACATGCCGGGTCCGACATAGACGGCGGGAGGCGTATTGAAGACGATCTTCACGGGCACGCGCTGGACGACCTTGACGTAGTTGCCGGTCGCGTTCTGCGGCGGCAGCAAGCTGAAGGCGGCCCCGCTGCCGGGCTGGATGCTGTCGACATGCCCTTGGAAGCTCTGTCCCGGATAGGCATCGATGCGGATCTCGGCCGGCTGGTTCGGCCGCATCTTGTCGAGCTGGGTTTCCTTGAAATTGGCCGTGACCCAGTTTTCCTCGGGCACGAACATCATCAGCGCTTGCCCGGCGACCGCGTACACGCCCTTGGCGGCGAAGATGCTGGCGGCGCGGCCGCGCACTGGCGCGAGCACGTTCGTGCGCGACAGGTTCGTCTCTGCCTGGACCTGCGCCGCCCGCGCGCTGTCGAGCTGGGCGGCGGCGCCGTCGCGCTGGGCGCGCAGAATCGCGATCTGCTTCACCGCCGCCGTCAGGCTCGCCTGCGCGGACCCGAGCGTCGCGTTGTTCTGGCGCAAGGTCGACTCGGTCTGCTGCGCCTGCTGCAGCGTCCCGCTGCCGGTCTTCAGCAGGCGCTGCGCCCGGTCGTTCTCGGCGCGGGCGAATTCGACCGCCGCCTGCGACAGCCTGACCTGGTCGCGTGCCTGGTCGATGTGGGCATTCTGCGCGTCGATCTGGGCATCGAAATTGTCGAGGGTCGCAACCGCCTGCGCGACCTGCGCCTTCGCCTGCGCGAGCGCGCTTGCGAAATCGCGCGGATCGATTCGCACCAGGACCGCCCCGGCGTCGACCAGCTGGTTGTCGGTCACCGGGACGTCGATCACGATGCCATTGAGCGCCGAGGCGACCTGCACCTTGCGGGTATCGACGAAGGCATCGTCGGTCGATTCATAGTGCAGTGCGCTCGTCCACCACCACGCGCCGGCGGCCATCGCGGCGGCGATCGCGACCACCGCGGCGGCGGGGGGGACCAGGTGACGGCGCAACGTGCGCCAGCGCGGCAGCATCTGCAGCGGCCCGGCCCTGTCCCGGCGCGCCTCCAATATATCGGGCGCCTCCGGGGCCGGCGCGACCGCGTCGGCACGCGGGCCGTCCTGTGCGAAGGCCCGCGACCCTTGCGGCGTCGGCTTGCTCTGCACGTCTTGGTTTTCCGAACCGAGTGTCACGACGAGGCCGCCTTCCGGAACGTTGAATCAGGCCCATGATCGTCGCGATGTTCATGCGATCGGCGCCATGACGGCTGTCAATGTTCGAGGGCGGAATGCGCGGGCACACAAATTGACGCCCATCAACGCCCGCGCGGGCGGCGCGCGCTAGATCGATACGGATTGGCGCGGATGAGCACCGCAGATGCGACCGGACCTGTTCGCCTTCGCGGCCGCCTGCGTCTTCCTCGGCGCCGCTCTCTACGTCAACCTCGTCGAGCAGCCCGCCCGGCTCGCCCTCGATGCCCACGCGATCGTGCGCGAATGGGTCCCGAGCAATCGGCGCGGTTTCGTGCTGCTCGCCGTGATCGCGATCATCTCGGCATTCTCAGGCTACGCGGATTACGTGCGCTCCGGCGACGTGCGTGGTCTGATCGGCGGCACCGTCATCCTGGCGAGCTGGCCCTATGCCTATTTCGTCATGACCCCCGTGAACATCC
>DATASF010000195.1:0-24333 GCA_036269335.1 Casimicrobiaceae bacterium
GCGCGCCGATGACAGTGGCGAGGTCGCGCACGATCAGCTTGAGCCGATCGGGCAACTCGCCTGATGTGTTGCGTATGCAGCCGCTGGCCACGTACTGCAGGCGGTTGCCGGTACAGATGATTATGCCAAAACCTGTCACCCGGAGACCGGGATCGATACCCAGTATCCGTCGCGCAATTTGGATCTGGTTCATTCGACGATGACTGCGGTCGTATAGATGTCCTGCGCGTCGTCGAGCGCTTCGAGCGCATCGAGCAGCTTCTGCATCCGGACGCCGTCCTCGCCCTTGCATTCGACTTCCACTGTCGGTTTCATCGTCACCTCGGCGAAATCGGACTTGAGACCCGCGTCAGCCAGCGCCTGCCTGACTCGCACCAGGTCGTTCGGCGCGGTGATCACTTCCGACGAGCCGTCGTCGTGGGCGACGACGTCCTCGGCGCCGGCGTCGAGCGCGATCTCGATCAGCCTGTTTTCGTCGGTGCCCGGCGCGAACACGATCTGTCCGCAATGGCTGAACAGGAACGCCACCGACCCGTCGGTGCCGAGATTGCCGCCGTTCTTGGAAAAGGCGTGGCGCACGTCGGCGACGGTGCGCGTCCGGTTGTCGGTCAGGCAGTCGACGATCACGGCCGCGCCGTTGATGCCGTAGCCCTCGTACCGGATCTCCTCATAGCTCGCGTCGTCGGCGCCCCCCGAACCGCGCTTGATCGCGCGCTCGATCGTGTCCTTCGGCATGTTGTTGTCCATCGCCTTGTCGACCGCGAGCCGCAGCCGCGGATTGGTCGAGGCGTCGATGCCGCCGAGCTTGGATGAGACGGTGATTTCGCGGATCAGCCGCGTGAAGATCTTGCCGCGCTTGGCATCGGTGGCAGCCTTCTTGTGCTTGATGTTCGCCCACTTGCTGTGGCCCGCCATGGTGCATTCCCGCGATGCTGCTCAAGCGCAAATTATAGCAGCGGGCATGCGGCGAAGGCCGCGGCGCCGGCGACGCTACAGCAGGTCCTGCTGCTTGAGAAATTGCGCGATCGCCGCGAGCCGCACTTCGCTGTCGTTGATTTCGAGCATGCTCTGCTTGATGTTCGCCGGCAGCGGCAAGAGCTCGGCGAGCCGGTAGCCGACCCACGAGGCGTCGTCGAGCGCCTCGCCCGCGAAATGTTCGCGCCCGACACGATTGATCATCAGTTCGAGCAATCCCGCGAGTTGCTGATGCGTTTCCGGCAGCGGGACCTTGGGCTCGGGCGGGAGCGAGGTCGCCTCGGCCAGCACGAGGCCATCGTCCGCAGTGCGATGCGAGTGCACCTGGAACCGGCTGCCGCCCTCGGTCTTGAGCTGCAGGATGCCGAGCTGGGGCATGTCCCACGAAGTGATTCTCGCCAGCGTGCCGATTAGCGCGAACTCCGGCGTCTCCGAGGCGCCGCGCCGCGCGACTTCGTCGCCCCGCGTCAGCAGGCACACGCCGAACGGCTTGTCGTCCTGGATGCAGCGCTTGGTCATGTCGATGTAGCGCTGCTCGAAGACCTTCAGCGGCAGCAATCCGCCGGGAAACAGCACGGCCTTCAACGGAAACAGCGGCAGCGTCAGCGGCTCGCGCGATGGCGCGCCGCGCCGGAAGGGCAGCATCGCCGGCCCTCAGGCGCGCTCGAAGCGCGGCGTCGCGCCGCGCACCGCGCCCCAGCGAGGTCCGAGCTCGTGCTCGATGCCGAGCTGGTCGAGCACGCGCGCGACGACGAAGTCGACGAGGTCCTCGATCGTGCGCGGATGTCCGTAAAAGCCCGGAGACGGAGGCAGGATCACGGCGCCGGCGCGCGAGAGCTTCAGCATGTTGGAAAGATGTATCGCCGAAAGCGGCGTCTCGCGCGGGACCAGCACCAGCGTCCGCCGTTCCTTGAGCATCACGTCGGCGGCGCGCTCGATCAGATTGTCGGCCAGCCCCGCGGCGAGCGCGCCCAGCGTTCCCATGCTGCACGGGCAGACGGCCATCGCATCGGCCGGGTTCGAGCCCGATGCGACCGGGCTCATCCAGTCCTCGCGGCCGAACACCGTCAGCTGTCCCGGCACAGCGCCATAGCGCTCGGCGAAGTAGCTCGCCGCGGCGGCTGGCTGTGTGGGCAGGGTGAGGTCGAGCTCCTGCTTGGCCACGACTTGCGCCGCCGGGGAGTACAGCAGAAAGACGCGCGCCCGCGCGGCGATCAGGCATTCGAGCAGGCGCAAGCCGTACGGCAGTCCGGACGCGCCGGTGAATGCGACGGTCACGGTTTTCGCGGTGGTCATCGGATGATTCTAGCTCAGGCGCGCGGACGTCAGCCGATCTCGCGATGGCGCGTATGCACCTGATAGCGGCCGCCGAACGCCTGCGCCAGCCGCTCGGCCAGGTAGACGGATCGATGCCGGCCGCCGGTGCACCCGATCCCCACCGTCAGGTAGTTGCGATTGTCGCGTGCGTAATCGGGCAGCCAGCTCGCGACGAAATGGTAGATGTCGGTATACATCCGCTCGACCTCGGGATGGCTCTCGAGATAGGCGATGACCGCCGCGTCCTTGCCGGTCATCGGCGCGAGCTCCGGCTCGTAGTGAGGGTTCGGCAGGCAGCGCACGTCGAAGACCAGGTCGGCGTCGAGCGGCACGCCGTGCTTGTATCCGAACGACTGGAACAGCAGCGTCATGCGCGACGGATCGACGCTGATGAAATCCTTGATCCAGCGGCGCAGCGCCGCCGCGGGCAGATCGCTGGTGTCGAAGCTGTAACCCAGCGAGTGGATGTCGGCCAGACGCGAACGCTCGAACTCGATCGCCTCGCGTAGCGTGCGGTCGTCGCTGGAAAACGGATGCCGGCGGCGAGTTTCCGAAAAGCGCTTGACCAGCGTTTCGGTCTTGGCGTCCAGATACACAAAACGCACGGTCCAGCCCTCGGCGCGCGCGGCCTCGATCGCCGCCTGCAAGCCGGCGAGGGCAGGATCGGTCTTGACATCCAGCGCGATCGCCACGCGCTCCTGTTGCGCGCGCTTCAAATGCTCGAGCAGGCCGCCGAGCTGCGTCGACGGCAGATTCGACACCGCGTAGTAGCCGCTGTCCTCCAGCGCGGCGAGCGCGACGCTCTTGCCCGAGCCGGAGACGCCGCCGATCAGGACCAGGTCCATCTTGGTCCGTCAGCCGCCGTCTTCCATCAACTTCTGCTGGCGCTCGATGAACTCCTTGGTGCTGTCGATGCCACGCTGGTTGAGAACGAAATTTCGCACCGCCGCCTCGACCAGCACCGCGAGATTGCGGCCTGCCGCCACAGGAATCGTCACTTTGCGGATCGGCACCCCCAGGATCTCCTGGTAAGTCGCGCTGACCTGCAGCCGGTCGAGCTCGGAGAATTGCTCGTTGCTGTGATCCTCGAGATGAACCATCAGCTTGAGGAGCTTGCGCGGACGCACGGCCGTTTCGCCGAAGATCGTACGGATGTTGAGCACGCCGATGCCGCGCACCTCGAGGAAATCCTTGAGTACCGCCGGGCAGCGTCCCTCGAGCGTGTCCGGAGAGATGCGGTAGAGCTCGACGATATCGTCGGCGACCAGCCCGTTGCCGCGCGAAATGAGCTCGAGCGCTAGCTCGCTCTTGCCGATCGCCGATGCGCCGGTGATCAGCACGCCCATTTCGAGCACGTCGAGAAAGACGCCGTGCAGAGACGTCGACTCGGCGAGCATGCGCGACAGGTAGAGCCGGATCACGTCGACGACGTGCGGCGACGGCTGCGGCGAGGTCAGCAGCGCCATGTGATGCCGGTTGCACGAGTCGAGCAGATATTTGGGGATCTCCTCGCCGTTGGCGACGATGATCGCCGCCAGGTCGGTGGTGAACAGGCGCGAGATCGCCTGCTGCAGCGCGTCCTCGGGCAGGCTGCGCAGATAACCCGCCTCGGCGGCGCCGATCATCTGCACGCGGAACGGGTGGATGAAGTTCATGTGCCCGACCTGGCCGATTGTCGGCTTCAGCGCGGCCTCGCCGGTGAGCACGCGGTTGCCGCCCTGCCGGCCCGCGAGCCACGTCATGCCGAGACGCTCTTGGTTGTCCGCGATCAGGCGCTCGATGCTCACCTGCCGCGTGGCGCCGCTGCGGTTCACAGGGGCTCGGGCTGCCAGGCCACGAACACCTGGTGCACTTCGGCGGCATCGGCCGCCATCGCGACCTGTTCGCGGAACGTCCGTTCGCCGAACATCTGCGCGAGCTCGGACAAAAGCTCCAAATGCTCCTCGGTGGCGTGCTCGGGAACGAGCAGGACGAACACCTGCTCGACCGGCTTGCCGTCGGGCGCGTCGAACGGGATCGGCTGCTGCGGGCGGACGAATGCGCCCATCGCCTGCTTGAGTCCCTTGATGCGGCCGTGCGGAATGGCGATGCCTTGCCCGAGTCCCGTCGAACCCAGCCGCTCGCGCGCGAACAGGCTGTCGAACACCACCGAGCGCGCGATCTGTGAATGCGACTCGAAAAGTGCTCCGATCTGCTCGAACAGGCGCTTCTTGCTGGTCGCTTCGAGGTTGAGCGCGATGTTCGCTTCGGGCAGAAGCTGCGCGATCTGGTTCATCGTCTGGGATCGGTAGTCGACGGAATCCGGCGCGGACGCTGGAGAGCGCCGCCTGGCCGGACGCGATTATACGCCGCGAGACAGGCTATTGAGCGCGCGCCTTGCCCGGGCCCGGAACGCTGGCCGTGCGCTTGATCGCAGCGGGCTCGTGGCGCTGCCCGTTCTTCTTTTCCTTGTGCCGCAAGACCTGGCGGTCGAGCTTGTCCGCGAGCGCGTCGATCGCCGCGTACATGTCCGGGTCGACGCACTCGGCGTGGATGTCCTTGCCGCGGATGTGCAGATTGGCGGTCACCTGCTGCCTGAGCTTGTCGACTGACAACACCACGTTGACATCGATCACGTGATCGAAATGACGCGTCACCCGGTCGAGCTTCGACGTCACATAATCGCGGATCGCGGGAGTGATCAGAAGATGATGCCCGCTCAGGCTCAGGTTCATCCAGCTCTCCTTCGCGTTGGCGCGCGGCCTAGATGGCCTTGCGCAGATTTACCGGCGGTATCTGCAGCGCTTCCCGATACTTGGCGACCGTGCGCCGCGCGACGACGATGCCCTGGTCGCCCAGGAGGTCGGCGATGCGGCTGTCGGTCAACGGCGAATTCTGGTCTTCGGCGCCGATCAGCTGCTTGATCAGCGCGCGGATGGCGGTGGCAGATGCCGCGCCGCCGGTGTCGGTTGCGACGTGGCTGCCGAAAAAGTACTTGAGCTCGTAGGTGCCGCGCATCGTCAACATGTACTTCTGCGCGGTGACGCGGGAGATCGTCGACTCGTGCAGGTTCAGGATCTCGGCGATCTCACGCAAGACCATCGGCCGCATGGCGACTTCGCCGTGGTCGAAGAAATGCCGCTGCCGGTCGACGATGGCCTGCGACACGCGCAGGATGGTCTCGAACCGCTGCTGCACGTTGCGGATCAGCCATTTCGCCTCTTGCAGCTGCGCCGCAAGCTGCTGGTTCGACGAGCCCCGGTTGCGCGTGAGGATATCGGCATAGATGCGATTCAGCCGCAGCTTGGGCATCGCCGCCTCGTTCAGCGCCGCGACCCAGCGACCTCTTATCTTTCTTACGACCACGTCGGGAATCACATAGTTCGCCTCGGTCTTGGAAAATTCGCCGCCCGGGCGCGGATGCAGGCTGGTGATCAGCGTGCGCACACCCCGCAGGCCGGCGTCGTCGATATGCAGCAGCCGCTTCAGCTTGCCGAAGTCGCGCGCGGCCAGGAGCGGCAGGTGATGCTCGACCAGCTTCAGCGCCTCGCACAGGAACGGCGTCTTCTCGGGCATCACCTTGAGCTGCAGCGCCAGGCACTCGGAAGCGTCGCGGGCGCCGACGCCGGCGGGCTCGAAGTTCTGCAGGTGCCTGAGCGCGATTTGCAGCTCGTCGGCGTCGATGCCCAGCTCGTCGGGAAAGAACTCGAGAAGCTCCTCAAGCGACGTCGTCAGGTAGCCGTCGTCGTTCAGTGCGTCGATCAGCGCCGACACGATTTGCCGATCGCGCAATGGAAGATTGAGTTCAGCGAGCTGCGAATTGAGGTGGTCGCGCAGCGAGCTGGTCGCGACCTGCTGCGGTGAGAAATGTTCGTCGTCGTCGTCGGTCCCGCCGCTCGAGCTGCCCCAGTCGCCGTCGCCCGCGGCGCTGGTCATCGAATCGAAATCCGACTGCAGTGTGCCGTCCGATCGCTCCAGCGGTTCGTCGACCGTCGCCGACGTCGCCGCCGACTGCGCGAATTCCGGCGGCGGCGCGACGTGCTCGTCGTCCTCGGCTTTTTCGAGCAGCGGGTTTTCCTGAAGCAGCCGTTCGACCTCGGCATTGAGCTCGAGGGTCGACAATTGCAGCAGGCGGATCGATTGCTGCAGCTGCGGCGTCAGCGTCAGGTGCTGGCTGAGTTTGAGCTGCAGCGTCGGCTTCATCGCGGTTCCGCGCGGTTGCGGGAGCAGGTGCCGGGCTCGTGTTGCGGCGCGGGAACGGGCGAGGCCCGGCCGCCGGCGGCGCGGAGCGGCCGCGTGGCCGGCAGGGACCCACACCTGCCCGGAGCTATCGTCGTCATGGCTAAAGCCGGAAATGCTCTCCCAGGTAGACCTTCCTGACGTTTTCATTATAAACAATTTCGTCGGGCGTTCCCGAGGCCAGCACCCGGCCTTCGTTGATGATATAGGCGCGGTCGCAGATGCCCAGCGTCTCGCGCACGTTGTGGTCGGTGATCATCACGCCGATTTCGCGATCCTTCAGAAAGCCGATGATCTTCTGGATGTCGAGCACCGCGATCGGATCGATGCCCGCAAACGGCTCGTCGAGCAGAATGAAGCGCGGTCTCGTCGCCAGCGCGCGCGCGATTTCCACGCGCCGGCGCTCGCCGCCGGAAAGGCTGACGGCGGACGCGTCGCGCAGGTGCGAAATCGACAGGTCCTCGAGCAGCGCGTCGAGACGGTTGGCGATTTCGTCGGCGTCGATGCCCTGCAGCTCGAGGATCGCCTGCACGTTGTCCGCCACCGAGAGCTTGCGGAAGATCGACGCCTCCTGCGGGAGATACGACAGGCCCAGCCGTGCGCGCGCGTGAATCGGCATTCGCGTCAGGTCGTCGCCGTCGAGCTCGATCGCGCCGCCGTCCGCGGCGACCAGACCGACGATCATGTAGAAGCAGGTGGTCTTGCCGGCGCCGTTGGGACCGAGCAGTCCGACGACCTCGCCGCTGCCCACGGCGAGCGAAACATCGTGCACGACGATGCGCGATTTGTAGCGCTTGTTCAGCGCGGCGACCGATAGCGTGCTCATCGCATGCGCCGACGGCTCACTTGCCGGCGGGCGATCCGATCTTGTCGTCGGGCTTGAGCGGCAGCGGCGGGTTGGGCTTGGGCGCTGGCGGCGCGGACGCGCCCTTGGCGTCCTTCGCATCCTTCGATTCCGGCTGGAATACGCCGCGAACCCGCGCTCCGAGCGGCACTTCGCCGGAGGCGGGGCTCGCGCTGTCCGGGCGGCCCTCGGCCTTGAACGACTCGGTCGCCGCGTCGTAGGAGATGTAATTGCTGCGAATCTGGTCGCTGCCTTTTTTCAGGAGCGCGTTGTCGAACAGCTCGACGAACCGCTTCTGTCCGTCGTACACGATGCGTTGCGCGAAGCCCTCGTAGTATTCGTCGACGCCGTCGCGCTTTTCGCGGAACGTCACCGGATTGCCGTAGGCGATCGCCGACAGCGAGTTGTCTGTGTTCTGGTGGAACGTGATGCGATCGGCGTGAATCGAAAGCGTGCCCTGGGTGACGACGACATTGCCGGTGAGCTCGCCATTCTTGGTCTCGGCGTTGCCGCCGCCGGTGTCGCCCTGGAAGTTGATCGGCTTGTCGCGGTCGGCCTTCTCGGCCCAGGCCGGTGCCGCGGCGGTGCCGAGACATAGCAAGGCGCAGCAAACGCGCGCGAGGGCCCGGGCCGGCAGCGTGCGCATCGTCTGATCGATCATCGCCTATTTCTTCTGGGGCTCAATTTGTCCGCTGACATGGGACTTAAGCTTGACCGTCTTGCTCTTGTTGTCGTAATCCAGCCCGGTCGCGTTGATTATCCCACGGGGGTCGGCGATCGTCACCGGCTTGTCGGTGACGATCCTGTCCTCCTTGGGCATGACGAGCAGATACTCGCTGGTGATCGTCGTGGGTCCGTCGTTCGCCGTATCCGACGAAGCGTCGCGCACGCCCTTGACGTGCCCGGTGAAAGCCACGTGGTCGCGGTCGCCGCTGACGCTCGCCTTGTCGGCGGTAACCGTCAGGCGCGGCTTGCCCGGATCGTTGAACGTGATCTCCGGCGCGTCGAGGTCGGTCGAATCGTCGTCGGGATAGTGTCGCGCGGCACGGGCAATCAGCGCCTGATGGATGCGGCCCTTGTCGTCGAGGCTGGCCGCCTTGAAATTCTCGATGGTTATGTCCGGGTCGTGCCTTCCCGAGCCGTCGAATTTGGGCGCCGGCGCGCGCACCTGCGCGTCGAGCCAGTAGGTCATCGCCACCAGCGCGCCGAGCAGCAGCGCGGGCGACCATGCGACGAGGCGGTCGAGCAGCGGCTGGCGGACCTTCATTGCGCGAACGCCTTCAGCAGGGGCTCGAGCTCGCCCTTGGCGGCGAGGATCAGCTCGCACAGCTCGCGCACGGCGCCGGCGCCGCCGTCGGCGCGCGTCACGTAATGCGCGGCTCCGCGCAGCGCCGCCGGAGAGTGCGGCACGGTCACGCCCAGCCCGCAGCGCATGATCACCGGCAGATCCGGCATGTCGTCGCCGATGTGCGCGCAGTCCTGCGCGTCGATGCCCAGCTGGCTGCGCAGCCGTTCCCAGGCGGCAACCTTGTCCTCGGCGCCGAGGACGACGTGCGCGACCGAAAGATCCTCGGCGCGCCGGGTCACCGCGGGCGCGCGGCTGCCGGAAATCCAGGCGACGGTCACGCCCGCCTCCTGCAGCATTTTCAGGCCGAAGCCGTCGAGCGACGAGAACGCCTTGAGCTGGCTGCCGTCGTCCGCGTAGTAGACCTTGCCGTCGGTCAGCACGCCGTCGACATCGCAGGACAACAGGCGCACGCGGCGTGCGCGGCTGTCGAGGTCCGTCGGCGTCATACGACCTTGGCCCGGAAGAGATCGTGCATGTGCAACGCGCCGACCAGCCTGCGCTCGCCATCGACGACCAGCAGCTGACTGACCTTCGGCGGCGTTTCCATCAGATCGACGCACTCTATCGCCAGCAGGTCGGCGGCGATCGTCCGCGGGTTGCGGGTCATCAGCTCGGCGACCCGCGCGGCGCCGAAGTCGCGCACGCGGTCAAGGCTGCGGCGCAGATCGCCGTCGGTGAAAATGCCGGCTACACGCTGCTCGGCGTCGACGACCGCGGTCATGCCCATGCCCTTGCCGCTCATCTCGACGACCGCCTCGGCGAGAGAGGCATCGGCCGCCACCATCGGCAGCGCGGCGCCGGTGCGCATGACGTCGCGCACGTGGGTCAGCAGCCGCCGCCCCAGTGCACCGCCCGGATGCGCTCGGGCGAAGTCGTCGACCGAAAAGCCGCGCGCATCGAGCACCGTCAGCGCCAGCGCGTCGCCCAGCGCCAGCGCGGCGGTGGTGCTCGCCGTCGGCGCGAGGCCGAGCGGACAGGCTTCGCTGTCGACGCTGGCGTCGAGATGAATGTCGGCCGCCTGCGCGAGCGACGACTGCTCGTTGCCGGTCAGCGCGATCAGCCTGGCGCCCTGGCGCTTCAGGTGCGGGATCAGCACCAGCAGCTCGTCGGTCTCGCCGGAGTTCGACAGCAACAGCACGACGTCGTCGGCGGTGATCATGCCGAGATCGCCGTGACCCGCCTCCGCGGCATGCACGAAGAATGCCGGCGTGCCGGTCGACGCGAGCGTTGCCGCGAGCTTGCGCGCGATGTGGCCCGACTTGCCGATGCCGGTGACGACGACGCGGCCGCGGCAACTGTAGATCGCGTCGGCCGCGGCGACGAAGTCATCGCCCAGGCGATGCTTCAGCACGTCGATCGCCATCGCCTCGGTCGCCAGCACGCTGCGGCCCAGCGCGAGCGCCCGCGCAGCATCGACGCCCGGCGCGGCAGCGGGCGCAGCCGGGGCGTGGGCGCGGATCGGCGTGGGCATCCGGCCAGTATACCGTCCCTTAGAAAGCGCACGCTCTGTGCTACATTCGCACGGCGCTCGCGCGGTGCCGGGCAGCCCGGCGCGGGGCGCACTTCGTCGTCTCGCGCGGCTGCCGGCGCCCACGCAAAAAGATGACCCATACGCTGCAACTGATACTGCTGTTGCTCGCCGCATCGGTCGTCGCGGTGGTTCTCTGCCGGCTGGCGCGCCTGCCGCCTATCCTCGGCTACCTTGCGATCGGCATCGCGGTCGGGCCGCACGCGATGGGATGGGTGCCGGACGACGCCAACGTGCGCGATCTGGCCGAATTCGGCGTCGTGTTCCTGATGTTCTCGATCGGGCTCGAATTCAGCCTGCCGCAGCTGAAGACGATGCGCCGGGCCGTGTTCGGACTGGGACTCGCGCAGGTCGCGATCACGACCCTGGTGGCGATGATCGGCCTGCATTTCCTCGGCTTCAGCTGGCTTGCCGGGTTCGCGCTCGGCGGGGCGCTGGCGATGAGCTCGACCGCCATCGTGTCGAAACTGCTCGCCGAACGCTCGGAGCTCAACTCGCCGCACGGGCGCGACGTGATGGGCATCCTGCTGTTCCAGGACCTGGCGGTGGTCGCGTTCCTGATCGCGGTGCCGACGCTGGCCGAGGGCGGCGCCGACTTGTGGAAGCCGCTGGCGATCGCCGCCGGCAAGGCTGCTTTCGCGCTCGCCGCGATCCTGTTCTTCGGCCAGAAGGTGATGCACGGCTGGTTCTACATCGTGGCCCGGCTGCGCTCGCCGGAGCTGTTCATGCTCAACGTGCTGCTGGTCACGCTCGGCCTGGCGGCGCTGACCGAGCTCGCCGGCCTGTCGTTCGCGCTGGGCGCGTTTCTCGCGGGCATGCTGATCGCGGAAACCGAATACCGCTATCAGGTCGAAGAAGACATCAAGCCGTTTCGCGATGTCCTGCTCGGCCTGTTCTTCGTCAGCGTCGGCATGTACCTGAATCTGGGCATCGTCTTCGACCACCTCGGCTGGGTCTTGCTGCTGCTGATCGGTCCGGTGCTGGCGAAGCTAGTGCTGATCGTCATTCTCGCGAGAGCGTTCCGTTCGCCGCTGGCCACGGCGCTGCGCACCGGTTTCTATCTGGCGCAGGCCGGCGAGTTCGCGATCGTGCTGCTGGCGTTGACCACCGATCTGCACGTCCTCGATGCGACGTTTCCGCAACTGGTGCTCGCGGCGATGGTCCTGTCGATGCTGGCGGCGCCGTTCATGATCCAGGTCGCCGAGCCGCTGGTGCGCCGTATGACGGCCAACGACTGGCTCGCCCGCGCCGCGCAGGTGACGCAGATCGCCGCGCGCACGATCTCCCGGCAGGATCACGTGATCGTCTGCGGCTACGGCCGCAGCGGCCAGAATCTCGGCCGTCTGCTCGAAGCCGAAGGCATTCCGTTTCTTGCGCTGGACTCGGATCCGCAGCGCGTCGCCGAGGCGAGCACCGGTGGCGGAGGCAACGTCGTGTATGCGGATGCTGGCCGGCGCGAAGCGCTGACGGCGGCCGGACTGCAAAAGGCGCGCGCCGTGGCGATTACGTTCACCGACACGGCGATCGCGATCAAGATACTGCACCACGTCCAGCACACGCGGCCCGAGGTTCCGGTGATCGTGCGCACGTTCGACGACACCGAACTCGACCGCCTGCTGAAGGCGGGCGCGGCCGAGGTCGTGCCGGAAACGCTCGAAGGCAGCCTGATGCTCGCGTCGCACTCGCTGCTGCTGCTGGGCGTGCCGCTGAACCGCGTGCTGGCCCGAATTCAGGCAGTGCGCGAGGAGCGGTACAGCATCTTCCGCGGGTTTTTCCACGGTGCGACCGACGCTGCCGACGCCGAGGACAATCTTCAGCCGCGGCTGCACTCGGTGCTGCTCAACGATCGCTCGACCGCGGTCGGCAAGTCCCTCGCCGAGATCGAGCTCAACGGGCGCGTCGAAGTGAACAGCGTGCGCCGGCGCGGCGCCCGGGCCGCGGCGCCGGCGCCCGATTTCCGCTTCGAGGCCGGCGACGTCCTGGTGCTGCTGGGCAAGCCCGGCGATCTCGCGTTCGCCGAACGGCGATTGCTTCGCGGCTGAATCGCTGGCGCGGGGCTTACACTTCCGGCCGCATGTCGTTGTTGCGTTGCGGCGAACGGGCTACAATCAACGTCCCTCCCCGATTTCCCAAACGTTCCGATGCCGGTCGCCGCTACCGCGGATTCGCATGCCACCCTAAGCCCGACGCGCCGGCTCAATCCCGCCGCTGCGGCCATCGAGCTCGTCGACGTGTCGTTCGCCTACGATACGCGGCCGATCCTGCGCGGAATCACGATGACCGTGCCGCGGGGAAAAATCGTGGCCATCATGGGCGCGAGCGGATCGGGGAAGACGACGATACTGCGTCTGATCGGGGGCCAGCTGAAGCCGAAAAAAGGCAAGGTGCTGGTCGGCGGGCAATCGGTTCCCGAGCTCGAGCCCGACGCGCTCTACGCGCTTCGCCGCAAGTTCGGCATGCTGTTTCAGTTCGGCGCCCTGTTTACCGACATGACGGTGTACGAGAACATCGCGTTTCCGATGCGCGAGCACACCGACCTGCCCGAATCGATGATTCGCGACCTCGTGCTGATGAAGCTCAACGCGGTGGGCTTGCGTGGCGCCGCGCAGCTTATGCCGTCCGAGTTGTCCGGCGGCATGGGCCGCCGCGTCGCGCTTGCGCGCGCGATCGCGCTCGACCCGATGCTGGTGATGTATGACGAGCCGTTCGCCGGTCTCGACCCGATTTCGCTGGCGATCGTCGGGCAGCTGATCCGGCGGCTCAATGACGCGCTGGGCATCACGTCGATCGTCGTGACGCACGATGTCTACGAGTCGCTGAAGATCGTCGATTACCTGTATTTCGTGTCCGAGGGAAAGATCGTCGCCAGCGGCACGCCCGACGAGGTGCGCGCTTCCAGCGATCCGTTCGTCCGCCAGTTCGTCGACGGGCAGCCCGACGGGCCGGTGCGCTTCCACTATCCGGCGCCGCCCTACCAAAAGGCCCTGCTTGCCGATGTCGACTGATGCCATGAGCGATCTCGCGCTGGCGCTGCGCCGGCTCGGAGGCACCGTGACCGGCGGCGTCGCGCGGCTGGGGTACATGGCGCGCTTCCTCGGCGCCATCCTCTGGTATACGCCGATGGCGTTGCGCCGCCTGCACCTGACGGTGCGGGAGATCTATTTTTCCGGCGTTCTCTCGCTGGTGATCATCCTGATGTCGGGACTCTTCGTCGGCATGGTGCTGTCGCTGCAGGGGTACGAAGTGCTCCGCCGGTACAGCGCACAGGAGCAGCTGGGCATCGTCGTCGCGCTTTCGCTGGTCAAGGAACTCGGACCGGTGATCGGCGGTCTGCTGTTTGCTAGCCGGGCGGGTTCCGCGATCACCGCCGAGATCGGACTGATGAAAGCTACCGAGCAATTGTCGGCGATGGAGATGATGGCGGTCGACCCGATCGCCCGCGTCGTCGCGCCGCGGTTCTGGGCAGGAGTGATCTCGATGCCGCTTCTCGCGGCGCTTTTTTCGGCATTCGGAATTTTCGGGGGCTACCTGATCGGCGTGCGGGTGATCGGCATCGACGCCGGTGCCTTCTGGGGACAGATGCAGGCAGGCGTCAGAGTCTGGCCGGACATCACCAACGGCATCATCAAGAGCATCGTCTTCGGCGCCGCGGTGTCGCTGATCGCGGTGCTCGAAGGCTATGATGCCAAGCCGACGGCCGAAGGCGTGTCGAGTGCGACGACCAGAACCGTCGTAGTGTCCTCACTGGCGATACTCGCGCTCGATTTCGTGCTGACCGTGTTCATGTTCAGGGGAGTCGGTCTATGAATCGCGCCGCGATCGACCTTTGGGTCGGCGTGTTCGTCGCGGTCGGCCTCGGCGCGATATTGTTTCTCGCGCTGAAAGTCGGCAATCTGCTGACGCTGGATCAGACGCCCAGCTACCACATCGAGGCGAACTTCGACAACATCGGCGGACTCAAGGTGCGCTCGCCGGTGAAGGCTGCCGGCGTCGTCGTGGGACGCGTCGAATCGATCCGGCTCGATCCGAAGACGTATGCTGCGGTCGTGACGATGCGCATCGAGCGCGACTTTTCGTTCAGCAAGGACACGATCGCCTCGATCAACACGTCGGGATTGCTCGGAGAAGTCTACATCGGCCTCGACGCTGGAGGCGACACCGCAATGCTCAACGATGGCGACCACATCGCCAAGACGCAATCGGCGGTGGTCATCGAGAAGCTGATCAGCCAGTTCCTGTTCGACAAGGCGTCACAAGGAGGCGCCGGCAAATGAATTCTTCCGCTCGCGGCATCGCTTCGACGCTCGCGCTGGCCTGCGCGCTGCTGGCCGGCTGTGCAACCACGCAATCGCGCGTCGACCCGTTCGAACCCTGGAACCGCGCCATGTACCAGGTGCACGAAGCGGTCGACGGCGGCCTGATCAAGCCTATCGCGGAAGGCTACGTCAGGACGGCGCCCGCGCCGATCCGCGCCGGCGTGTCGAATTTCTTCGGCAACATCGACGATGTGTTCACCGGCATCAACCATGTGCTGCAGGGCAAGAGAGAGCGCGCCGGCGACGACTTCGGCCGGGTGCTGCTCAATTCGACCTTCGGTATCCTCGGCATCTTCGATCCCGCGTCCGAAATGGGCATCACCAAGGACAAGACCGACTTCGGCATAACATTCGGCAAGTGGGGCGCGCCGCAGGGTCCGTATCTGTTCGTGCCGCTGTTCGGGCCGACGACGGTGCGTGACGGCACCGGGTGGCTGGTGAGGATCTATGCCGGCCCGATCGGATACATCAACGACGTCCGCGTGCGGAATTCGCTCTACGGACTCAACTATCTCGATACGAGAGCGCAGCTGCTGGACGCCGAAGGCGTGCTCGACGCCGCGGCGCTGGACAAATACCGCTATTTGCGCAATGCGTACCTGAGGGCGCGCCGGTACCAGGTTTACGACGGCAAGCCGCCGCCGGAAGAAGAAGAGGAATGAGCCGTCGGGCAGTTCGCCGCCGCTTTGACGCGCGGATTGCCGCCGGCTTTCAGAGCATCACTATTCGACGAGGTGCACGATGATCTACCGATGGATGGCGCTATGGTTCACCGCTTCGCTGGCGCTGACGGCGCAGGCGCAGGAAGCGCCCGATGCTCTGGTCAAGCGCGTCGCCGAAGACGTGCTGCAGACGATACGCAGCGACAAGGATCTGCAGGCCGGCAACCAGGCGAAGGTCAAGGAGCTGATAGAGAGCAAGCTGGCGCCGAATTTCGACTTCACGCGCATGACCTCGCTGGCGATGGGAAAGAACTGGCGCAGCGCGACGCCTGAGCAGCAGAAAGTCCTGACCGACGAATTCCGGACGCTGCTGGTGCGCACCTACTCCGGTGCTCTGTCCAATTATCGCGACAACACGATGGACTACGCGCCGCTGCGGACGAACCCGGGCGACGCCGACGTCATCGTGCGCACGTCGGTGCGACGGGCCGGCCAGGCGCCCGTCCAGATCGACTACAGCATGGCCAAGACTCCCGACGGCTGGAAGGCGTATGACGTCATCGTCGCGGGCGTGAGCCTGGTGACCAACTACCGCGATGAATTCAACGACACGATCAAGCGTTCTGGCGTGGACGGCCTGGTGAAGGCGCTGGCCGATAAGAATAAGGGGCCGGCGCCGAAGTGAACAAGAGCGCGCAACCCGCGGCGCGGGCAGAGCCGGTCGCGCAGGTGCTGCGCGCCGACGACGGGCGCTGGGTGCTAGCCGGCCCGCTGACGATCGGCAACGTCGCAGCCGTGCTCGCGGCCAGCGTCGCCGTACCGCTGCCGTCGACCGGCCGCGTCGATCTGAAAGGCGTCGATCCGGTCGATTCAGCCGGCGTGGCAATATTGCTCGAATGGAAGCGCCGGGCCCTCGCCCAAGGCGCGCACCTGGCGTTCGATAACGTCCCGCCGACGATGGTCTCGCTGGCCGAGCTCTACGGCGTCGACGAGCTGCTTTCTCCCGCCTGAACACTTTGACCCGGATTCCTTTGCGCCCGCGCGCCTCGCGGCGCGTGCTCGTCCTCGACTGCAGCACCGCGGCGGAAGCCGCAAGCGTTGGGGGACCATGAGCGCAGCGGTCGAAATCGTCGACGTCGCCCGCCGCTTCGGGCCGGTGCAGGCGCTCGCCGGCATCGATCTCACGGTCGAGGAGGGTGAGTTCTTCGGCCTGCTCGGACCCAACGGCGCCGGCAAGACCACGCTGATCTCGATCCTCGCCGGACTCACGCGTGCCGACCGGGGCGACGCACGCGTGCTGGGGCACGACGTGGTCACCGACTATGCGCGCGCGCGGCGACTGCTGGGTGTCGTGCCGCAGGAGCTGGTATTCGATCCGTTTTTCACCGTGCGCGAAACGCTGCGCATCCAGGCCGGATATTTCGGCATTCGCGATCAGGACGACTGGATCGACGAGCTGTTGCACCATCTCGGCCTTGCTTCGCGCGCGAACAGCAACATGCGGTCGCTGTCCGGCGGGATGAAGCGCCGCATGCTGATCGGTCAGGCGCTGGTGCACAAGCCGCCGGTGATCGTCCTCGACGAGCCGACCGCCGGGGTCGACGTCGAATTGCGGCAGAGCCTGTGGTCGTTCATCCGCAAGCTCAACGGCGACGGTCACACGATCATACTGACCACGCATTACCTGGAGGAAGCGGAATCGCTGTGCGGACGCATCGCGATGCTCAAGGCGGGCAGGATCGTCGCGCTCGACACCAAGCAGAAGCTGCTGTCGACCTTCGCCGGACTCACCGTCCGGCTGACCGTCGCCGAGCCGCTGCCGGGCACCTGGCCGGGCCGCGTGCTGCGCCGCGAGGGCCAGACTTACCTGTTGAGACTGGCCGACTACGCCGAGCTGGAGAGCATGCTGGCATCGCTGCGCGAAGCACGGATCGCGATCATCGAGCTGTCGCTGCAGGAAGCCGACCTCGAGCAGGTCTTCCTTCGCATCATGGCGCGCCAGGAATGAAGGCGATCGAACAACCGGTGCAAAGCACGGCCGCGACGGTGCGGCTCCTGCCGGCGCGCGGTGCGGGCTGGCTGACGCTGCTCTACAAGGAGCTGTTGCGTTTCTGGAAGGTGAGCTTCCAGACGATACTCGCGCCGGTGCTGACGGCGCTGCTCTACCTGCTGATCTTTTCGCATGTGCTCGAGTCGCGCGTCTCGGTGTTCGGCGGGCGCGTCTCGTACACGGCGTTCCTGATTCCCGGCCTGGTGATGATGGCCGTGCTGCAGAATGCGTTCGCGAACAGCTCCTCGTCGATGATCCAATCGAAGATCACCGGCAACCTGATCTTCGTCCTGCTGACGCCGCTTTCGCCGCTCGACATGTTCGCCGCCTACGTGCTCGGCGCGATGGTGCGCGGACTTGTCGTCGGCCTCGGCGTGTTCGTCGTCACGCTGGTGTTTGCGCCGATCGCGCCGACGCATCCGCTCTGGACGATCGCCTTCGCGCTGCTCGGCAGCGCGATCCTTGGCATCCTCGGCTTGATCGCGGGTATCTGGTCCGACAAGTTCGATCAACTGGCCGCGTTCCAGAATTTCCTCATCATGCCGCTGACGTTCCTGTCCGGCGTTTTCTACTCGATCCATTCGCTGCCGCCGTTCTGGCAGACGCTGTCGCATTTCAATCCGTTCTTCTATATGATCGACGGCTTCCGCTACGGCTTTTTCGGCCTGTCGGATTTCGCGCCCGCGACGAGCCTCGCGATCGTCGTCTTCTTCTGCGCGGCATTGAGCGCGGTGACGCTGGTCATGCTCAAGCGCGGCTACAAACTTCGGCATTGAACAGGCCTGACATGGCGGCTATCACTCCGGAAGAAATCAAGCGCACGATCGAATCGGGGATCGCTTGCGAGCATGTCGCGGTCGATGGCGACGGGCTGCACTTCCAGGCGCTGATCGTCAGCGCGGCGTTCACCGGCTTGAGCAAGGTGCGACAGCACCAGCTCGTCTACGGCGTGCTCGGCGAGCGCATGCGCGAGGAAATTCATGCGCTGTCGATGCAGACGCTGACGCCGGCGCAGTGGCATCCGGCCGCGGGCCAGGCCTAGCGCCGATGGACAAGCTGGCGATCACAGGCGGTGTTCCGCTGAGGGGCGAAGTCCGGGTGTCCGGCGCCAAGAACGCGGCGCTGCCCATTCTTTGCGCGGCGCTGCTGACCTCCGAGCCCCTGGTGCTCAAGAACGTGCCCAAGCTCAACGACGTTCGCACGATGCGCTCGCTGCTCGCGCAGATGGGCGTGCGGGCGGAAGGCGCCGACGGCGAGCTGACGCTTTCGGCGGCCGACATCGACTGGCCGCTCGCGCCGTACGAGATGGTGAAGACGATGCGCGCGTCGATCCTTGCGCTGGGACCTCTGCTCGCGCGCTGCGGCGAAGCGCGGGTGTCGCTGCCCGGCGGCTGCGCGATCGGGCTGCGCCCGGTCGACCAGCACATCAAGGGTCTGCAGGCGATGGGCGCGGAGATCGATCTCGATCACGGCTACATCGACGCCAAGGCCAAGCGGCTGTCGGGCGCCAATTTCGTCTTCGACGTGGTGACGGTGACCGGCACCGAAAACCTGATGATGGCCGCAACCCTTGCCGAGGGCACGACGGTGCTCGACAACGCGGCGCGCGAGCCCGAGGTCGTCGATCTCGCCGATTGCCTGAACGCGATGGGGGCTAGGATTTCCGGCGCGGGCACCGATCGCATCGTGATCGAGGGCGTGTCGCGCCTGTCCGGCGCCACGCACGCGATCATGCCCGATCGCATCGAGACGGGGACCTTCCTGGTCGCGGCCGCCGCGACCGGCGGCGAAGTGGCGCTGACCGGCGCACGGCCGGATACGCTGGGGGCCGTCCTCGACAAGCTCGCCGAAGCGGGCGTCGCCGCGACTGTCGACGGCAGCACGATCCGCATCAAGCGCAACGGCAGGTTGAAGTCGGTGTCGATGCGCACCGCGCCATATCCGGGGTTCCCGACTGATATGCAGGCGCAGCTGATGGCGCTGATGACCGTCGCCGACGACGCGGCGATGATCACCGAAACGATATTCGAGAACCGCATGATGCACGTGCAGGAGTTGAAGCGTCTGGGCGCGGCGATCGAGGTCGAGGGCAACACCGCGATCGTCCGCGGCGCGCAAAAGCTGACCGCGGCGAACGTGATGGCCACCGATTTGCGCGCTTCGGCCGGCCTGGTGATCGCCGGCTTGATCGCTGAAGGCGAAACGGTGATCGATCGCATCTACCATCTCGACCGCGGCTACGAACGCATCGAGGACAAGCTCTCGGCGCTGGGCGCGCAAATCCGCCGCGTCAGCTGAGCTGCCGGCCGGCGGATGCACGCCGGTGAGTGCGCTAGAATGAGAGTTTCCCGCCCGCCATGTTCCCGCTCACCATCGCGCTCTCCCGTGGGCGCATCTTCGATGAGACGCTGCCGCTGCTGGCCGCGGCCGGTATCGCTCCGGAAGACGATCCGGAAGGCTCGCGCAAGCTGATCCTGGCGAGCAATCGCGCCGATCTGCGCTTTGTCATCGTGCGCGCGTCCGATGTTCCGACCTACGTTCAGCACGGCGCCGCGGATCTGGGCGTCGCCGGCAAGGACGTGCTGCTCGAGCACGGCGGCGAAGGCCTGTACCAGCCGGTCGACCTGGCGATCGGGCGCTGCCGCCTGGTCGTGGCGGCGCGCCGCGACTTCGATTACGCCAGCGCCGTCCAGCGCGGTGCGCGCCTCAAGGTCGCCACCAAGTACGTCGGCGCCGCGCGCGCGCATTTCGGCGCTAAGGGAATCCACGTCGACTTGATCAAGCTGTACGGGTCGATGGAGCTCGCGCCGCTGGTGGGACTGGCCGACCTGATCGTCGACCTGGTCAGCACCGGCAAGACGCTGCAGGCCAACGACCTGGTCGTCGTCGAGGACATCCGGCCGATAAGCGCGCGGCTGATCGTCAATCCCGCCGCGCTCAAGCTCAAGCGCGATGTCGTACAGCCTATTCTCGACGCCATCACCAAGGCAGTGCCGCGCGATGACTGACGTTCGCCGCCTCGATACGTCGGACCCGGGCTTCGCGTCGACGCTGGCGAAGCTGACGGCGCGCGACAAGGCCGAGGACGATGCGATCGATGCATCGGTCGCCAGCATCATCACCGACGTGCGCGTCCGAGGCGACGCCGCGGTGCTGGAGTACACGGCGCTGTTCGACCGCCTGAAGGCGGTGTCGGTCGCCGCGTTGGAATTGCCTGCGGCCGAACTGAAAGCCGCGCACGATTCGCTGCCGGGCGACCAGAAGCGGGCGCTCGCGCAGGCCGCCGAGCGCATCCGCGCCTATCACTCGCGCCAGAGCGCCGAGTCCTGGTCGTTCACGGAAGCCGACGGCACGCGCCTGGGATTGCGCGTCACGCCGCTCGAGCGGGTCGGCGTCTACGTTCCGGGCGGCAAGGCGGCGTATCCGTCATCGGTGCTGATGAACGTCGTGCCGGCCAAGGTCGCCGGCGTCAGCCAGATCGTGATGGTCGTGCCGACACCCAACGGCGTAAAAAACGCGCTGGTGCTCGCTGCCGCGCACCTGGCCGGGGTCACCTGCACGTACACGATAGGCGGCGCACAGGCGATCGCGGCGCTCGCGTTCGGCACGGCGACGATCGCGCAGGTCGACAAGATCGTCGGACCCGGCAACGCCTATGTCGCCGCGGCCAAGCGGCGGGTGTTCGGCGCCGTCGGCATCGACATGGTCGCCGGCCCGTCGGAAGTGCTGGTGATCGCCGACGGCAGCGCGCATCCGGACTGGGTGGCGATGGATCTCTTCGCGCAGGCCGAGCATGACGAGGCTGCGCAGGCGCTGCTGCTTTCGCCGGACGCCGGGCTGCTCGACCGGGTCGCGGCCAGCATCGCGAAGCTGCTGCCGACAATGGCGCGCGAAAAGATCATCGCGGCGTCGCTGCGCCAGCGTGGCGCGCTGATCCTCGTGCGCGATCTTGCCGAAGCCTGCGCGCTCGCCAACGGCATCGCGCCCGAGCATCTCGAGCTCGCGGTCGCCGCGCCCGACGATCTGCTGCCGCAGATCCGCAACGCCGGCGCGATCTTCGTCGGCCATCACAGCTCCGAAGCGCTGGGCGACTATTGCGCGGGCCCGAACCACGTGCTGCCGACCGCCCGCAGCGCGCGCTACTCGTCGCCACTCGGCGTCTACGACTTTCAGAAGCGAACCAGCGTGATCGCCGTCTCGCGCGAGGGCGCGCGTACGCTGGGCGCGATCGCGGCCACACTCGCGAACGGCGAGGGGCTTCCGGCGCACGCCGCAAGCGCCCAGTACCGGATCGATTCATGAGCGACCGTCCAGCCGGACTCGACGCGGCGGGCGTCGTGGCCGCCGTCGTGCGGCCGGAGGTGTGCGCCCTGTCGGCGTACACGACCTCGTCTGCGGAAGGCATGATCAAGCTCGACGCGATGGAGAACCCGTTCCCGCTGCCGGATGCGGTGCGCGGCCGGGTCAGCGCGGCCCTCGCGCAGGTCGCCGTCAACCGCTACCCCGACATTGCCGCCGACCGGGTCAAGGACGCGCTGTCGCGCGCGTTCGGCATCCCCGACTCGCTAGGGGTGATGCTCGGCAACGGCTCGGACGAATTGATCCAGCTGATCACTGTGGCGCTGGCCGGTCCGGGTGCCGTGATGCTCGCGCCCGCTCCGTCGTTTGTCATGTACCGGCTCAACGCGATTCATGCCGGCATGCGCTTCGTCGCCGTGCCCCTGACGAGCGCCTTCGCGCTCGACCGCGATGCGATGCTGGCCGCGGTCGAGCAGGAGCGCCCGGCGCTGACCTTTCTCGCCTACCCGAACAATCCCACCGGCAATCTGTTCGCCGCGGACGACGTCGCGGCGATCATCCGCGCCTCGCCCGGACTCGTCGTGGTCGACGAGGCCTACGCGGCGTTCGCCGATGCGAGTTTTCTGCCTCGTATCGCCGAATTTCCGAATCTGCTGGTCCTGCGCACGCTGTCTAAAATCGGCATGGCCGGCATCCGGCTGGGCTACGCGGTCGCCGCGCCCGAGTGGATCGCGCAGTTGAACAAGTTACGGCCACCGTATAATGTGAACGTATTCACGCAGGCGGCGGCGGTGGCCCTGCTGGCCGACGCCGGCTGGATAAACGATCAGGCGGCGACCATACGCGCCGAGCGCAGCCGGCTCGCCGCGGCGCTGGCGCGACTGCCCGGTGTGACCGTATTCGAAACGCAGACCAATTTCCTTCTGGCGCGCGTGCCCGAAGCCGATCGGATGTACGACGGACTCAAGCAGCGCCGGATTCTTGTGAAAAATGTACACAGTTGGCACCCGCTGCTGGCGAATTGCCTGCGTATCACCGTCGGTACGCCGCGGGAAAACGAAGCGTTTCTTGCCGCATTGACCGGACTGCTACCAGGCCGATGAGCCCCTCTGCCACCTCCGCGTCCGCCGCCGGCGGATCGTCGCGCCAGGCGCGAGTCGAACGGGCGACCCGCGAAACGCGGATCGCCGTCAGCGTCGATCTCGACGGCACCGGCCGTGCCGAGCTCGCCACCGGCATACCGTTTCTGGACCACATGCTCGACCAGGTCGCGCGCCACGGCATGATCGACCTCGCCGTCGATGCCAAGGGCGATCTGCACATCGACGGCCATCACACCGTCGAGGACATCGGCATCACGTTCGGCCAGGCGGTCAAGCAGGCGCTGGGCGACAAGGCCGGGCTGGTGCGCTACGGACATGCGTACGTACCGCTCGACGAAGCCTTGTCGCGGGTCGTCGTCGACCTGTCCGGGCGGCCCGGGCTCGAATACCACGTCGAGTTCACCCGGCCGATGATCGGCGCGTTCGACGTCGATCTGACCCACGAGTTCTTTCAGGGCTTCGTCAACCACGCCTTGGTCAGCCTGCACGTCGATAACCTCCGCGGCGACAACGCCCACCACCAGGCGGAGACGGTATTCAAGGCGTTCGCCCGCGCGCTGCGGATGGCGATCGGCCGCGATCCGCGCGCTGCCGGCGTCATACCTTCGACCAAGGGGACGCTCTAGCCGGTCGACAGGCCGCAGCTGCTTTCCCGGCTCTCGTCAGCGATCCAACCGTCCGATGCCCGACATCGCCGTCGTCGATTACGGAATGGGCAACCTGCGCTCGGTTGCCAAGGCGCTGGCGCACGTGGCGCCCGGGCACACGATCGAGGTCACCGCCGACGCGGCGGTCATCCGCCGCTCGCCGCGCGTGGTGCTGCCAGGACAGAGCGCGATGCCGGACTGCATGCGCTGCCTGAACCAGAGCGGATTGCGCGAAGTCGTGCTCGAGGCGGTTCGCGACCGCCCGTTCCTGGGCATCTGCCTCGGGCTGCAGATGCTGTTCGACGACAGCGAGGAGGGTCCGACAAAGTGCCTGGGCGCGCTGCCGGGCCAGGTCGTGCGTTTCCGCGAGGAGGCGATGTTCGATCGCGACGGCGCCAGGCTCAAGGTCCCGCACATGGGCTGGAGCCCGGTCCGGCAACGCGTCGCACACCCGCTGTGGCATGGCATTGCCGATGAAACCCGTTTCTATTTTGCGCACAGCTACTACCCGGTGCCGGCGCAGCCCGAGTCGACGGTGGCGACCGCCGACTATCCGACGGCGTTTACTTGCGCGATTGCAAAGGCTAATATCTTTGCCGTGCAGTTCCATCCCGAGAAAAGCCACCTCGCCGGTCTCCAGTTGCTCGCCAATTTCGTTACTTGGGACGGACGCGCCTAGAGACATTGCCGAACGTCGTCACGGTAGCGACGCCTAAGTCGCCTAACCGCCGCCATGCAGATCATTCCCGCGATCGATATCAAGGACGGCAACTGCGTTCGTCTCAAGCAGGGCGAGATGCAGTCGGCCACCGTATTTTCCGAGGATCCGGCCGCGATGGCCCAGCACTGGCTGGAGCAGGGCGCAAAGCGGCTCCATCTGGTCGACCTGAACGGCGCGTTCGCCGGCAAGCCGAAGAACGAGCAGGCGATCCGCGAGATCGTCAGCGTCATCGGCGAGGAGATCCCGGTGCAGCTTGGCGGCGGCATCCGCGACCTCGACACGATCGAGCGCTACCTGGATGACGG
>DATASF010000196.1:0-12018 GCA_036269335.1 Casimicrobiaceae bacterium
ATGACGATGTCGCAGGCAAGCGCGATGTTGGCGCCCGCGCCGGCAGCGACGCCATTGACCGCACAGACGACCGGAAGCGGCAGCGTGCGCAGCGCCAGCACCAGCGGCTTGTAGTTGCGCTCGATCGACGCGCCGAGGTCGACCGGGTCGGCGCCGGGCGCGACGGCACGATCGCCCAGGTCCTGCCCTGCGCAAAAGCCGCGTCCCGCGCCGGTGAGCAGCAGCACCCGCGCCGAGGCATCGGCGCGCACCCGCTGAATCGCGTCGCGCACTTCGGCGTGCATCGCATCGTTGAAGCTGTTGAGCCGGTCGGGCCGGTTGAGCGTCAGGCGCGCGATGCCGCCGGCGGCCTCGAACAGTATGCTGGCGTAGCTCACTGCGGCGCCGCCGCTACGTGGCGCCGATGCTGGACGACGGTGAACCGGCGGGCGACGAACGCCGAGTCGGTCAGCGCGGCGTTGGCAGCCGGGTTGGCGCCGGTGCCGTGGTAGTCGGAAAAGGCCGCCGACTGATTGACGAATACGCCGCCGGTCAGGTTGATCGACAACGCGACGCCGGCGTCTTCGGCCAAAGCGATCGTGTCCTCGATGACGTCTGGCCGCTTCGAATAAAGCGACAAGGTCAGCGCGCCGTGGTCGACGACGGCGCGGCGCGCGATGTCGAGACTTTGCGCAGTGTCGTCGGTGGCGATGACGAACGCGATCGGCCCGAACCATTCCTTCAAATACTTGGCGCCGTCGGCGGCGTCGAGCTTGACCAGGAGCGGCGTCGCGATGCGCGCCTCGGGGAACTGCGGATGGACCAGCGCCTGGCTGTCGTGCACCACGGCACCCAGCGAGCGCGCCGCATGGATGCGCTCGGCGACGCCGTCATTGACGACAGCACCCAGAATTTCCACCGCGCGCGCCGGATCGCCCACGAGCTTCTGCACCGCGGCGCCGAGGCCTTGCGCGACCTGGTCGAACGACAGGTGTCCGTCGCCGGTCTCGATGCCGTCTCGGGGAACGTAGATGTTCTGCGGCGCCGTGCACATCTGGCCGGTGTACAAGGCCAGCGAAAAAGCGATGTTGCGCGCCGCACCGGAAAAATCGTCGGCCGAGTCGATGACGATCTGGTTGACGCCGGCCTTTTCCGCGTACACCTGTGCCTGCCGGGCGTTGCGCTCGAGCCAGGTTCCATGGGCGCTGCTGCCGGTGAAATCGATCAGCTTGATCTCGGGACGCAGCGCCAGCGTTTGCGCGGTGTCGTCGTCGGCCTGGTGCGCGACCAGGGTGACGACGTTCGGATCGAAACCCGCCTCGGCCAGCACTTCGCGCGCGATCGCCACGGTGATCGCCAGAGGCAGGATCGCGTTCGGATGCGGCTTGACGATGACCGCGTTGCCGGTCGCGAGGCTCGCGAACATGCCAGGGTACCCGTTCCAGGTCGGGAAGGTGTTGCAGCCGATCACCAGTGCGACCCCGCGCGGGACGATCGCGTAGCGCTTTTCCATTTTCAGCGGCTCGTTCTTGCCTTGCGGCTTTTCCCAATAGGCGCTGGCGGGAATCCGCCGCATCTCGTCCCAGGCGTAGGCGACCGCCTCCAGCCCGCGATCCTGCGCGTGCGGACCGCCGGCTTGGAACGACATCACGAACGCCTGTCCGGTCGTATGCATGATCGCGTGCGCGATCTCGAAGCTGCGCTTGTTGATGCGCGAGAGGATCTCGAGGCAGACACCGACCCAGGCCTCGCGGCCGGCCTTGCGCCAGGAATCTTTCGCTGCTGCCACCGCGGCAAAGAGTTGATCGAGATCGACCCGCGGATAGCTGACGCCGAGGGCGATTCCGTACGGCGAGCGCTCCCCGCCGACGGTACCGACGGTCCCGGGCAGGCTGAGCGGAAACCGCTGGTTCGCCAGCGCGTCGAACGCCGCCCTGCCGGCGTCGGCTGCGCCCTCGCCGTAAACCTTCGGACTCGGCGACTCGGGAAACGCCGACCAGTAGCCGCGCTCGGCAATCGCCTTCAGCGCCTGGTCCAGCAACGCGCGGTGGCGCTCGAATAATGGATGGGGCACGGGTTGCTCTCCTGACTCTGTTTCAACGATTGGAACGGTTGCGTAGTGGCGGCGTGCGCAAACTCATGCGCCCTGATCGAAGTCCACGACGACCTTGTCGGTGACCGGATAGCTCTGGCAGCACAGGATGAATCCGCGCGCGACCTCGTAGTCCTCGAGCGCGAAATTGACATCCATGTCGACCTCGCCCTCGATGAGCTTGGCGCGGCAGGTCGAGCAGACGCCGCCCTTGCAGGAATACGGCAGCTCGATGCCCCGCTGCAGCGCAGCGTCGAGGATGTTCTCCTTGGTTTTCTCGAGCGTGTATTGTCGCACCGATCCATCGATGACGACCGTCACCTCGCATTCGGCGTGCCCGGGTTCCGGAGCAGCCTGGGCTTTCCGTTCGTGCTTCGGAATGCTCGCCGCGAACAGCTCGATCTTGATGCGAGACTTGGGCATCCCATGCGCCTGCAGCGACTCGGATACCGCCTGCATCATGCCGTCGGGCCCGCAGACGAACGCGGTGTCGATGTTGGCGAGATCGACCCAGTGCTCGATCAGCGCATCGGCCTTTTTTCGATCGATGCGGCCGTTGAGAATGTCGATGTCCTGCGGCTCGCGGCTCATCACGTAGATCAGGCTGAAGCGATCGAGGAAGCGATCCTTGAGGTCGGCCAGCTCCTCGCGGAACATGACCGCGCTCGACGAGCGATTGCCGTAGAACAGCGTGAACCGGCTGAGCGGCTCGGTCAGCAGCGTCGTCTTGACGATCGACAGCAGCGGCGTGATGCCGCTGCCAGCGGCGAAACCGAGGTAGTGCTTGCGATTGCCTGCGGCCAGCGGCACGTTGAAGTGGCCGAGCGGAGGCATGACGTCGATCTTCTGACCGGGCTCGATATGTTCGTTGGCCCAGGTCGAGAACACTCCCCCCGGCGCCTTTTTCACCGCCACGCGCAGCGTGCCGTCCTGCACCGCCGAGCAGATCGAATACGAGCGCCGCACGTCGTCGGTGCCTATGGTCGTGCGCAAGGTCAGGTGCTGGCCGGGCTCGAAGCGGAACGCGTCGCGCAGCGAAGGCGGCACGTCGAAGGTCAGCGCAATCGCGTCGCGCGTCTCGCGTGCGACCGAGGCGATGGTCAACGGATGGAATTTGCTCAATGCGGATTCGCGTTACGCTGGACTCGCCGGCGAGGTCAATGCGGCTTGAAGTAGTCGAAAGGCTCGAGACAGTCCTCGCAGCGATGCTGCGCCTTGCACGGCGTCGAGCCGAACCGCGACAGCTCGCGGGTCCGGGTCGAGCCGCAGCGCGGGCACGGCACGGCAGGCGGCGTCTCGCGGCGACGCAATCCGGCGATGTCTATCGGCTGCACTGCCGCGCGAGCCCCCGGCGGCGCGATCCCGTATTCGGCCAGCCGTCTTTTCGCCGCGGGCGCGATCCAGTCGGTGGTCCATGCCGGCGAAAGGCGGGTTTCGATCCGCGCGCCGACGATGCCGGCGTCCGCCAGCGCCGCGGCGACGTCGGCGGCGATCACCTCGGTCGCCGGGCAGCCCGAATAGGTCGGCGTCAACGTGACGACCAGCTCTCCGTCGCGCCAGCGGACTTCGCGGACTATGCCCAGCTCGACCAGCGAAATCACCGGAATCTCGGGATCGGGAACCATCGCCAGCGCCGCCCAGATGGCGTCCATCGACGGCCGGGCCTCGCTCGTGACGCGAATCGCGCTCACCATTGCGCTCCCGGATAGGCGCGCTGCAGCCATTGCATCTGCGCGAGCACCGGGCCGATGTGCTCGGTGTGCACGCCCTGCTTTCCGCCGCGGCCGCCGCTGCCCTGCATCCAGGCCCCCGCCGGCAAACTCAGCGTTGCCTCGGCGAACACCGCGCCGACGCGCTGCCGCCACGGCGCGGCCAGCGTTCGCGCGTCGCAGGCGATGCCGGATTCGATCAGCCCAAGCTCGATCGCATCGACTTCGAACATCTCGCCGGTGTACATCCACAGGTCGTCGACCGCAGCCTGCATCCTGCGATGGCTTTCCTCGGTGCCATCGCCCAGCCGGATCACCCAGTCGACGCTGCGCTCGCCATGGTAGCGAACTTCCTTCAGCGCCTTGACCGCGATTTCGGCGATGCGCGCATCGGCCGACGCCGTCAGGCCGTGCAGCAAGAGCTCGTGCCAGACGTCGAAATAGAACTGCCGCGCCATCGTCACCGCATAGTCGCCGTTCGGCTGCTCGACCAGCATCAGGTTGCGGAACTCGCCGGCATCGCGCAGGAACGCGAGCTCGTCCTCGCTGCGTCCGGCCCCCCCGTTGAAACCCGCTTCGACTTCACCCGCGTACGCGAACCAGAGCCGCGACTGGCCGAGCAGATCGAGTCCGACGTTGGTCGTCGCGATGTCCTCCTCCAGCACCGGCCCGTGGCCGACCCATTCCCCCAGGCGCTGCGCCAGGATCAGATCGCTGTCTGCAAGCCGCAACAGGTATTCGAACAATGGCCGCGGGTCGTTCATCGTCAGATGTGCTTGACTTCGTCGGGCATCGGAAAAAACGTCGGATGGCGGTAGACCTTGCTCGACGCCGGCTCGAACATCGATTCCTTGTCGCCGGGTGAGCTGGCGACGATGTCCGAGGACTTCACCGCCCAGATGCTGACGCCTTCGTTGCGCCGCGTATAGACGTCGCGCGCGTTCTTGATCGCCATTTCGGCGTCGGGCGCGTGCAGGCTGCCGACGTGCTTGTGCGCCAGGCCATGCTGGCTGCGAATGAATACTTCCCACAACGGCCATTCATTCATGTCGGCCTCCGGTTATCTGCGCAGACCCCACGCCGCCGCGTCGCGGGTCGATTCCATCACGCCGCCTTCGCATCGCGCGCCGCGCGCTTTTCGGCGTGGGCCAGCGCCGCCTCGCGCACCCAAGCGCCGTTCTCCCAGGCCTCGACGCGGGCGCGCAGACGGTCGCGGTTGCACGGGCCGTTGCCCTTGACGACCTCGTACAGCTCGTTCCAGTCGATCGCGCCGAAGTCGTAGTGGTCGCGCTCGGCGTTCCACTTGAGATCGGGATCGGGCATCGTGATGCCGAGAAAGTCGGCCTGCGGAACCGTCTGGTCGATGAAGCGCTGCCGCAGCTCGTCGTTCGACAGGATCTTGATCTTCCATTGCGCCGACTGTGCGCTGTGCACCGAGCTCGCATCGGGCGGGCCGAACATCATCAGCGCCGGCCACCACCAGCGATTCAGTGCATCCTGCGCCATCGCCTTCTGCTCGGGCGTTCCGCGACAGAGCTTGATCATGATGTCGAAGCCCTGACGTTGATGGAAGCTCTCTTCCTTGCAGACGCGGATCATCGCCCGCGAATACGGGCCGAACGAGCAGCGGCAGAGCGGGATCTGGTTCATGATCGCCGCGCCGTCGACCAGCCAGCCGATCGCGCCGATGTCGGCCCAGGTCAGCGTCGGATAATTGAAGATGCTCGAATACTTGGCCTTGCCGGAATGCAGGTCGGCGACCATCTGGTCGCGCGACACGCCGAGCGTTTCCGCGGCGCAGTAGAGGTACAGCCCATGTCCGGCTTCGTCCTGGACCTTGGCCATCAGGATCGCCTTGCGCTGCAAAGTCGGCGCGCGAGTGATCCAGTTGCCCTCGGGCAGCATGCCGACGATCTCCGAATGCGCGTGCTGCGAAATCTGCCGGATCAGCGTCTTACGGTAGGCCTCGGGCATCCAGTCCTTGGGCTCGATCTTGATGTCGGCGTCGACTTTCTGCTGGAACGCGCGTTCGTCCGGCGTCATCTCCTCGAGCGAACGAAGCTTCTTGGCGCCGGTGTCGACCATCTGCGCATACATCGCCTATCCTCCTCGCCGCTTCGGATCGGGTACTGGCCGCCGGCGAGCTAAAACGATACACTTTTGCGATGATAATGGCAATTTCTGTATCGGATAGCACCGGGTTGCGGCGATGAAAAGCCGGTCGCATGCGACCGTCGGCCGCTGGATCGGTCGCGAGTTGGATAGCGCGCCGCCGCGAGCGAAGTCGCTGGTCGTGACGGTCTGGGGCGATGCGCTTGCGCCGCACGGCGGCGCCGTCTGGCTGTCGGGGCTGATTCGACTGCTGGCTCCGCTGGGACTCAACGAGCGGCTGGTGCGCACCAGCGTTTACCGTCTTGCCCGGGACGGATGGCTTGCCAGCCGCCAGGCCGGGCGGCGGAGCCTCTACCGGCTGACCGCGCAAGGCGGGCGACGCTTCGAAAGCGCCTATCGGCGGATCTATGCCGCACCGTCGGAGGACTGGGCCGGCGACTGGGACTTGATCGTGTCCCCGTCGCCGGGCGGCGGCGCGCGCCGCGACAAATTCCGCCGCGAGCTGGCCTGGGAGGGATTCGGCGCGATCGGCGCCGGCGTCTATGCGCGGCCGGCCCGACCCGGACAGACGGCGCCGGCGGAAATCGTCGGCGCGCTCGACCGTTCGCTCGATGTCGTGCTGCTGCGCGGGCGGGACGCTGCGCCGGCCGGGCTGACGCTCGAGTCGCTGCTGCAGCAATACTGGGACTTGCGCAGCCTCGATGCCGGCTACCGGCGTTTCATCGGGCGCTTTCGCCGCGTCGTCGAGCTTTTTCGCGACGATCCGCTGCCGGACCCGGGCCAGTGCTTTGTCGTACGCACCCTGCTGATCCACGAATATCGCCGGGTGACCTTGCACGATCCGCAGCTGCCACCGGCGATGCTCCCGGCGCGATGGCATGCGCGCGAGGCCTATGCGCTGTGCCGCGATTTCTACCGGCTGACGCACCGCTGCGCCGAGCAGCACCTGGCAGCGACGCTCGAAACCGGCAGTGGGCCGCTGCCGCCGGCGGCGCCGTATTTCTACCAGCGCTTCGGCGGGCTGGAGGCGCCGTCAACCGCAGCACGCCGCGGAGACGGCCGCACGAGCTAGCGCCCGCGGGCCGCGGCTTTGCCCTGCCAGCCCGAACGCGACTGCGTTGCCTGCCCTCGCGAATCGCGCCCGTACGTGCCGGAGTTGCCGTTGCTGCGCGGTCTCGCGCGCGAAGGCGTCGCATCGTGCACGCCGCGGTTGCGGTTGCGCGGCTCGAGGCCCGGGATCACGTGCGCGGCGATCGCGGCGCCCGTATGGCGCTCGATCTGGCGCAGCGTTCCGCGGTCGGCGAACGAGGCCAGCGAAATCGCGATGCCCGTCGCGCCGGCACGGCCGGTGCGGCCGATGCGGTGAACATAGTCGTCGGCCTGACGCGGCAGATCGAAGTTGATCACGTGACTGATGCCGGCGACGTCGAGCCCGCGTGCCGCGACGTCGGTCGCGACCAGGGTGCGCACGCGGCCGCGGCGCATTTCCTGCAGCGTATAGGTCCGCTCGCGCTGGCGCATGTCGCCGTGCAGCGCCGCCGCGGCGTGGCCTTCGCCGCGCAGCCGCGTGGCGAGCGTTTCGGCATCGCGCTTGGTCGCGATGAACACGATGCTCTGCGTCATCGTGATGTCGGTCAGCAGGTGGTCGAGGATGCGGTGCTTGTGGGCGTGGTCGTCGGTGAAATGCACGCGCTGCTCGATCGCTATCGGCGCGGCCTTGCCGGCGGCGACTTCGATGCGCACCGGGTCGCGCAACAGCTTGCCGGCGAGACGGCCGATCGCGCCGTCGAGCGTCGCCGAGAACAGAACCGTCTGGCGCCTGGCGGGCGTGCGCGCCGCGATGCGCTCGACGTCATCGATGAAGCCCATGTCGAGCATCCGGTCCGCCTCGTCGAGCACCAGCATGTCGAGCTGCGACAGGTCGATGCGGCCGCGTTCCATGTGATCGAGCAGCCGGCCGGGTGTCGCCACCAGGATGTCGACGCCCCGCGCGAGCTGCTTGTTCTGCACCGGGTACGGCGCGCCGCCATAGATGCACACGGTCTTGACGCGCAAATGCGCTCCGTAGCGCACCGCCTGCTCGGCGACCTGCTGCGCGAGCTCGCGCGTCGGCGCCAGCACCAGGACGCGCGGTCCGTGGCCGAACGGACGCTTGGGCGCCGGCGTGGCCCCAGCGGGATCGATGAAGCGCTGCAGCGCCGGCAAAACGAACGCGGCAGTCTTGCCGGTGCCGGTCTGCGCGGAGCCGACGACGTCGCGCCCCTGCAACAGCGGCGGGATCGTCTGCGCCTGGATCGGCGTCGGCTCGGTATAGCCGCAGTCGGCCAGCGCGCGCAAGAGCTCCGGCGCCAATTGCAATGATTCGAAATTCATCTTTTGTCCCATGATCATCCTCGCGCCGCCATCGATGGCGCCGCGAACAAACCAAAGCCGCGCCGGCAAAAGGCGCCGGGGTCAGCTCAAATTCCGGACACGCGGAAATGGCGGCGGCTCGTCAGGATCCGGACGAGTCCGGGCAGACGTCACCGTGCGCAAACGGCCGCAACCGGGTCGAGAAACCATCATCTCTAACCGGGAATTGCCGCTCGGAAGAACCAGGAGAGCGAAGGATTAGAAACCGATGATCGGACTGCCTGAATTCCGTGCGGAAACGTGCTTTCCGTAACGCGGCGGGCAATCGTACGCTGGAGCCAAACGCAGCTCGCGTAGCGCCGTACAGACCGCACTATAGCACGAAACGCGGGCCCGCGCCGCCGAATGACGCGTTGCGACGCGAAGCCCATTGCTTGTCGGCTTCGTCGTCGTCCTCATCGTCATCGTCGAGGTCTTCGTCGTCGTCCGGATCGATGTTTCCGCCGGTGCCGCCGCCTTTGTGATCGTCGTCCTCGTCGTCGTCGTCGTCGATCGGCGGAATCGGTCCCGGGGTATGGAGCAGCAGCGTGGCCTGCGGCGCGTCGCCACGCGATTCGGCCGGCCGCAACGATAAAGGGTCCGGCAGTTCGCCTGCAATCGTTGGCGCACGCATCGCGAGCCTCCTGTAATCGGGCGGCAACGGGTATTATCGCAGGCGGCGCTTTCGCGTAGCCCGTTTCGCCCCGTCCGCCGCCGCGCGGACGCTTCGATTATCTCAAACCTCTCGACCGCAATGTCATCCCCAGCGCTCGCCGCCCTGCCCTCCGATTGGAAGACATCGACCTTGCTCGGCCGCGCCTGGCTGCCCGGCGGCCGCGGCGGCCCGGCGCCGATCACCGTTCGGCCCGACGGCGCGGTCATCGATCTCAGCCACGTCGCGCCGACGGCCAGCGGGTGGCTCGAGCGCGACGATCTCGCGGCGGCGGTGCGCACCGCGAGCGGACCCTCGATAGCCAGCGTCGACGCGCTCCTTGCCAACAGCCGCAGCGACTTCGACGCAGGCGCGCCGCGGCTGCTCGCCCCCTGCGACCTGCAGGCGATCAAGGCGGCCGGCGTGACTTTTGTCGCGAGCACCCTGGAGCGCGTGATCGAAGAGCAGGCGCGCGGCGACGCCAGCCGGGCCGACGCGATACGCGCCCGCCTGCAGGTCATCCTCGGCGACGACCTGGCGAGCGTTCGCCCGGGTTCGGCCGACGCAGCGCGCATCAAGCAGATCCTGGTCGAGCAAGGCGCCTGGTCGCAATACCTGGAAGTGGGCATCGGTCCCGACGCGGAGATCTTCACCAAGACGCAGCCGATGGCCGCGGTCGGCCACGGTGCGCTGATCGGCGTGCATCCGAATTCGACCTGGAACAATCCCGAGCCGGAGATCGTGCTCGCCGTCGACTCGAGCGGCAGAATCCGCGGCGCGACCCTGGGCAACGACGTGAACCTGCGCGACTTCGAAGGCCGCAGCGCGCTGCTGCTCGGCAAGGCCAAGGACAACAATGCGTCGTGCGCGATCGGTCCATTCATCCGCGTCTTCGACGAGGGCTTTGCGCTCGACGACGTGCGGAGCGCCGAAATTTCGCTCGATGTGCACGGCCCCGACGGCTATCACCTGCGCGGGGCGAGCTCGATGACTCTGATCAGCCGCGACCCCGAGGACCTGGTCGCGCAGGCGACCGGCGCCAACCACCAGTACCCCGACGGCTTCATGCTCTTTCTGGGCACGATGTTCGCGCCGGTCGAGGATCGCGGCGCGCCCGGCATGGGCTTCACGCACAAGGCCGGGGATCGCGTCGTCATCGCGGCGGCGCGCCTGGGTGCTCTCGAGAATCATGTAACGACCAGCGACCGCGCGCCGCCCTGGACCTTCGGCGTCGGCGAACTGATGCGCAACCTTTCGGCACGCGGGCTGCTGCGCGCCGGATGACCACGAGGAAACTGCGATGGACGACCTGCACCGCAATTACATCGCCGGCGAATGGACGCCCGGCGCCGAAACCGCGAACAACATCAATCCTTCCGACCTGAGCGACGTCATCGGCGTCTACGCGCGCGCCGACCGGACGCAGGCCGACGCCGCGATCGGCGCTGCCCGCGCCGCGTTTCCCGCGTGGGCCGCGTCGTCGGTGCAGGACCGGTTTAACTGGCTCGACACCATCGGCAACACGATCCTGGCGCGCAAGGAAGAGCTCGGGCGGCTGTTGTCACGCGAGGAGGGCAAGACGCTGCCGGAGGGCATCGGCGAAGCGGCGCGCGCCGGCCAGATTTTCAAGTTCTTCGCCGGCGAAACGCTCCGCCTCGCCGGCGAAAAGATTCCTTCGGTTCGTCCCGGCATCGACGTCGAGGTCACGCGCGAGCCGATCGGCGTCGTCGGCATCATCACGCCGTGGAATTTTCCTATTGCGATTCCGGCCTGGAAGATCGCGCCCGCGCTCGCGTACGGCAATTGCGTCGTGTTCAAGCCGGCCGAGCTGGTGCCTGGGTCGGCGTGGGCACTCGCCGAGATCATCGTCAACGCCGGCGTGCCCAAAGGTGTCTTCAACCTGGTCATGGGACGCGGCAGCGTTGTCGGCGAGGCCATGATCAACGACCGTCGCGTCGACGGCATCAGCTTCACCGGCTCGGTGGCGACCGGCCACGCCATCGCGGCCAAGGCGATCCAGCGCATGGCCAAGCTGCAACTCGAAATGGGCGGCAAGAATCCGCTGGTGGTTCTGGACGACGCCGACCTCGGCGTGGCGGTCAACTGCGCGATCAACGGCGCTTTCTTTTCGACCGGGCAGCGTTGCACCGCGTCGTCGCGCCTGATCGTCGGCGCGGCTATCCACGACCGTTTCGTCTCCGCGCTGTCCGAGCGCCTGGCCAAGCTCAAGGTCGACGATGCGCTGGCGCCGGGGACCGACATCGGCCCGGTCGTCGACGAAACGCAGCTCAAGCAGGACCTCGAGTACATCGGCATCGGCCAGAAGGAAGGCGCGAAGCTGGTAGCCGGCGGCGAGGTTCTCCAGCGCAGCAAAAAGGGCCATTACCTGGCGCCGGCGCTCCTGACCGAGGCCACCAACGCGATGCGGACGTCGCGCGAGGAAATTTTCGGGCCGGTCGCCAGTGTGATCCGCGTCAAGGACTACGACGAGGCCCTTTCTGTAGCCAACGACACCGACTTCGGGCTTTCCGCGGGCATCGTCACCACGTCGCTGAAGCACGCCTCGCATTTCAAGCGCGCCAGCGAGGCCGGCATGGTCATGGTCAACCTGCCGACGGCGGGGGTCGACTACCACGTCCCGTTCGGCGGCCGGAAAGGCTCGAGTTACGGTCCGCGCGAGCAGGGGCGCTATGCCCGGGAATTCTTTACCGTGGTCAAGACCGCCTACACGCTGCCGTAATCGGGGCCTCGGTCGGCCGCTTGCGTCGATGGCGGCCGGTGTCGACAATTCTTACGACTGCTGGACCTAATTCTCGGCCCTCTGCGCTAAGCGATTGTAACCACTTGCAATCGCGATCGTCGGTACGGTTGTTGCGTACAACCTATCCGCAGGCACTTTACCGACGGAGAGCCCATGATCGTATTAATCAAGTCGGCCATCGCAAAGGCATGGCGGATCGGAATGCCAGTCGCTGCGTTGGCGACGTGGGCCGCCCCAGCGGTTGGCGGCGCACCCGTCCGCGAGGTGCCCGAGCCTGCGACGCTCCTCCTGCTCGCGGTGGGCCTGGTCGTACTTTGGTGGG
>DATASF010000197.1:0-4261 GCA_036269335.1 Casimicrobiaceae bacterium
CTCCGCCGAAGAAGTCGTTGTCGCGGCGCTCGGTCACTCCGGCGTGGAGTCCGCAGCGCACGCGCAATTCGACGCCGTGCGTCGCAGCGGGATCGGCGAGTCCCTGCTGCAGCTGCAGTGTGGCGCTGAGCGCATCGAGCGGATCGTCGAACGCGCCATGGGCGCCGTCGCCGCTCATCTTCACGACGATGCCGTGGTTGCCCTCCACCGCGGCGCGCACGATCGCATCGTGGCGCGCGAGCGCGACCTGCATGCGGTCATGCTCACGATCCCACAGCCGCGTGCTGCCCTCGATGTCGGTGAAGAGGAATGTCGTGACGCCGGATGAGGCTTTCACGTCGGTGGCCTCGCGATGCCTGGCTGCCCAAAGTCTAGCGTCGTCGTATCCGCTTAGCCAGCATGGCGGGCAGTTCCGGCGACGGTTTCCGACCTGTCGGCCAGCGCCAAGCTCGTGACCGCGCTTGCGACCTCGGCCATCACGGCGCGATGGTTCAGCAAGGCATTGTGGCCGATCCCCGCCAACGCGACGTTCCGCGCGCAGGCGAGCTCGCCGCTCGCCTGCGGCGCCACCATGCTGTCGTGACGCGACCAGATCGAAGTTATCGGCACCGGCGGTGGCGCACCTTCGGCGCGATTGATCTCAGCCAGCCAGTGACTTCCCGGCCGCATCTGCGCCAGGCAGCGTCCGGCGAACGTCCACGCCAGCATGCTGCCGTGATGCGGCGTGCCGATCGTGACCAGCTGCGCGATGCGCGCCGGTCCGAAGCGCCGCAGATACGCGCGGCCGACCAACCCGCCCATGCTGTGCGCGATCAGCGTGACCCGCTCCGCGCCGGTGGCCGCACAGACGGCATCGATTCGAGCGGCGAGCTGTCCGGCGAAATGTTCGATGCCGGCAAGCGGCGGCCCGTAGTTCATCGTGTACACGGGGCCCAGGCCACGCCGCGCGAGGTCGCGCCGCAACGCGAACCAGACGCCGTCGTTGACCGCCACGCCGTGCACCAGCAGCAAGGGCAGCCGGGCGGGCGCCGCAACCGGGTCGGCGATCAGCAAGCGATGGGCGATCATCAGCGGCCAGGACAGCGCGACGGCCCCCACCTCCCCGAGGAACAGCCTTGCGCACGCGGCCAGTCCGAGCCGATGCTCGGGCGGTCTCGGCGTGCGCCAGATCCAGCTCAGCGTGAACCAGAGCGAGGCCAGCATCAGCACCGGCAGCAGATATGCGAGCGGCGCGCCGGCGATGAACCACCATGCCGGATCGCCGTGCGCGACCCGGTATTCCGCCCACGACACGTAGCCGGCGGCACCGGCAACAATCAGCAACAGGAGGGCAATCGCCGTCATCGCGTTCGATGATACCGGACGAGGACGAGGTGTCTTGCGTCGCCGGAATGCCGGGCGCGCTTATGCCGATTCGGTGCGCCAGGCCTTCAGCGCCGGCCCGACTTCGGTGAGATCTGCGATCAGGCGCACGCCGGGGAGGGATTTCCGCAGCCGCCGCGTCATTTCGCCGCCGGCCCAAAGCGCGGTCGGCGTCGCCACGTGCCGCCGCAATGTCGCCAGGCCTTCGCCTGCCTGACGCAGCGGAAACGCCGCCGAAAACGACAGCGCGACGATGTGAACCTTGTGCGCGAGCGCGGCGCCGCGGATGTCCTCGATCGGCGTCTGCGTGCCGAGCGAAATGCACTGCGCGCCTTCCGGCACCAGCAATGCCTCGACCATCAGCAAGCCCAGCCCATGCTGTTCGCCGGGGAAGGTCGTCAGCAGGACTCTGGGCGCGCCGGTTTGCCGGGGAAATGCGTTGATGGCCGCGTGCAGCGCGACCTGAATCTGCTCGGTGTACAAATGCTCCTCGAAGACCTGCAATTCGCCGCGCATCCACGCTTCGCCGATCGCCCGATTCAGCGGAACCAGCGTGTCGAGCACAAAGCGCTGCAGTCCCTGCCGCATCAGCAGATTGGCGAGAGCGTGCTGCAGCGCCGGCGCGTTGTGCCCTTTGACCAGCGCGACGACGTCGCGCTCGAGCGCCGGTGCGGCGCCTTCGCGGCGGGGTCCGGCGCGCGTATCGGCGAGCCCGTTGAGCTCGGCAAGCGTCCGGCGCATCAGCTTGCCCGGCCGCATGCCGGTATCCATCAGGCGCTTGATCGCGCGCAGCTTCGCGACCTGCTCGGGCGGGTACAGGCGCTCGGCGTTGTCGTCACGCAGCGGATCGGGGAAGCCGTAACGCCGTTCCCACATGCGCAAGACATCCTTCGACAGGCCGGTCTCTCGCTCGACCGCGCCGATGTTCAGCGCCAATCCGGAAGAGTCGGCCATGAAAGAATGTCCAGGACAGGCGCCATGAAACGAAGGGCTACGGGGTATTGTAGGCGGCGGCTTCCGCCGTTGTCCATGACACCGCAATCGCAGGGGACGGCGCAAGTGGGGTAAGATCGCAGGATGCAGCGACTCCCCTCTTTCCTCCTGGCGATGTTGATCGCGGCGATCGCGCTCGTTTCGACGGCGCCGGCATCGGCCGCCGACCCTGCGATCGGCGACGGCGCGTGTCCCGCCGTGCTGAATTACACCTTCAACCGGCTGCAGACGGGCAAACCCGAATCGCTCTGCCAGTTTCGCGGCAAGGTGATCTTGATCGTCAACACCGCCAGCTACTGCGGATACACGCACCAGTACGAGGGTCTGGAAGCGCTGTACCGGCGGTACAAGTCGCGCGGTCTGGTCGTCGTCGGCTTCCCGTCGAACGATTTCGGCGAGCAGGAGCCGGGCAGCAACCACGAGATCGCCGAATTCTGCCGCCTTACCTACGGCGTCGAATTTCCGATGTTCGAAAAGACGAGCGTGACGAGCCTCAAGACGAATCCGCTCTATGCGACGCTGCTCGCCCGCACTGGACAGGCGCCGCAATGGAATTTCCACAAGTATCTGGTCGATCGCAACGGCAATCGTGTCGAGAGCTTCGGCTCGAAAGTCGAGCCCGACGATCGCGCGTTGCTCACCGCGCTGGAAAAACTGCTGAGCGACAAGTCGGCGCTGCCCGCCGGCTGACGCGCGACGCAGCAGCGTTTTGCCGGCCCGCTTCTTTGACCGGCCTCGCCGCGATCCCTTATAATTACGGCCCTTTCGGCGAATTAGCTCAGCTGGTTAGAGCAGAGGAATCATAATCCTTTGGTCCGGGGTTCGAGTCCCTGATTCGCCACCAATAACTCAACGGCCTGCGCGTTCCGCGGGCCGTCACTTTGCAACCGCGATTCATCCGACGTCCTCGGCAGGACGAGGTATATCGCCGCTGTGCTCGATCCATCCGCCGCCGAGCGAGCGGTACAGGTCGACCAAGTTGGTCAGCCGCGCCGTGCGCGCCGACACCAGCGTCAGCTGCGCGCTGTACAGCCCGGTTTGCGCGGTCAGCACCGTCAGGTAGCTGTCCACGCCGTTCCGGAATCGCATCTCCGACAGGTCGAGAGTCCGCTGCTGCGCCTGCGTGAAGCGTTCGAGCGACGCGACCTGGTCGTCGTAGGTGCCCCGTGCGGCTAGGCCGTCCGCTACTTCGCGAAACGCCGTCTGGATCGCCTTTTCGTACTGGGCGATGTTGATGTCCTTTTGCAGCTTCGCCACATCCAGATCGGCCTGCAGCTTGCCCGCCTCGAAGATCGGCAGCGTGATTGACGGGAGAAAGCTCCACGCCAACGAGCCCGCCCCGAACAGTCCGGCGAGTGCGGAGCTCGCCGTGCCGAGATTGCCGGTCAGGCTGATGGTCGGAAAGAACGCCGCGCGCGCGGCGCCGATGTTGGCGTTCGCGCCGCGAAGCGTCGCCTCGGCCTGCATGATGTCCGGACGGCGCGTCAACAGGTCGGAGGGAAGACCGGACGGGATATCGGCAAGTATGGCCTGGTCGTCGAGCGACGCGGGCGGCGGAAGATCGGCAGGAAGCGGCTGGCCGATCAGGAGGACCAGCGCGTTCTCGGCTTGCGCGCGTCCGCGGATCTGCGCCGCATGGTTGGCCTTCGCCTGCTCGACGACGGTTTCCGCCTGCCGCACCGAAAGCTCGCTGCCGGCCCCGGTGTTGAATTGCAGCAGCGTCAGGTTGGCGGACGCCTGCGCGCTTTCGAGCGTGCGTTGCGTCACCGCGAGCATTTCGTCGTCGGCGAGCAGCGTCAGGTACTGGTCCGCGACTTCGGACACCAGCAGGATCTGGGCGGCCTTGCGCGCCTGCGCGGTGGCGAAGTATTGCTGCAGGGCCTGGTCGCTCAGGCTTTGCAGGCGG
>DATASF010000198.1:0-57015 GCA_036269335.1 Casimicrobiaceae bacterium
GCGCTGGTCGTCAACGTGAGCGTACCCGACGATTCCGAGCTCTATACCAATCGTTCCGGGCAGCAGGTGCCGTTCGCCTTGCTCGTCTGTTATCCGACGACGGCCGACAATCCGTACCCCGACTATCCGTTGCCCTCGGGGACGGCGGTGCCGCACATGCAGCAGGGCGGACAGCCGCCGATTTTCGCCGACGCCAACGCGCTGTGGCCGGTGCTGCTGTTTTCGCATGGCCTGGTCGGGAGCCCGATCTCGAGCGACTACATCGCGGCGCTGACGCGGCTCGCGAGCTACGGCTATGTCATCGTCGCGCCGTTTCACGGCGATCCGCGCTTTACCGACGTGAAGATCAACAATCTCTCCGACTTCCTGTACGCGCTGCTGCACTTCGACACCTTCGTCGAAATGCAGGCGCTGCGGCCGCTGTCGCTCTCGCGCTCGCTCGATTACTTGTTCGCGCATCCGCAATACCAGGGTCATCTCGACGTCAACCGGGTCGGCGGATTCGGCGGCAGCCAGGGCGGCGAGTCGCTTCTGCTGATGACCGGAGCCAAGCTGACGATCACCGTCGGCATGTCGTCGAAGCAGGTGCTCGCCGATCCGCGGCTGAAGGCGATCGTCGGGTACGTGCCGTACCTTGGGCAGCCGTTCTTACCCGCGTTCGGCCGCGATCAGAGCGGACTCGACGGCATAACGACGCCGTTTCTCGCGATATCGGGGGGCGCCGACCTGATTGCGCCGTTGGAGACCACACTCCAGGGCGTCGACCGCATGGCCGGATCGCGCGACGTGGTCGTGCTCGCAGGCGTCGACCACGGGTTCGACTTGCCGAGCACCGAAGACATCTTCACCTGGTCGATGACCTTCCTCGCCGCCCACGTCAACGACGACCGCGCGGCGCGGGTTCGGATCGCGCGCATGACGGTGGTGCGCGGCGGCGGTAATGATTTTCTGGTGCGCGACTACACGGCGCCGGCGGCGCTGCTGCCGGGCGAACTCGATACGATCGAATACTTCGGCGCGGCGCTCGGCGACTACTTTCTGACGGCAGCGCCGGAGGAGGCCGCGGTGCTCGACGCCGGCTTGCTCCCGGGCTGGGCGCGCACTGGATTCGCCTTCAAGTCCTGGTCGACCGGCGCCGGTCACGGCGTTCCGGTTTGCCGCTTCTTCGGCAAGCCGGGCCCGGGGCCCTACGCGCATTTCTACACGATCGATCCTGTTGAATGCGCGTTCGTTGCAGCGAGCCCGGCGTGGATATTCGAAGGCATGCCGTTTTCCGAAGATCCTCCGGCGGCCGGCGATTGCCCGGCCGATCGCATCCCAGTTATGCGCCTCTACAACAATTTCATGGACGGACAGGTCGGGCACCGCTACCTGACGAGCAAGAGCGAGGTCATTTCAATGATCGCCGACGGCTGGCTTTACGAAGGCATCGCGTTCTGCTCGCCGCCCTGATCACGCCGGGCTAATCGGTTTCGATCGCCTCGGCCCAGAGGATCTCGCACGCGCCGTCGCCGGTATCGTCGCGCCGCAGCGAGGTGTTCCAGGCAAAACCTCCCGGGCCGCGCACGTCGACCAGAAATCCGTGTGCGGATACGACTTGCCCGGGTCGCAGGCTCGACAGTCGCGCCGCGATGTCGGCACTGGCGGGGATGACGTGGATCTGCGCCAGATGCGTGATCATCATCCGCGGCGATAACGGAAAATCCGCGCGCTTCGGATTCCAGTAGAAGAAGCGGCCCATCTGGCTGAACTCGAGCTGATCGAGAATTTCGCTGTCGGACAGCGGACCCCATCCCACACCCAGATCGAACGGCGCGAGTCCCGCCTCGGCATCGATCCGGTAGCGCTCCTTGCGCAGCAGCCGCGCGGTGATGTCGAACCGGGCGCGCTTGACCAGCGTATAGCCGTGGGCGACGAAGGTTTGGGGCGGATCGAGGTCGACCTGAACCGGCTCGTCGGGTGCGACGATGCCCGGCGGACGATGCACGTGACGCTCGGTCGTCCACCAGTGCCACGCGCCCAGCGTGCTGAGCACCAGCAGAACGGCGAGTACGCGCGTCAAGGGTTCGCGCTCGCGGGTCTTGGTCAGCCGCTGGCGCCGGCGCGCTGCAGCAGCCGCGCCAGCACGTCGAAAATACCCGGCGCCGCGGCGAGCACCGGCCCGCCCGACGGCAGGCCGCCGGCGCCCGGATAGGGCAGCGCCCGGCCCCCGGCCTCGTCGATCAGCAACAGACCCGCGAGCGCATCCCAGGCATTCATGTGCGGCTCGACGAACGCGTCGTACCGTCCCGCGGCGACATGCGCCAGCATCAGCGCACCCGCGCCCATGTCCTTTACCGCGGCGCCCGCTTCGTGCAACAGCCGCTTGATCCTCAGATGCTCGTCCAGCGAGTGGCGCGGAACGTAGCCGACGCACACCAGCGCGTAATCCAGCCGGTCGCGCGGCGCGACATGGATCCGCGTGGTGTCGCTCCACGCACCGGCGCCCTTGGCCGCCCAGAACAGCTCGTCGAGCGAAGGGTCGTAGATGACGCCTATGCGCCGCTCGCCGGCGACGGCAAAGGCGATCGACACGCACCAGTAGCGGACCCCGTGTACGAAATTGAGTGTGCCGTCGATCGGATCGACCAGCCACGCCAGCGTGCCCAGCTCGCCCCCGCCTTCCTCGCCGTAGACGGTATCGCCGGGAAATGCCTCCCCCAGACGGCGCCTGATCAAGTCCTCGACGGCAAGATCGGCGGCGCTGACCCAGTCCTGCGGCCCCTTGGTCTGGGGCTCGAACGCGATTTCCCGCAGAAAGTAGCGCCGGGCCAGCGCGCCGGCTTCACGCGCGAGGCGACGCGCGAAGTGGACCCGGGCGGCGAGATCGGCGGCGATCATGTGCCGGCGATCGGCACGACGCCGTGGTTGGCGAGCTTGAGCGTCACCTCGGTTCCGGGTCGAAGCGGCCGGTCGACCGCCATGTTGACGACGAACAGATCGCCCACCGCGGTTCCTATCGTGTATTCCATCACGCCGCCGATGTACGCGGCCTTGCGCACGGTGCCGGCGAGACCGTGCTCGCCGGGTGACGCGAGCTCGATCGCCTCGGGCCGCACCGCGACATCGACTTCGCCGGAGAGCCCCCGGTGGGGAAGCGTGAGCTTCAGCGGCCCGATCGAGAGCTCGCCGAGCGCGCCATCCAGCTGCGCCAGGGTGCCGCGCACGCGATTGGCGTCGCCCATGAAGCCGGCGACGAAGACGTCGCGCGGCTGCTCGTAGAGCTCGCGCGGTGCGCCTTCCTGCGCGATCACGGCCTTGTTCATCACGATGATGCGATCCGATACCGCCATCGCCTCTGACTGGTCATGGGTGACATACACGACGGTCAGCGACAGGCGCTGCTGCAGCTCGCGGATTTCCTCGCGCATCTGTCGCCGCAGCCGGGCGTCGAGATTCGACAGTGGCTCGTCGAACAACAGCACGGCGGGCTCGAGCACCAGCGCACGCGCGACGGCGACGCGCTGCTGCTGGCCGCCCGAGAGCTCCGAGGGCAGGCGGGCGTCGAAGCCGGTGAGGCCGACCGTCGCCAGGGCCGCCTTCGCCCGGCTCAGCACCTCGTCCTTCGGCCGCCTGGCGACGGCGACGCCATAACCGACGTTCTCGATGACGCTCATGTGCGGAAACAGCGCGTAGCTCTGGAAGACCATCGATACGTCGCGCTCGGCCGCGGGAACTCGCGTGACGTCCTCGCCGCCGATCAGGATGCTGCCGGCCGTCGGTAATTCGAGCCCGGCGATCATGCGCAAGGTCGTCGTCTTGCCGCAGCCCGAAGGTCCGAGCAGCGTGACCAGCGTACTGGGGGCGATGCTGAACGAAATGTCCCGCACGGCGGCGACGTCGCCGTAGAGCTTGCTGACCTGCCGAAACTCGATCCCTGCCGCTTTCATCGACGCGCGAATCCTCCCAAGCGCTCACATTCGCTCATGCGGCGGTTGGTCCCAATTGTGCCATGCCCGCATCTGCCCCGGCCGCGCGGCGGCCGAGCGTGCGTTCGCCGACCAGCCGCTGGATGATCCAGATCACCGCGAGCATCAGCACGATCAGCACCGAGCAATAGGCGATGGCGACGCCGTAGTCGCCGTTGGTCACCCGGTTGATGATGTACGTCGTCGCCCACTCGTATTCGGCCGAGACCAGGAAGATGATCGCCGACAGCGTCGTCACCGACCGGACGAAGCTGTACACGAGCGCGGCGATGATCGCCGGCTTGAGCAGCGGCAGCAGCACCCGCTTCAAGGTGGTCGCGCCGCGCGCGCCCAGCGTCGTCGAGGCCTCGTCGAGACTCCGGTCGATCTGCGCCATCGAGGCGATGCCGGCCCGGACGCCGACCGGCATGTTGCGGAACACGTTGCACACGATCAGCACCAGCGCGGTGCCGGTGATCTCGATCGGCGGGACGTTGAACGCCAGGATGTACGAGACGCCGATCACCGTGCCCGGAATCGCGAACGAGAGCATCGTGCCGAACTCGAACGCCTCGCGGCCGGCGAAGCGGTGCCGGGTCAGGATGTACGCGGTCAGGATGCCGAGGATCGCGGTGATCGGTGCGGCGATCGCCGAGAGCTCGACGGTGGTCCAGAACGAGTTCCAGGCGGTGCCTGACCAGAGGATTCCGTGGTTGACCCATTCGATCGAGAACGCCTTCGCGTAGTGCTTCAGGGTGGGCGTGTAATTGCGGCCCCATTGCTCGACGAATCCTCCCAGCATCGCCATCGCGTAGATCGCCACCGTCAGCGCCGCCCAGGGCAGCGCCACCGCGTAGCAGGCGCGGCGCACGCCCGCCGGGAGCGGCGTCGGCAAGCCGGCATCGCCTTTGCCGGCGAGCGCCGTATAGACCTTGCGTCCGAGCACGCGGCGTTGCGCGAAAAAGGCGGCGAGCGCGAACAGCAGAAGCAATATGCCCAGCGTCGCCGCGCGTCCCTGGTCGAGCTGCGCGCCGACGACCGAAAAGAAGACCTCGGTCGCCAGGACGCCGAAGTTGCCGCCGAGGACGATGGGGTTGCCGAAATCCGCGATCGACTCTATGAAGCTGATCAGGAAGGCGTTCGCGAGTCCCGGGCGCATCAGCGGCAGCGATACGTCGACGAAGGTTCGCCAGCGGTCGGCGCGCAAGGTCTGCGCCGCCTCTTCGATGCTCGGCGACACGCCTTCGACCACGCCGATCAGCACCAGGAAGGCGATCGGTGTGAACGAAAAAATCTGCGCCAGCGCCAGGCCCGGCAGTCCGTAGATCCAGCGCGAGGGCTCGATGCCGAACGCCCATTCGAGCCAGTGATTGACGATGCCGGCGCGGCCGAACATCAGGATCAGGCCGAGCCCGATCACGAACGGAGGCGTGATGATGGGCAGCACCGACAGCGCGCGCAGCATGCGCTTGTAGCGGAAGCTGGTACGCGTCGCGATCAACGCGAAGGCGAGCCCCAGCGCCGTGCACCCGGCGGCGCACAAAAGCGCGAGCAACAGCGTGTTCCAGGCGACGCCGCAGCGGCCGCCGCCGGACAGGCAGGCCAGGGTCCAGATCTTGGCGGTGAACAGGCGGTTGAAGAACGCCGTCGCCGATATCGCGCCGTTACCGTCCTCGAATGCGCTTGCCAGGATCGTGACGACGGGGAAAAAGGTAAAGATCGCCACCGAAAGCGCGATCGCCACGACGCTGCTTGCGATGAACGCATCGCCGTTGAAACGGCCGGTCTCGGCGAGGCCCAGGGCGAACAGCATGGCGAACGACGTGACGGCGAGCGCCGCTCCCCACCCCATGCCGTACTGCCCGGTCGAAAGCGGCCCGAACATCCGGGCGAGCGCATCGAATGCCCAGCCTTGCGGACCGATGGCGAAGCCCTGGACGGAGAGAATGGCGAACCCGGCTGCACCGACCAGCAGCAAGCCCCGGGCGCGCAACCGGCGCGCGATGCCGGAGGCCAGCAGGGGAGCCGCCAGCAGGAGCATTGCGCCGATCGCGAGCAACCAGATCCGCCCGTGCCGCAGACCCTGCAGCAGCGCGGGCGCGTTCTCCCTGGCTGAATAATTGCGCAGCCACGCGCTGGAAAGGATCGAATCCGGAAGCGCGTACCAGGGGATCGCCAGGAACCCCACCGCTCCGACGGCGAGCCAGAACGCAATCGCCTTGCGCTGCGGACTCATGCTCCGTTAGAGCGTCATTTCGCGGCCGAGTTGATCTCTCGTTCCCAGCGCTCGAGCAGGCGCCTGCGCTCCGCCGCCGCACCGAACTTGGCCGTGTCGTAGTTGATCAGCTTGATGTCGGTAAGGCTGGGCACTTGCGGCGGCAGCGGAACTGCACGGTTGGTGGGAATCGCGTACTCCTTGATGTCGAGGCCGATCTGCTGCGCTTCCGGAGTCAGCGCCCAGTCGAAGAATTTTTTGGCATTGTCCAGGTTGCGCGCACCCTTGATGATCGCCATCGAGCCGACCTCGTAGCCGACGCCCTCGCATGGCAGTATCGGCTTGACCGGAAAGCCGCGGACGATTTCGTTGATCACCCCGTGCAGGACCGTGCTGCCGATGCCGCTTTCGCCGCGGATCACCGCGGCCATCGGGCCGATGCCCGAACGCGCGTACTGATTGACGTTGGCGTTGAGCGCCTTCATGTAGCGGAACGCCTCATCCTCGCCGAAGATCTGGACCAGCGTCGCCAGCATCATGTACGAGGTACCCGAGGAATTCGGGTTCGACAGCATTACTTCACCCTTGTAGACGGGATCGGTCAGGTCCTTCCAGCATTTGGGCACCGGCAGCTTCTTGCGCGCGAATACCTCGGTGTTGTAGCCCAGCGCCAGGATGCCGCCGTAGACGCCGGCGACGCGGTACTGCGACAACTCGGCTTCGCGGCGCGCCCAGTCGTGCAGCTGTCCGAGGTTTGGCGACCGGTACGTCTCGAGCAATCCTTCCTCGGCGGCCTGCAGGAAGGCGTCGCCCGGGCCCGCCCACCAGATGTCGCCCTTGGGATTCGCGCCTTCCGCCTTGATCTGGGCGAACAATTCGCCGGTCGCCTTTTGCGTGACCGACACCTTCACGCCGGAGGCTTTTTCGAATCCGCTCGCCATGCCCTGGCACCATGCAGTGTTCGGCGAGCTGCAGTACATCGCCAGCACGCCCTGCGCCGATGCGGGCGCCGGCAGCATGGCTGCGGCGACGCCGCAGACGGCGAACGACAGCGCTCGCCGCAGCCAGCGGATTCCGGACGCGACGCGCCTCATTTCGGCGTGCTCCCGACTTCGCGCTCCCAGCGCTCGAGCAGGCGCTTGCGCTCGGCGGAGGCTCCGTACTTGGCGAAGTTGTAGTCGATCAGCTTGATCTCGGAAGGCTTCGGCGAAAGCGGCGAGACGGGCGAGCTCACGTTCGAGGGCAACTGATACGACTTGGCCTGCGCGGCGAGCGCCTGGGCGGCCGGCGTCAGCGCCCAGTCGTAGAACTTGCGGGCGTTTTCCAGGTTGCGCGCCCCCTTGATGATCGACATCGACCCGATCTCGTAGCCGGTGCCTTCGCAAGGCGCGACGCTCTTCACCGGGAATCCGCCCTGCGCTTCGGTCACGACGTCGTGTATGAACGCCACCGCGACCATGTTCTCGCCGCGCGCCGTCGCCTTGATCGGACCCACGCCCTGGCGCGCGTACGAGCTGATGTTCTTGTGCATGTCCTTCAGCAGCTTGAACGCGTCTTCTTCGCCGAACACCTGGACCAGGGTCGCGATCGCGGTGTATGCCGTGCCCGATGCATTCGGGTTGGCCATCTGCACATCGCCTGCGTAAATCGGCTTGGCGAGATCCTTCCAGCAGGCCGGCGGCGGCACTTTCTTTTTCGCCACCAGCTCGGTGTTGTAGCCGATGCCGAGCACGCCGAGGTAGAGGCCGACTGCTTTGTAGCCCGACTGCTCGGCTTGCTTTTTCGCCCAAGGCTGCAACTGGTCGAGCATCGGCGATTTGTACGGCATCGTCAGGTCCAGCTCGGCGGCCTGCAGATGCGGGTCGCCAGTGCCGCCGAACCAGATGTCGAGCTTCGGATTCGCTTTCTCGGCGGCTACCTGCGCGAACGACTCGCCGGACCCTTTCAGGGTCATCGCTGGCTTGATGCCGGTCGCCTTTTCGAATTCGGTGGCGGCGAGGCTGCACCATTCGGCTGCCATCGGGCACAGGACGTTGAGCTGCGCCGCCGCGGGCACCGGCGCGAGCAGCAGAGCGAGCATGCCGGCAAAGTACAATCTCGTCCGGATAACCATCGTTCCTCCTGTATGGACCCACCGTTTAGTCCGGCAATCATCAGCGATCGGCCATGGCTCCGTCAATGATTCGTCTCGGCATCGACCTCGGCGGCACCAAGATCGAGATCGTTGCGCTTGCGCCCGACGGGAGCGAGCGCTTTCGTCGCCGCATTCCGACGCCGCAGGACGGCTACGTGCCGGTGCTCGACGCGATTGCCGGCTTGATCGCGGCGGCCGATGCCGCGGTCGGTGAGCGAGGCAGCATCGGCATCGGGACGCCGGGATCGATCTCGCGCGCGACCGGGCTGCTGCGCGGTTCGAACTCGACGTGCCTGAATGAAAAACCCGTCGGCGCCGATCTCGAGCAGCGCCTGGGGCGGGCGGTTCGCATCACCAACGATGCCAATTGCTTTGCGCTGTCGGAGGCGACCGACGGTTCCGGCGCCGGCGCCGACACCGTCTTCGGCGTCATCCTCGGCACCGGCGTAGGCGCGGGCATCGTCGTTCGTGGCAGCGTGCTGATCGGGCCCAACGCCATCGCCGGCGAATGGGGCCATAACCCGATGCCCTGGCCCGAGGAAGGCGAGCGCCCCGGGCCGCCGTGCTTCTGCGGCCAGTCGGGCTGCATCGAATTGTTCCTCTCAGGCCCCGGCCTGGAGCGCGAGCACCGCCGCAGCACCGGGAAAGACCTGGGCGCGCGAGAGATCGCCGTCGCCGCGGCTGCGGGTGATGCCGCGTGCGAGGCGAGCCTCGTTCACTACGAGCGCCGCCTTGCACGCGCGCTGGCGCACGTGATCAACATTCTCGACCCGGACGTCATCGTGCTCGGTGGCGGCTTGTCCAACATGCCTCGTCTGTACGACAAGGTGCCGCGGCTGTGGGGCGAGTGGGTCTTTTCCGATCGCGTCGACACGCGATTGGTGGCGCACAGGCATGGCGATTCCAGCGGCGTCCGTGGCGCCGCATGGTTATGGGACGGCGTCGGCGGTTCGGCCCGAAGCCGGTGCTGACTGCTCCGCCGCTAAACGCCGGCCACGATGGACGTTCGAGCGGAGCGCCGCATCATCGCTGTCGTATAATCGCGCACGATTCTTGGCGCGTCATCGAGGCCGCCACCGCGAGGTCAATCTCTGATGAAAAAAGTCTATTCCGATGCCACGTCCGCGCTGGCGGGGCTGTTGCACGACGACATGACGATCGCGGCTGGCGGCTTCGGCCTTTCCGGTATTCCGGAAAATCTTATCCAGGCGCTGGTCGCGAGCGGCGCCAAGGGCCTGACGATCGTCGGCAACAACGCCGGCGTCGACGATTTCGGCATGGGACTGTTGCTCAAGTCGCACCAGGTGAAAAAGGTGATCGCCTCCTACGTCGGCGAGAACAAGGAGTTCGAACGCCAGGTGCTGGCCGGAGAGCTCGAGCTGCAACTGACGCCGCAGGGCACGCTGGCCGAAAAGCTGCGCGCCGGCGGCGCGGGCATTCCCGGCTTTTATACGCGCACTGCGTTCGGCACCAAGCTTGCCGAAGGAAAGCCGACGATGAGCTTCGACGGCAAGGAGTATGTCCTCGAAGAGGCGATCCATGCCGATCTGTCGATCGTCAAGGCCTGGAAGGGCGACCCGACCGGCAACCTCGTCTACCGGAAGACTTCGCGCAATTTCAATCCGATGATCGCAACCTGCGGGAGGATAACGGTCGCCGAGGTCGAGCAGCTGGTCAAGACCGGCGAGCTCGATCCCGATCAGATTCACACGCCGGGCATCTACGTCGATCGCATCATCCAGGGCGACCACTACGAAAAGCGGATCGAATTCCGCACGGTGGCCGGCGGCGCGGCTTCCAAAAAAGATTCGCCGATCCGCGAGCTGATGGCCAGGCGCGCGGCGCGCGAGCTGCGCGACGGCTATTACGTCAATCTGGGGATAGGCATACCGACGCTGGTCGCGAACTTCATCCCGCAGGACATCAACGTCACGCTACAGTCGGAGAACGGCCTGCTGGGCATCGGACCTTTCCCCGCCGAGAATCAGGTCGATCCCGACCTGATCAACGCCGGCAAGCAGACGATCACCAGCTTGCCGGGTTCGAGCTTTTTTTCCAGCGCCGACTCGTTCGCGATGATACGCGGCGGGCATATCGACCTGTCGATTCTCGGTGCGCTGGAAGTTGCCGACAACGGTGACCTCGCCAACTGGATGGTGCCGGGCAAGATGGTCAAGGGGCCGGGCGGGGCGATGGACCTGGTGTCCGGCGTGAAGCGGGTGATCGTGCTGATGGAGCACACGGCGAAGGACGGCTCGCCGAAGATACTCAAAGCCTGCACACTGCCGGTCACCGGCAAGGGCGTGGTGAACATGGTCATCACCGACCTGTGCGTGTTCGATATCGTCACCGGCAAAGGCCTGGTGCTGACCGAGCTGCACCCGGGAGTCACGGTCGACGAAGTCCGGGCGAAGACCGGCGCCGATTTCAGCGTCGCGCTGCGCTGACGCACCCCGCTGCCTCCTTGACGATAACGCGCGTTTAAGCACCAGAAGTCGGCAGCCTGCCCGCCTTCGCGGTCGCGTCCCCGCTGCGCGGGATCCCTGCTCCGCGCTACGGCGTGCTACATGCCGGAATAGTTCGGGCCGCCGCCGCCTTCGGGCGTCACCCAGTGGATGTTCTGCAGCGGATCCTTGATATCGCACGTCTTGCAGTGCACGCAATTCGGCGCGTTGATCTGCAGGCGCATCCCGGGCTGCCCGGAAGCGGCGACGAACTCGTAGACGCCGGCCGGGCAGTAACGCTGCTCGGGGCCGTCGTAGCGCGCCAGGTTCACCGCGACCGGGATCGAATGGTCGCGCAGCTGCAGATGTGATGGCTGATCCTCGTCGTGATTCGTGTTCGAGACGAACACCGACGAAAGCTTGTCGAACGTCAGCACGCCGTCGTATTTCGGATAGTCGATCTTCGGCATTTCCGCCGCCGGCGCAAGTGTCTGGTAATCGGACTTGTCGTGGCGCAGCGTCCACGGCACCGCCGCCCCGAGGCCGAGATCGTTCAACCACATGTGCACGCCGGCGTGCGCGTTGCCCAGCCACAGTCCCCATTTGAGGCCCGGCTTGACGTTGCGCACCTTGTACAGGTCGTCGTAGACCCACGATTGCCTCACCGCCGGCGGATAGGCCGCGAGCTCGTCGTGCGAACGGTTGTCGGCGAGCGCCGCGAAGGCTGCTTCCGCGCCGAGCATTCCGGTCTTCATCGCGTTGTGCGAGCCCTTGATCCGCGGCAGGTTGACGAAGCCCGCGGCACATCCGATCAGCGCGCCGCCGGGGAAGGCCAGCTTCGGGATCGATTGCAGCCCGCCCTCGTTGATCGCGCGTGCGCCGTAGGAGAGCCGCTTGCCGCCCTCGAACGTGCCGCGGATCGACGGATGTGTCTTGAAGCGCTGGAATTCGTCGTACGGCGATAGGTGAGGATTGCGATAGTTCAGATGCACGACGAATCCGACGGCGACCTGCCGGTTTTCCAGGTGATAGACGAACGAGCCGCCGCCGGTCTCGGTGTCGAGCGGCCAGCCCTGTGTGTGCACGACCAGTCCGGGCCGATGGCGGTCGGCCGCGACTTGCCAGAGTTCCTTGATGCCGATGCCGTACTTCTGCGGATCGACGCCGTCGCGCAGGTTGAACCGCGCCATCAATTCCTGCGACAGCGATCCGCGGCACCCTTCGGCGAACAGCGTGTAGCGCGCATGGAGCTCCATCCCCGGCTGGTAGCTGGCTTTGTGCGTCCCGTCCTTCGCGACGCCCATGTCGCCGGTCGCCACGCCGCGCACCGCGCCGGTATCGGTATACAGGATTTCGGCCGCCGCGAATCCCGGATAGATCTCGACGCCTAGCGCCTCGGCCTGCTGCGCAAGCCACTGGCAGACGTTGCCGAGGCTCACGATGTAATTGCCGTGATTGCGCATCAGCGGAGGTAGCAGCCACTCAGGAATCGGGTACGCTCGCGCGGGAGTCAGGATTTCGAATCGATCCTCGCTGACCGCCGTGTTCAGCGGCGCGCCGAGCGACTTCCAGTCGGGCAGGAGCTCGTTCAGCGCGATCGGGTCGATGACCGCGCCGGAAAGAATGTGCGCGCCGACCGTCGAACCTTTTTCCAGCACGCAGACGCCGACCTCGCGCCCTCGATCGCGCGCGAGCTGCTTCAGGCGGATCGCCGCCGACAGGCCCGCGGGCCCGGCCCCGACGATCACCACATCGAATTCCATCGCTTCGCGCTGCATGCGCCCCCCGGACAACGCTTTGCCGACGGTTGCCCGACGTTTCGCCGGTGTTTCGTTGATCCAGCCATTATAATTGCCATTTCGCCGGCGCCGCGCCAATGTCCGCAGAACGAAAGCTCGTTCACACCACGTGGGTGCCGATACGCTGGGGCGACATGGATGCGCAGGGCCATGTGAACAACACCCTGTACTTCCGCTACATGGAGCAGGCGCGCATCGAGTGGCTGACCTGGCTCGACGAGCGATGCGGCGGATTCCCCGGGCAGGGCTCGGTGATCGTCAACGCAAGCTGCACGTTCATCGCGCCGCTGACCTATCCCGGGACGGTCGAGGTGCGCATGTATCTCGACCCGCCGGGACGGTCCAGTATCGGAACGCACTATGAGCTCTGGATCGGCGAGACCCGATACGCCGAAGGCAGCGCCAAGCTCGTATGGATCGACCAGCGCTCGCAGCGCTCGGCGCCGTTGCCCGAGCGGGTAGCCGCGCTGGCCGCACAGGGCGAGGCGGTCCCGGGACAATGAATGTCATCGCCATCGTCGTCGCTCTGGGCATCGAGCAATGGCGGACGTTCCGCTGGCGCGGCGCGCTGCAGCAGGCGTTTATCCGGTACGCGCGATGGCTCGAGCATCGCTTCAACGGCGGCACGGCGCAGCAGGGCGCGATCGCGGCCACGCTCGCGATCTTGCCGCCGGTCCTCGTCGCCGCCTGCGGATACTGGGCGCTCGATCAGATCAGCCCTCTGCTCGGCATCGCGTGGAACGCGCTGATTCTTTACCTGCTCGTCGGTTTTCGCCATTTCAGCAACGCCTTCAGCGCGATCGTCGACGCGCTGAAGGCAGGCGATGCGATCGCCGCGCGCCGGCGCCTCGCGGCATGGCGCGGCAGCGACGCCAGCGCCGTCAACGCCGACGAAATTCCGAAGCTCGCCATCGAGCAGGGTCTCGGGGATTCGTATCGCCACGTCTTCGGCATCCTGTTCTGGTTCCTGGTCCTGCCGGGACCGGCGGGCGCGGTGCTCTACCGTGCGACGGTATTGCTCGCGTCGGAGTGGCAGGGCGACGAATCGACGCCGCTCGGCCATCAATTAGGCGCCTTCGGCGCGCCGGTGCTGAGGCTGTTGCACTGGCTCGACTGGATGCCGGTGCGGCTGACCGCCGCGACCTTCGCCGTCGTCGGCGACTTCGAGGACGCGATCTACTGCTGGCGGACGCAGTCCGGACAATGGCCGCGGCTGAACGAGGGCATCCTGCTGGCAAGCGGCGCGGGCGCGCTGGGCGTGGTCATCGGCGGCGCGATCACCGGAGCGACCGGCGAGCCCGAGTTCCGCCCCGAGATGGGGATCGGCGAACCCGCCGACAGCGACGTACTCCCGAGCGCGGCCGGGCTGGTGTGGCGGGCACTCCTGGTGTGGCTCGCGGTCCTGGTGGTGCTCACGCTCGCCTATTGGGCACCGTAGGCCAGCTCACCCCCCGCATTACCGCGCCGCACTCACCACGTTTGCGCGCGCCGTCCGCTGTCGGCGAGCAGTTGCTGCAGCAGTGCCAGTCGCCATGGCTTGACCTCGCCGCGCGCGATCGCTTCGGTGATCGCGCAACCAGGCTCGCTGTCGTGACGGCAATTGCGAAAGCGGCAGGTCCCCAGAAGCGGACGCAACTCGACAAAGCCGCGTTCGATCGCGTCGGCCGCCAGGTGTCCCAGGCCGAACTCCTTCATGCCGGGCGAGTCCACGATCCAGCTCGCTGCGTCGATCGGATAGAGCGTCGTTTCGGTCGTCGTGTGGCGGCCGGTATGCAGCGCCGCCGAAACTTCGCCGACACGCGCCGCGGTGCCGGGAAGCATCCGGTTGATCAAGGTCGACTTGCCCATGCCCGATTGTCCGATCAGCACGCTGTGCTGGCCCGCGAGCAGCGGCGCGAGTGCGCCCGCGCCTTCGCTGGCGCTGATCTCGACAATCGGATAGCCGAGGGCCGCGAATTGCGCGAGCCGCGGCCGAATCGCGGCAAACGAAGGCAAGTCGCGCTTGTTGGCGATCAGGACGAAGCGGCAGCCGGCGCTTTCCGCGGCGACGATCCAGCGGTGCACGAGCTCGTCGTCGAACGGAGGATCGGGCGCGACCATGCCCAGCACCTGCGTGACATTGGCCGCGATCAGCTTTTCGCGCTTGCCGTCGGAGCGATAGAAAAGCGTCGACCGCGGCAGGACGGCCTCGATGACGCCCTCGCCCGGACCCGAGGAGAACCAGCGCACGCGATCGCCGCAGGCGATCGCCAGCGAGCGTCCGCGCAGCACGCACGAGATCGTGCTGCCGTCGTCCGAGCGGACCAGATAATGCCGCCGGAAGGCGGCGGTGACGAGTCCCGCCGCGCCGATCACGCCTTGCGGCGCAGCGGCGTCGCTCCCGGTCGCCGGATCACGGGCTCCCGGCAAGCGACTCGACCTTGGCGGCGCAGATGCAGTCGTTGAGCGTCACGCCGCCGGCATCATGCGTCGAGTAGACGACGTCGACGCGATTGTAGTGGACCGAGAGGTCGGGATGATGATCCTGCCGGTGCGCGACAAACGCGACGGCGTTGACGAACGCCATCGTCCGGTAGTAGTCGGCGAAGGCGAAGGTCTTGTTGAGCGCCTTGCGCGCGTGCTTCCACCCGGGCAGCGCCGCGAGCTCCCGCGCCAGATCGCCGCGCGGGAGTAGCGGGGCGCCGGGGCGGCAATCCTGCGCGGCCAGCGCTGCCAAGGCGGCGCGCACATCGGGTCCCTTCGAAGTTTTCCGGGGCGTGCTCATGGGAAGCGATGGCGATGCGCGCTCGTGGATCGGTCGCCCGGAGAGCAGCCGACGTTCATGCGCCGCTCGCTTCGAGCCGCGCGATGCGCGCCGCGGCGGGCGGATGCGAGTCGTAAAAGACCGAGTGCAGCGGATCGGGCGTCAGGGTGTTCGCATTGTCCTCGTAGAGCTTGACCAGCGCGGCGACCAGCGCCGGCGCCGACGCGTATTCCGCCGCATAGGCGTCGGCCTCGAATTCGTGCCGCCGCGAGTAGAGTGACGACAGCGGCGCGGCGAGGAATGTGAATACCGGCAGCGCCAGCATGAACAGCACCAGCGCCACACCGTAGCGCGGCGGCGCCACCGGCACGCCGAGCCCCGCATAAAACCAGGGCTCGCCGACCAGCCATCCGAGCAGCGCCAGCAGCACCAGGCTCGCGGCGGCGAACCAGGCGATGCGCTTGACGACGTGCTTGAGCTTGAAATGGCCGAGCTCGTGCGCGAGCACGGCCTCGATCTCTTCGGGCTGCAGGCGCGAGAGCAGCGTATCGAAAAAGACGATCCGCCGCGCGGCACCGAAACCGGTGAAATACGCGTTGCCGTGGCTGGATCGCCGCGAGCCGTCCATCACGAACAGGCCCTTGGCAGCGAAACCGCAGCGCGCGAGCAGGCGCTCGACTCGCGCGCGCAGCGGCTCGTCGGCCAGCGGCTGGAATTTGTTGAACAGCGGCGCGATGACCGTCGGAAAGAGCACGAGCATCAGCAGCTGGAACGCGACCCACACCACCCACGCGTAGAGCCACCACAGCGTACCGGCGCGCGCCATCAGCCACAGCACCAGCGTGAGCAGAGGAATGCCCAGCAGCGCCCCGAGCAGCGCACCCTTGGCCAGGTCGGCGAGCCACAGGCCGAGCGTCATCCGATTGAACCCGAAGCGCTGCTCGATGACGAAGGTGCGGTACCACGAGATCGGAAGGCCGATCAGCGCAGCCAGCAGCGTCACGCCGACGACCAGCGCGACGTCCTGCCATAGCGTGCCGACCGGCAAAAGGTCGGCGCGGGCCGCGAGCGCAGCGAGTCCGCCGCCGAGCGTCAGCGCCAGCAGCACGATCGAATCGAGCACCGTGTCCAGCATGCCCAGGCGTGTACGCGCAATCGTGTAGTCGGCGGCCTTCTGATGTGCGACCAGGGTGATGCGCGTGGCGAAATGGGCGGGCGGCGCGGCGCGGTTGGCGGCAACGTGCTGGATCTGCCGGCGTGCGAGCCAGAGCTGCATCGCCAGCGAAACGCCCAGCGCGATCAGGAAAAGGACGGTGAACCAGGAAAGGTATTGCGGCATGCGGCGCTCGAGCGAACCGGCGATATGCGAGAATAAGCGCTTATTTTACGCCAAGTGAAAACAATGGCGCAGGACGCCAATCTGCTGGTCTGGATAGACATGGAAATGACGGGCTTGCAGCCCGAAACCGACCGCATCATCGAAGTCGCGCTGGTCGTCACCGACGCGGCGCTGGCGACGGTCGCCGAGGCGCCGGTGCTGGTCGTGCACCAGGACCATGCGACCCTGGCCGGAATGGACTCGTGGAACCAGTCGACGCACGCGCGATCGGGTCTGATCGACAAGGTCAAGGCGTCGACGCTCGACGAGGCCACGGTCGAGCAGCGGATGCTCGCGTTCCTGCGCGAGCACGTGCCGCCCCGCGCCTCGCCGATGTGCGGCAACTCGATCTGCCAGGACCGCCGCTTTCTCGCGCGGTGGATGCCGGCGCTCGAAGACTATTTTCATTACCGCAACCTCGACGTGTCGACGCTGAAGGAGCTGTGCAAGCGATGGCAGCCCGAAGTGGCCAAGAAATGGGTCAAGCAGGGCAAGCACGAGGCGCTCGCCGACATCTACGAGTCGATTGACGAGCTCAACTACTATCGCGAGCACTTCATCGGCCGCAGCGCCGGCCGCGTCGAGCCGGCCTAGGTCGATCGAGTGAAATTCTGTAGCCATTGCGGCTCCGCAGCGCTGGCGTGGCGCGTTCCGGAAGGCGATACGCTGCCCCGCTGCGTGTGCACGAATTGCGGCACCATCCATTACCAGAATCCGAAGACCGTCGTCGGCTGCCTGCCCGAGTGGAATGACCGCGTGCTGCTGTGCAAGCGCGCGATCGAGCCGCGGCTTGGGCTATGGACGCTGCCGGCGGGATTCCTGGAAAACGGCGAGACCCTCGAGGCCGGCGCGCTGCGCGAGACGGCCGAAGAGGCGCGCGCCCGGGTGGAGATCGGCGCGCTGTACACGGTGATCAGCCTGCCGGACATCAACCAGGTCTACATGATGTTCCGCGCCCGCCTGCTCGATCTGGATTTCGGGCCCGGCCCGGAAAGCCTCGAAGTCGAGCTCTTCGCCGAGGACGACATCCCCTGGGGCGACATCGCCTTCCGCACGATCGCGCGGACGCTGCGCAACTACTTCCTGGACCGCAAGCTCGGAACCTTTCCGTTGCACGTGAGCGCGCTGTTCAAGCGCTCACCGCGCGAGCCTGCGCTCCAGGCTGCGGCCTGACACGGCGTCAGCGCGGCTTGCGCGCCGCGCTGCAGGCAACGAGATCGACGACGCTGCCGTCCTGTGCGGGCGGCACCAGCGCGCCGAGCATGCGGCAGCGATTCTGCCAGCACAACGTCCAGTCCGACGTGTAGGTGGATTGCGTCAGCGTCAGTACCGGGAGGGCACGGGACTGTGGTTCCCACGTCCACCATCCCCGCCGCAGAACAGCGCCCGGCGGCGGCTCCATCCCCGCGCCGAGGCCCTGAATACGCGCCGCGGTGAGGCGCAGCCGATCGCCCTCGATGCGATAGCTTTCCTCCCATCGCGTCTTCTCGACCGAATGCTGCCAGGCGAGCGTGAAGTGGTCGGCCGGCAGCGTGGCGCGAACGACGCCGGCAACGATCAGGCAAACCGCATTCACGCCTTTTGCGGCAAAGCGCGGGCACGAAACAGATGCCAGGCCACCAACATCGCGCACAGCGCGAACCCGGCTTCGTCGGTCCACGGAATCGCCGCCACGAGTAGTGCAGCGGCCACCAGCGCGACGATCCGCTCGACCCAATTGAGCGGCCCGCGAAGGTAACCGACCGCGGCGCCGCCCCACAGCGCGATCGCAACGACTGCCTTGAACGAGACATAGATCGCTGCAACGATATCGACCGTCGTCGAAGGCGGACGCGGCTGAAGCATCAGTGCCGGATCGTAGACGGCCATGAACGGGACGACGAACCCGGCGATTGCAATATGTGTCGCCTTCCAGCCGATCTTCATCGGCGAAGCCTTGGCGATCGATGCCGCCGCGAAAGCGGCGAGGGCTACCGGCGGCGTAAGGTCTGCGATGATGCCGAAATAGAAGACGAACATGTGCGACACGATCAGTGGCACCCCCAGCTTGGCCAACGCAGGCGCGGCAATCGAGCTGCAGATGATGTAGGTCGGAATCGTCGGGATGCCCATGCCGAGGACCAGCGACACGATCATCGTCAAGAGGAGCGACAGAAACAGGCTCTTCTCGCCTATCTCGAGGACGAACCCGGCGAAATTCGATGCCGCGCCGGTCAAAGTCAGCACGCCCGTGATCACGCCGACGATCGCGCACGCGAGGCCCACGCCCACCGCCTGCCGCGCACCGTCGACCAGGCTGCGGTGCATCGTTGCGAGCGTCGCGCGACCCCCGCGGCCGACCAGACTCCAGCCGACAAGCACCCCGATCAGGGCGAGGATCGGTCCGATTCCGTATTGATCGAAGCCCTGCTTGAGATAGACCGCCAGCCCGACTCCGAGGGTTACCCAAAACACGACGCGGAAATGCGTCGAGCCGAAGCCGGCGACGATGCCGGCGCCGAGAATCAGGATGGCCGTCAGCGCCAGGCCCACCAATCCGGCGAACATCGGCGTCCAGCCGTCGAACAGGAGCGCGACCAGCACCACCAGTGGAAGCAGCAGGTGCCATTTCGCCGCAATCGCCCGCCAGGGATTCGGGCATTCCGACTTCGGCAGGCCGAACAGGCGCGCGCGACCGGCCTCGAGATGCACCATCCAGAACGCCGTCGCGTAATAGAGCAGGGCAGGGATGATCGCCGCTTTGACTATGGTGATGTAGGGGACGCCCAGCGTCTCGGCCATGATGAACGCGACCGCCCCCATCACGGGGGGCATGATCTGGCCGCCCATGCTCGCGGTTGCCTCGACGGCCCCCGCAAATACCGACGAGTAGCCGAAACGCTTCATCAGCGGGATGGTGAACGGCCCGATGGTCATCACGTTGGCGATACCGGAGCCCGAGATCATGCCCATCAGCACAGACGAAATCACCGCCACTTTCGCGGCCCCGCCGCGCGTGTGGCCGACGAATCCCATCGCGATCTGATTGAACAGGCCGATCATCCCGGCGTGCTCGAGAAAAGAGCCGAACAGGATGAACAGAAAGATGTAGGTCGCCGAGACCAGCGTCGGAATGCCGTAGATGCCTTCGGTGCCCAGGTAGAGCTGACCGATGATCTGATCAAAGCCGTAGCCGCGGTGCGCGATCGCCGAAGGCAGATACTCGCCCAGGACGCCGTAGGCTAAGAAAGCCGCGCACACGATCGGCAGTGCGACCCCGAGCACCCGGCGCGCCGCCTCGAACAGCAGCACGACAACGATTGCTCCAACGACGAGGTCGGGAACGGTTGCCTCGCCCGAGCGCTGGACCAGGTCCGCCTCGAATGCCCAGTGATAGAAGGCCAAGGCGAAGGCCAGCAAGGCGATCGCCACGTCGTACCAGGCGATCCGGTCCCGGGCCGCCTTGCGTCCGACCGGATAGATCAGAAACGCGAGCAGCATGAGGAAGCCGACGTGCAGCGAGCGCGTCACCAGGCTCGACAGGGGACTGAACGCCGCGATGAAGAGCTGGTAGCCCGAGAACGCCAGTGCGGCCGCGGCGACAAGCTTCGCCGCAAGTCCCGTCAGCTCGCGCTTGACGCCGGTTTCGTCGAATGCGGCGTCGGACGCCGCGTGGATATCGGGCGCTGTTTCGGGCACGGCCATGGCACGGTGCTCGTCGGCCGCACCCTATTTCAGCAGGCCGGCTTCCCTATAGTACTTTTGCGCGCCCGGATGCAGCGGCACCGGCATGCCTTCCAGCGCATGCTTGAGATCGATCGCCTTGGCCGCCGAATGCGCCGCGGTCAGCTGGTCGAGGCCGGTCCACAGCGCCTTGGTCATGCCGTAGACGACTTCGTCGCTGACGCCATCGTGCGTGACCAGGAAATTCTGCACCGCCGCGGCGGGGACGTCGGCGGTTTGGCCCCGGTAGGTGTTGGCCGGGATGATCGCAGGCAAGTACGCCGGATCGTTGGTCTTCTTGATCACATCCGCCGGAATCGCCACCACGACGATGTCGACCGATGTGGCGAGATCGCGCAGCGCCGACACGCCCAGGCCCGCCGATTGCAGCGTAACGTCGATCTGCCGATTTTTCATCAGCTCGACGCTCTCGCCGAACGGAAGATACTCGACCTTGGCGAAGTCCTTGTACGACATGCCCGCTGCTGCGAGGATCGCTCGCGCGTTGAGCTCGGTACCCGATTTCGGCGCACCGACCGAAACCTTCTTGCCTTTGAGATCGGCCAGCGTCTTGATGCCCGAGTCGGCACGCGCGACGATCTGAATGTAATTCGGGTAGATCGCCGCGATGCCGCGCAGTTTCTTCAACGGCGTCTTGAACCCGGCGTCCTCGTTGCCTTTCCATGCATCCGACAGCGAGTCGCCGAGCGTGAAGGCTATCTCGCCGCGTCCGGCCTGCAGCAGATTGAGATTCTCGACCGAAGCCTTGGTCGCCTGGACCGAAGTCTTCACCTGAGGCATCGCCTTGCCTATCGCGTTAGCAAGCGCGACGCCGAGCGGGTAGTAAACGCCGCTGGTTCCCCCGGTCAGCACGTTGATGAACTGGTCGGCGGCAACCGCTGGGCCGGCGCCAAGCGACAGTGCCAGCACCAGCACACAACGGACGAGGAGCTTGCTCATGGATTCTCCGGGATCGAATGGTCTTCCAGCCGCGCGCGGGCTGTTCGCACGCGAACGGCGCTGGCGTCGATTATAGCGCAGCGGGCTGACGTCTCTCGGGCTGGACCCCGACGCTTGCGCGTGCGAGGATTTCGCCATCCGATCACAAAAATAGGCGCAGCATGCGGCGCGTCGATCGCCTGTTCGAAAACTATAGCCAGTACCATCAGGATCCGGTCAACAAGGCGATCCACTGGATTTGCGTGCCGCTTATCGTGTGGAGCGTGCTGGGCATGCTGTGGGCTGCCTCGCCCGTAGCAGCCTGCGCGACGATCGCCGTCGCGACCGTGTTCTGCCTCGTTCTGTCGGCGCCGTTGGCCCTCGGCATGCTCGGCGTCTTGGCCGCCATGGCGTGGGCGCTGACCTTGCTCGGCGATCGCGTGCTGGTCGTCTCGCTGGTCACGTTCGCGGCGGCCTGGATCGGCCAGTTTATCGGCCACGCCATCGAAGGCAGGAAGCCGGCGTTCGTCGACGATCTGCGCTCGTTCCTGGTGGCGCCGGCATGGCTGCTCGGCGATCTGTACCGGCGCCTCGGCCTCAAGTATTGATCCACGTCGGCGGGCCGCCGTCAGGCGCGCCGCGTCGCTTTCGCGCTGCAGCGCTTCAGCGCTCGCTGTCGTTCTTCAGCCACTCGCCGACGATGCGCTGCATCCCGACCGCGCGCGGAATAAAGCCGCATGCAGCGTAGAAATCGCGCCTGTCGTCGGTAAAGAGATAGACGTGCTGCCCAGGCAAAGCCTGGCAGAGCGTTTCGACGACGCGTCTGCCGATGCCGCGGCGGCGATAGGCGGACTGGGTCCAGACGTCGACGATGTAGGCATTGCATACGCTGTCGGACAGCGCGCGGCCGGTGCCGACGATGGTCGCGCCGTCGCGAGCGATGACGCAGCGGTAGCTGTTGCGAAACGAGATCTCCATCTGCCGCGGCGTGCGGCCGTTGTCGAACCGGTCGGCGGCAAGCGAGGCGATCAGCGCCGCCCAGTCGATGCCGTCGAGCGAAATCGAATAATCGATCGCCATCAGAACGGCAACGGCCTGCCGGGCATCGCCTGGCTCAGTACGCGGCGGAACTCGCCCTGGATGCGCGAAAGCGCGGCTGCGTCGTCCGCCTCGAAGCGCAGGACGATGACCGGGGTCGTGTTCGACGCGCGCGCGAGTCCGAAGCCATCCGGGTATTCGACGCGCAAGCCGTCGATGCGGATGACGTCGACGGCGCCGGGAAAGCGCGCACTCGCCGCGAGCTTGTCGATCAGCGCGTGCGGCGATGCGTCGGCGCAATCGATATTGAGCTCCGGCGTGCTGAGGCTGTCGGGAATCGCGTGCAACGCAGCCGAGGAATCGGCGTCGCGCGACAGAATTTCGAGCAGGCGCGCGCCGGCGTACATGCCGTCATCGAATCCGTACCAGCGTTCCTTGAAGAACGTATGCCCGCTCATTTCCCCCGCGAGCTCCGCGCCGGTTTCCTTCATCTTGGCCTTGATCAGCGAATGCCCGGTCTTCCACAGCAGCGGCTTGCCGCCATGCTGCTCGATCCAGGGCTTGAGATTGCGCGTCGACTTGACGTCGTAGATGACCGTCGCGCCGGGACGGCGCGTCAGCATGTCGGCCGCGAACAGCATCAGCTGCCGGTCGGCGTAGATCGTCCGCCCATCCTTCGCGACCACGCCCAGGCGGTCGCCGTCGCCGTCGAATGCGAGACCCAGCTCGTTGTCGCTGGAGGCGAGGTTGGCGATCAGGTCGCGCAGGTTCTCCGGCTGCGACGGGTCCGGATGATGGTTGGGAAAGTGACCGTCGACTTCGCAGAAGAGCTCGGTGACGGTGCAGCCCAGGCGACGGAACAGGGTCGGCGCAAACGCGCCCGCGACGCCGTTGCCGCAGTCGACGGCGATTTTCATCGGTCGCGCCAGCCGGACGTCGCCGGCAACGCGATCGAAGTAGGCTGGTCCTACGTCGGCGCTCTCCAACCCGCCGGCGCCGCGCTTGAGCTCACCGGCCTCGATGCGCGTGCGCAAGGCCTTGATCTCGTCGCCGGCGAGCGTATCGCCGGCTATCACCATCTTGAGCCCGTTGTAGTCGGGCGGATTGTGGCTTCCGGTCACCATCACGCTGCACTGGGTCTTCAGATGATGCGCGGCGAAGTAGCTGATCGGCGTCGTGACCATGCCGATGTCGATGACGCTAGCGCCGCTCGCGCGGATTCCCGTCGCGAGAGCACCCGCAAGCTCCGGGCCCGACAGCCGTCCGTCGCGGCCGACAACCAGCGTATTGCGGCCGCGCTCCTGCGCCAGCGTCCCGAGTGCCTGTCCGACCGCCTGGACGATCGGCGCCGTCAGTGTCTTGCCGACGATGCCGCGAATGTCATAGGCCTTGAAGATATCGTTGGGAAGGTTCATCGGGGACGTCAAAGTGGGTCCACAGGGCGCGGTCTGCGCCGCGGGGAGGCGACCGGTGGCTGGTTATCGTGTTGGCGCGAAGAATTGTAGCAGGCGGCTCGGCAGCCACTCCAGGCTTCCAGGAAACGGAGACGTCGCGAAGCCCGCGTGGCCACCGTGCGCAGGCTGTTCCAGCGTGACGGCGCGGCTGACCGACTCCGGTCCGGGGAGCGAGCTCGCCGGAATGAACGGGTCGTTCTTCGCATTGAGCACCAGCGTAGGCACGGCGATGCCGCCGAGCCAGGGCTTGCTGCTGGCGCGCCGCCAGTAGTCCTGCGCGCCGTCGAAGCCATGCAGCGGCGCGGTGACGACGTCGTCGAACAGGTGCATCGACTTCGCCCGGCGCACGGCGGCGGTGTCGAGCGATCCCGGAAAGCGCTGTGCCATCGCGAGCGCTTTCGGTACGAGCGTCGAGAGGAAATGCCGGGCGTAAATGCGGTTGAAGCCCTGGCCGATCGCCGTCCCGGCCGCAGCCAGGTCGAGCGGCGCGGAAACGGCTGCCGCGGCGACCAGCGTCGAAAGCGCGCGCTCCTGCTCGCGTCCGAGCCAGTTCAGCAGCGCGCTGCCGCCCAGCGATATGCCGACCGCGTACAGCGGGGCCGCGGGCAGGCGAGCCTTGATGGTCGCGAGCATCCAGCCAACTTCGGCGTAGTCGCCCGAATGATAGGCCCGCGGCAGGCGGTTCGGCTCGCCGCTGCAGCCGCGGAAATGCGGAACGACGCCGCGCCAGCCGAGCGCCCGCAGGCGGCGCATCAGCGCGCGTGCGTAGTGCGAAGACGAGTTGCCTTCGAGCCCGTGAAACAGCACGACCGTCGGCGTGTCCGGTGCCGTGCCGTCCGCGTCCTGCCAGTCGAAGTCGACGAAGTCGCCGTCGGGCGTGTCGACGCGCTCGCGGCGGAAGGCGACCGCCGGCGGCCCGAACAGCGCCGGATAGATCGTTTGCGCATGGCCGCCGGCGAGCCACCGCGGAGCCGAGTAGTCGCGGCTCATCGCTCGAGCGCCGACTCGATCTGGTGAACGATCGTTTTGAGGACCTTGATCCGCGCATACCGCTTGTCCTCGGCTTCGACCAGCGTCCACGGCGCCAGCATCGTGCTGGTGCGGTCGACCATGTCGCACACCGCGATCTCGTAATCGTTCCAGTGCTTGCGGTTGCGCCAGTCCTCGGGGGTGATCTTGAAGCGCTTGAACGGCGTGTGCTCGCGCGCACGGAAGCGCCTCAGCTGCTCGGCCTTGCTGATCTGCAGCCAGAGCTTGACGACGATGACGCCGCCCTGGGTCAGCTGATCCTCGAACTGGTTGATCTCGGCGTACGCGCGCATCCACTCGCCCGGCGAGGACAGACGCTCGACGCGCTCGACCAGCACGCGCCCGTACCAGGATCGATCGAACAGCGTGATGCCGCCGCGGCGCGGAATCTTTCGCCAGAAGCGCCACAGGTACGGGTGCTCGAGCTCCTCGTCGGTCGGCGCCGCGATCGGGACCGTCACGTACTGGCGCGCATCGAGCGCGCCGGTGACGCGGCGTATCGCGCCGCCCTTGCCGGCGGCGTCGACGCCTTCGAACGCGACGACCAGAGAGCGCTCGGCGAAGCGCTTGTGCCGCGACAGCCGGGCAAGCGCACCCTGCCATTTCTCGAGTTGCGCCGGATACGATCGCGCGGAGAGTTTTTTCGACAGGTCGAGGTCGCGAATCAGCTTGACGTTGTCGATCGCCGAGGGCGCGATCGGCGTGACCGGATGCCTGATCGTCCTGGCGCGGCCCGGCGGCACCGGTTTCGCAGTCGCGCGCATCGCGTCGAGCAGGATGCGGCCGACGGTGAGGTTGCGGTAACGCTCGTCGGTGCCCTCGACGACATACCACGGCGCGGCCGTCGTCGACGTCTCGCGCAGCAGCGTTTCCCACAACGGGTAGGATTTGCGATAGGCGTGGTACGCCTTCCAGTCTTCGCTCGTCGCGCGCCAGGAAAGGCGCGGGTCGCGCTCTATCGCCTTCAGGCGTTTTTTCTGCTCGGCCCGGGACAGGTGGATCCAGAACTTGAGCAGCACGAGTCCTTCGTCGCTCAACATCTGCTCGTGCTGGCGGATCGCCTGCAGGTGCGCCTCGAGCCGGTGGTGGTCGATGCGGCCGTGCATCCGCGCGCGCATCGACTCGTTGTACCAGGCATGCATGAATATCCCCACCCGCCCGCTCGGCGGCAGCGCCTGCCAATAGCGCCACGGGCCGGGGTGGGCCCCTTCCTCGGGCGTGCGCTCGCCGAACGCGACGACCTGGACGTGGCGCGGATCCATCCACGCGGTCAGCGTGTTCGCCGTCTCTCCGCGCCCGGCGCCGTCGACGCCCGAAACGATGACTAGCACCGGTCCGCGCCGGACGCGCGACAGCTCGAATTGCGCGAGCAGCAGCGCTTCCCGGAGTCTGGGCTCGTCGCGCGCGTACGCGTCCTTGTCGACGCGATGTCCGATTTCCGCCGATTCGAGCATCGTCGGTCGCTTCAGTTCCAGAAAGGCCGGGCCTTGGCGAATTGGCGCCAGGACTTGGGCAGACGCGCGAGCTCGCTCGCGCTGATGGCCGCGGCCCAGCCGCGAACGATTCCGGCGGCGCGCGAAAGCTCGATGTCGTCGCGGGCCGGCGCCAGGAGCTCGTCGACCAGGCGCGCCGCGGCCGCCATGTCGTTCAGATGCCCGAGCGTGGTTTGCAGCTGGGCGAGCGCGTCGACGTAGTCCTTGGCGCCGGCATGGCGAAACAACGGCGCAAAAAACTCGGCGGCGTAGCGGAGTTTTTTCGCGGCGACCCGCACCCGATGCCTTCCGGCGGCGTCCGCTTCGCGCAGCCGCTTGCCGCGCTTGCGCAGGCGCCGCTCGCTGCGCCCGAGCGCGTCGCGCGCGAACGCCGTCGCCGGCGCATCGGGCGCGGCAAGCTCGAGCCCGATGCGGAACCGGCCGAGCTCGAGCAGCAGGCAGGTAAAGCGCTGCGATCCGGCTTCGGCCTGCGTTGCTGCGTGATGGAAGCGCCGTTTGCGCGAGGCACGCAGGCGCAGGCGATGAAAACCGCGCCGCTCCTTGTCGTCGAGATGCGGCGCAATCGCGGCCAGTGTGCCGGTGGCAAAGACGTCCCAATCGCGCGCCGGACCGAAGACCTGGCTCAGCCCGGCGAGACCGCGATTGATCGACGCGACGTCGGCCGCGGCTTGCGTGCCCGCCGCGAGCTTCAAGAGCGAGCGCAGGCGGCGAACGCCGACTCGGAGCTGATGCAGGAATTCGCCGTCGCGCCCGGAGCGCAGCGCCTCGGCGTTCCCGCCGATCTGGCCGAGGCAGTCGGTCGCGATCGCGGCGAGCGCTTGCGGCACCGCGACGTCCGGCGGAAGCACGACCTTGCCCGCGCGAACCGGCGCCATCGGCCGCGACGCCGCCAGCACGTAGCCCTGATCGGCCTTGCTCGCATGCGCGAGCATCAACGGAATGTCGGCACACAGCGCGAGCGCCAAATCGTAGAGGCAGCGGGCATCGCCTTCGACCAGCTCGATTTCGATTTCGCACAGCGGCGAGCGCTTGCGGCCGGCTCGGACGGCACCCTGGTCGAACGACAAGGTGGCTCGCGTCCCGTCGCCGAATTTCAGCGCGCGTTCGGTGCGCGTGACCTCGGTCGTGAAGACCGGCGCCATCCGACCGGACGTCTCGACGAACAGCTCGGCCCAGGGCGTCTCGGCCAGCCTGGCCGGATCGAGACTCGCGCGCGACAGCGGCCATTCGTATTCGCTGCGCCGGTGCATGCCGCTAACGGCGTCGCCGCCAGCCTTGACTGTCTGCAGCCAACGGGCGCCGCGCCGCCGCAAGCGCAGCGCGATGCCGCGTTGGTGGAGCTCGTGGGTCGGGGTGTCGTAATAGCGGCTGACGATCACAGCGGAGCGGGCGCGGCCGGCATTGGCCTCGGTCAGCGCGCGATGCCTGCGCACTGCGGCAAACGCCGCCGGGGTGGCGGAGAGCTTGAGTTCGACCTCGGTAGGCATCGGACGCGGCGCGCAGAAGCTACTGCGCGCGGTGGCTCGCGGCGAGGCTCGCGCGTTTGACGTAGGTCTCGCGCGCCAGCGCCACGTCGTCGAGAAAATGCGACAGCTCGGAGAGCAGCAGCGCCTGCGGGCCGTCGACCAACGCCTTCGCGGGGTCGGGGTGGAAGTCGACCAGCACCATGTTCGCGCCGGCGACGACGCCCTGGGCGACGACGTGAAAAATATCGAGAATCCCGTCGGGCGCGATCGAGCGCGTTCCGACCGAGTGCGAGGGATCGATGCAGACCGGCATGCGGGTCAGCCGCTTGACCACCGGAACGTGCGAGAAGTCGACGAAATTGCGATGCGGGTCGCCCATGTTGGTCTTCATGCCGCGCAAGCCGAACACGACCTTTCGGTTTCCCTCGGACGCCAGATATTCGGCGGCGTTCAGCGATTCGTCGAGGGTGATGCCGAAGCCGCGCTTGATCAGCACCGGAAAGTCCTGCTGCTTGCCGACCAGCTTCAACAGCTCGAAATTCTGCGTGTTGCGCGTGCCGATCTGCAGCATGACGCCGGTCGGGTTTCCGGTCGCCTTGAGCGCGGCCCGGATTTCGTCGACGTGCGATTCATGCGTCACCTCCATCGCGATCACACGTATGCCGTACTTGCCGGCGAGCTCGAAGACGTAAGGCAGGCACTTGGCGCCGAAGCCCTGGAAGGCGTACGGGTTGGTCCGCGGCTTGTAGGCGCCCATGCGCGTGCAGACCTGGCCGTGCTGCTGCAAGGCTTTCATCATCGCACCGGCGGATTCCGGCGAGTCGACCGCGCACAGCCCGGCGAATATGTTCAGGCTGTCCTGGCCGAAGCGCACGCCGTTGTACTCGAACGACGCGGGACGGTCGTCGCCTTGCTGGTGCCGGCCGAGGACGCGATAGGCTTCCGAGACGCGCACGACTTTCTGCACGCTGGGCAGCACCTGCATCTGCTCGACCGTCAGCGCAGCGGTGTTGCCGATCAGGTAGATCTCGGTCAGCGTGACTTCGGCGCCGACTTCGCGATGGACACGGTACTGGATGCCGGGAAGGCGGTCGAGCTGCCCTGCCAGGGTCCGGTAGTTGGCGCTTTCGAGGCTGGTGTTGGGTTCCAGGATCAGGATCATGGCGCGGGTCGCGGGAAGCTTTTCCGTTGAAATTCATTCATTTGGCTGATTCTAGCCCGAAACAGCCAGCGGCGATGCTGCATTGCAGTAGGGAAATATGCCACACGCGTTCGACCGCCCTGAGCGAAATCGTTGCGACCCGCGTCGGGGATGTCGTAGACTGGCCGCGAACGCCGCACCACTTGTCCCAGCCGTCCCAGGAGACCTACCGAATGAAAACTCTGATTGCCCTGACGCTGGCGGGATTGTTCGCCTGCGGTACTGCCTTCGCGGCGGACACCAAAGCTCCGGATGCCAAAGCCGCCGACGCCAAAATGACACCGCAGCAGGAGAAAATGAAGACCTGCAACGCCGATGCGGCCGGCAAGACCGGCGACGAGCGCAAGGCATTCATGAAGACCTGCCTTTCGGCCAAGCCGGCGAAAAAGGAAAGCAAGATGGCGATGTGCAACAAAAAGACCGCGGGCATGAAAGCCGACGAGCGCGCCAAGGCACAGAGCGAGTGCATGAAGGGCTGACAACGTTTGCCAAACTCGGCCGGGTGACTCTCCTGTCCACCCGGCCGTACTGACAAGGCGGCGCCGGAGCCATCCGGTCGCCGCCTTGTTTTATCCGGCTCTCGACCGGTTGCATCGGCCATTCGTACGACAATCGCGGCGTCGACCCGGGCGTTAATGGAAGCGTGGCCGAACAGCGGTCCACACATCTTTCCAACCACGCTTCGAGGAGATCGCCATGAAATCGCTTTATCTCGCCGTTCTGATCGGCCTGTGCGCCTGCCAGGCCGCTTATGCAGCCGACGCACCCGCCGCAGCGAAGGCCAGGACGCAGTCGACTGCGAAGAACACCGACGCCAATGCCGTCGCGGGCCAGGCGGCCAAGCCGATCCTGATGTCGCAGCAGGACCGGATGCGCATGTGCAGCAAGCAGGCGACCGGCAAGAAAGGCGCCGAGCGCAAGACGTTCATGAAGTCCTGCTTGACCACGCGCAAGACCTGATACGGTCCGGCGGAGCAGGGCGGAAGACGGAAGTCGTCCGCCCCTGCCGCCGGCGTCGCGGTAGCGGGAGGCTCGCGCTGCCTTAGGCCTTCTTGCGGACGAGCAGGCCCTTCAGATAATCGCCTTCGGGGAAATTGAGTGCGATCGGATGGTCGGCGCCCGGCGAAAAGCGGCCGACGATCGCGGCGTCCGCCGCGGCGTCCAGCGCGGCGCCGGCGACGACCTTCTGGAACAACTCGGTCGAGATGCCACCGGAACAGGAGAACGTCGCGAGCAGCCCGCCGGGGCGCAGCAGCTTCAGCGCGAGGAGATTGATGTCCTTGTACGCGCGCGCGGCTTTTTCCATGTGCCGGGTCGTCGGGGCGAACTTCGGCGGATCGAGCACGATCAGGTCGAAGCTCCTGGCGCTGTCGCGAAGCTTGCGCAATTCGGCGAATACATCGGCATCGCGCCAGGCGCAGCGCGCGCCATCGAGCCCGTTCCGCGCGACGTTTTCTCGCGCCTGCGCCAGCGCATCGGCCGAGCTGTCGATGGCCAGCACCGACTTGGCACCGCCGGCCAGCGCCGCGACGCTGAAGCCCCCGGTATAGCAAAAGCAGTCGAGCACGTCGCCGCCCGTCGCCAGCGCGCGGATGCGATGACGATTCTCGCGCTGGTCGAGGAAGAAGCCGGTCTTCTGTCCGCCGACCACGTCGACGCCGTAGCTGAGACCGTCCTCGAGCAAGCTCACGCTTTCCGGCAGAACGCCATAAGCGGCGCCGACGCGCGGCGGCAGGCCTTCGAGGGTCAGCACCTCCGCGTCCGAGCGCTCGTAAACCGCCGCGCAGCCGGTGGACTCGGCCAGCGCCGCAACGATGCTGTCGCGCCACGCTCCGGCGCCCGCGGCGTGCAACTGCACGACGACGACCTCGCCGTAGCGGTCGGCGATTACGCCAGGCAGCCCGTCGGACTCGGCGTGCACCAGGCGGCAACCGGTGTGCGCGGCATCGAGCATCGGCGTGCGGGCCGCGACGGCGGCGCGCACGCGTCCGGCGATGAACGCGTCGTCGATCGCCTCGCGGGCATCGAAGCTCCAGACGCGGGCGCGTATCGCCGAGGAGGGGCTCCAGGCGGCCGTCGCGATGAATTTCCCGTCGGCAGCGTGGAGCGCGACGGTCTCGCCGCTGCCCGGTGTCCCGTCGACCGTGGCGATCGCGCCGGAAAACACCCACGGGTGCTTGAGCCGCAGTGACTTCTCTCGCCCGGCCTGCAGCGTGACGCGGTGCACGCGCTCTTCCGGATCAGCTGGCGCTGACGCCGAACAGATGGCCGACCGCGAAAGTCACCGCGGCCGCGAGCCCGCCGAGCAGCAGCATGCGCAGGCCCGACGGCAACGCGCCTCGGCCGGTGAACAGCGACAGCGTCGCGCCGACGGCAAACAGCGCCAGCGCAGTCAGCACTCCGGTGATCGTCAGCGCGTGGGCGCGCGCGGCGAAGACGAACGGCAGCAGAGGAATCCCGGCGCCGACGGCAAACGAAAGGAACGATGACACCGCCGCCTGCCAGGGCGAGCCGAGCTCGTCGGGATTGAGGCCCAGCTCCTCGCGCGCCAGCGTATCGAGCGCGTGCTCGGGGTCGGCCACCAGCCGCTTGGCGAGCCGGCGCGCCTCGCCGGGGGCCAGGCCCTTCGCCTCGTAGATAAGCGCGAGCTCCTGCGCCTCGGCGTCCGGATACTCGGCCAGTTCCTCGCGCTCGAGCCCGATCTGGTATTCGAACAGTTCTCTTTGCGAGCGCACCGAAACGAATTCGCCGGCGGCCATCGCGAACGCACCGGCAGTGAGCCCCGCGACGCCGGTCAGCACGACGACGCCGGTGTCGGAGTTGGCACCGGCGACGCCGAAGATGAGGCTCGCGTTCGACACCAGTCCGTCGTTGATCCCGAACACCGCCGCGCGCAGATAGCCGCCGCCGCCCAGGCCGCGATGCCGGCGCTCGATGCCGCCGGCGACCGGCGCCACGTGCCCGCCCGGTTCGCCCTTGGTGTAAATCGCCATGCCGCGCACTTTCATCGCGGCGAGAATGCCGCGCAGCGGCGCGGGTCCGAACAGCTTGATCAGCCGCACGACCAGGCGGGCGCGAAAGTCGGGTACGAACGGCGGCGGCGCCGGCTTGCCGCTGGCGGTGAGCTGCGCCCGCCAGATCGCCGCCTGCGCTTCCGCCTCGCCGCCCAGGCGCATGAACAGCTCGGCGCGAGGCGTGCCGGCCTCCGCCGCCGCGCAGGCGCGATACAGAAACGCGGAGCGCTGCTCCTCGGTCCAGCTTTCGAGCGGATTGCTCATCGTGAACGATTCGGGCGACGACTAGGGCGCGGACATGCGATCGAGCCGAACCATCAAGCCGGCGCGCCGACGATTCCGTCGATCCTGGCCATGATCTCGGCGTCCAGCTTGGGCACGACCGCAAGGCAGAGCATGTTCTCGACGATCTGCGACGGGCGGCTGGCGCCGGTGATCACCGTCGTGACATGCGGATTTTTCAGGCACCAGGCCAGCGAGAGTTGCGCCAGCGTGCAGTCGAGCTCGGCGGCAATCGGCGCGAGCGAGCGCACCTGCGCGATCTTGACGGGATCGACGATGCGCTCGGCCAGCCATTCGTAGCCTTTGATCGTCGCACGGGAGCCGGGCGGAATGCCGTCGTTGTACTTGCCCGACAGCAGCCCCGACGCCAGCGGGCTCCAGGTCGTGAGCCCGATGCCGGGATCGCGGTAAAGCGGCGCGTACTCGCGCTCGACGCGCTCGCGGTGGAACAGGTTGTATTGCGGCTGCTCCATCACGGGCTTGGCCAGATGATGCTTGTCGGCGATGTGCCATGCCGCAGCGATCGCCGCCGCCTCCCACTCGGACGTGCCCCAGTACAGTGCCTTGCCGGCGCGGATCATGTCGTGCATCGCCCAGACGACTTCCTCCAGCGGCGTGTCGGGGTCGGGACGGTGGCAGAAAACCAGATCGACGTGATCGAGCTGCAGCCGCTCGAGCGAGCCGTCGATCGCCTGCATCAGGTACTTGCGGTTCAGCGTGTTCTTTTCGTTCGGGCCGTCGTTCAGTCCCCAGTAGAATTTGGTCGACACGACGTACGAGGAGCGCCGCCAGCGGAGCTTCTTCAGGGCGCCACCCATGATGACTTCGGACTGGCCCCGGGCGTAAACCTCGGCGTTATCGAAGAAATTCACGCCGGCATCGTGTGCGGCGGCCATGCACTCGCGCGCAGTGTCCTCGGCGAGCTGGTTGCCATAAGTCACCCACGAGCCGAACGAAAGCTCGCTGAGCTTGAGACCGGAGCTGCCGAGCCGGCGGTACTGCATTGGAACCTCTGGACAGAAGCGTTGCGCCGCGAACGCGGCGCCGGAGCCGATATTCTACCTGAAGCGCGGGCGGTGCCCGCCGCCGCCGGCAAGCGTACAATCCGCCGGCGCGCCACGAGCGCCCGGCCTCCCCCGTCATCGTTGCCATGGAAATCGCATGCCCGTGAAAAAACGCCCGCTGTCCGTCGCCGATCTGTGGTCGATCAAGCGCGTCGGTACGCCGACCCTGTCTCCCGACGGACGCCATGCCTGCGCGACCGTCACGGCTTTCGACATGAAGACCAACGAGGAGCACACCGAGCTGTGGCTCTTTCCCTGCGACGGCGGCAAGGCGCGACGGCTCACCGCCGGCGACAAGGATTCCGGACCGCAATGGTCTCCCGACGGCAAATGGATCGCGTTCACCGCCAAGCGCAAGGACGATGACGAAGCGCAGGTCTACCTGATCGCGCCCGACGGCGGCGAGGCACGGCGACTGACGGCCTTGGCGACGGGCGCGCTGGCGCTGCGCTGGTTTCCCGACAGCCGCCGCATCGCGTTCGTCTCGTGGGTCTGGCCGGATCTTGCCAACGACAAGGCGCAGGCGAAGCGCAAGCGCGAGCGCAAGGAATCCAAGATCAAGGCGCATGTGACCGAGCGCGCCGAGCCGCGCTACTGGGACCATTGGCTCGCCGACGGCCGCGAGCCGCATGTATTCGCCGCCGACCTTGTCAGCGGCAACACGCGCGATCTGCTCGCCGGCACCGGGCTGTCGCTTCAGCCGTGGGATCCTTCGTCGGAGCACTACGATCTCAGTCCCGACGGCAAGGAACTCGCGCTGACCGCCGACCTGGGGCCCGAGCCGCGGATGATGAACTCCGTCGATATCGTCGTCGTCCGCCTGGCGACCGGGCGACACCACGCGCTGACCGCGGGCAGCGGATTGTCCAGCGAGCACCCGCGCTACTCACCCGACGGCAAACATCTGGCCTGGCACGCGTACAACCTGAAGCGCGCGTTCAACGATCAGGGCCGGCTGATCCTGTGCGAGCGCGCAAGCGGCCGTACGCGGCGCCTCGCGGCCAGGCTCGACCGGGCGACCAACCATATCGATTGGGCGCCCGACGGTGCGGCGCTGTACATGCTGATCGAGGATCGCGGCCGGCAGGGATTATGGCGGCTCGGGTTGCACGACGCGATGCCGACACCGGTCGCGGCTGGCGGGACGCTCGGCGGCTTCGCCGTGTCGCGCGACGGCAAGCGCATCGCGTTCGATCGGGCGACCCTGTCGCACCCGGCGGCGCTGTTCGCGATCGGCGCCGACGGCCGCGGTGAGACGCCGCTGGACTGGCCGAATCGCGCGCTGTTCGACCACGCCGCGATCGGTGCCACCCGCGAATTCACGGTCAGTGGCTGGGGCGGCGATCCGGTCCAGGTGTGGGTGACGTATCCGCCGAATTTCGATCCGAAGAAAAAATGGCCGCTGCTGCATTCGATCCACGGCGGTCCGCACGCCGCGCATGTCGACGGCTGGCATTACCGCTGGAACACGCAGGTATTCGCCGCCCACGGCTATGTCGTCGTCGGCGTCAACTATCACGGCTCGTCCGGCTTCGGCCAGCGATGGATGGAAACGATCACCGGGGACTATGGCCGCCGGGAATTGGCCGATACCGAAGCGGCGACCGATTTCATGCTGCGCCGCGGTTACATCGATCGCACCCGGCTGGTCGCGACCGGCGGCAGCTACGGCGGCTACATGGTCGCCTACATGAACGGGCACACCGATCGCTATCGCACGTTTGTATGCCACGCCGGCTGCTACGACTGGGTGAGCATGATGGCCACCGACGGCTACTCGTTTTTCGCCAAGGAGCTCGGCGCGTTCCACTGGGACAATCCGGCGCGGGTGATGCGGCAGTCGCCGCATCATTTCGCCAGGCGTTTCAAGACGCCGACGCTGGTCATCCACGGCGAGCTCGACTACCGCGTCCCGGCGACGCAGGCGCTGCAGTACTACAACACGCTGCACGCAAGGCAGATTCCGACGCGCCTGGTCTATTTCCACGACGAGAACCACTGGATATTGAAGCCGCAGAATTCGCGGCTCTGGTACCGCGAATTCTTCGACTGGATCAGGCGCTACGCCGCACCCGGGCCGTCGCGCCGCGGTCAGCGGACGCGCTTGGCCGGATAGTCCTCGTCGATCTTGTCGCGGAAAAAGCTCCACGGCGATGACGCGCCGGCAAACCGTCGCCACGTCTCGGCGGTGACGCCCGAATATTCGAACGTCCCGTTGGTCAACTCGACGACCAGCACGCGCTTGCGCTCGTCGTAGCCGGCGGCACGCAGGTTGCCGCCCGACAGTCGTTTCATTTCCATTGCGCTCGCTCCGGGCAGGACACGACCAGCACGATTATAGGGATTGCGCCGGCTGGCGCCGCACCGGCCGTTACGGAGACTCGAGCGCGGCCGGGCCGAGGCGCAGCCGCAGCAGCGAAGCGTCGTCCTCGGCGCCGTAGCCGGCGGCCATCGCGGCTGCGAACGACGCGCACGTGGCAAGCGCCAGCGGTACGTCGCACCCGAGTGCGGCCGCCACTTCGACGGCGAGGCCGACGTCCTTGTTCAGCAGCGCCGTGGCCGCTCTGGGCGTCGTGTCGCCGTCGAGTGCGCGCTGCATGCGGTCGTCGACGATCCAGCTCGCACCCGAGCTGGCGTTGACCACGTCGAGAAAGCGCCGCGGATCGAGTCCGGCGCGTATGGCCACGGCCATCGCTTCCGCGCCGGCGGCGAGATTGGCCGCCGCGAGCTGATTGTTGAGCACCTTGTAGGTCGCGGCCATCCCGGGCCGGTCGCCGACGACGAACCGCCGCGCCGCGATCGCTGCGAAGACAGCATCGCAATCGGCGATCGCGCGCGCCTCGCCGGACACGATCAGCGTCATCGTGCCGGCCGCCGCGCGCAGCGGTCCGCCGGACACCGGCGCGTCGACCAGCCGGGCGCCGGCGCTCGAGACGCGCGACGACAGCGCCGCCACGTACGACGGCGCGACCGTCGACGACAGGACGACGATGGCCGCCGCGTCTAGAGTCGACAACGCGCCATCGGCGCCGAACAGCACGGTCTCGACCTGCGCCGCGTCGACCACCAGGATGATGACGATGCCGCAATCGCGCGCAACCGCGGCAGGACTCGCGCAGCCGATCGCGCCGCTGACCACGGCCGCCGCTTGCGCGTCGGCGCGGATGTCGCGCGCATGAACGGCGATCCCGGCGCGCGCGAGGCTCTGCACGACGCCGAGGCCCATCGCCCCGGTGCCGATCACACCGACTGCGGGTTTCACGACGCAGGCTTGGGCGCGACGTAAGGCGCGCAGCCTTCGAGCCTGGTGGACACGCCGTTTTCGATCATGACGAGGTCCATGCCCTTGCCGCGCAACTCGAGGGTGGCATTGTTGTAGCGAAGCCCCGTAGCGGCGGGGATTTGATAGAGGGTGATGCGTTCGGCGTTCGAGGTCAGCAGACGGACTTCGCCCGGCTCGAAGCGCAGGATCAGCGGCTCGCCGGCGAGCTGGCACAGAAACGTCGCCTTCGCCGCGTCCTCTTCCTCCTTGGTCGGTTTGTGCTCGCAGCCGGCAAGCTGCACGGCGAGCGCCAGCAGTGCCGCAAGCAACGCCGGATGGCGCTGGATCGCCCTGCCTGCCGCGCGCACAGTCGTCACTGCACGGTGACCGGTACCGGCGAGGCGGGCGCCGTCAACCTCACGATGTCGCACAGGCGCGCCGCCTGTTGATGCCCGTCCGTTTGCACGGTGAGCACCATCGCGCAAAGGTCGAACTGCGCTTCGGCCAGCGCCGCGGCCGCGCTCTTCAGGTCCTCGTCGGACAGCGCAGGAGCATGGCCGAGGATGCGGGCGTAGCGCAGCGATGGATGGCCGACGGCCAGCCAGCGGTGGTCGGGGCCGCGGGCGACGACGATCGATTCGCGGCCGAACGGATACCACCAGATGCCGAGCATGTGCACGGTCGTGATCTTGAGGACCGAAGGCAGCGCCGGATCCATCGGGCGCGCGCGCGCTTCCGAGCGCTCGGGCGTGCCGTCCGCGCGCAGGCATTTGCTTTCGACCATCAGGGCGCCGTTTTCCCCGATCGAATATTCGGTGCGTGTGTCGCGCGCGCAGCGGCTCTGCAGGAATCCGCGGATCGACGCGATCTCGTACCAGGTCGCGACATAGCCATCGAGCGGGAAATCGGGCAGCGGCGTCAACGCGACGGCAGGTGCCAGCGGCGCAAGCGCGAAAAGTCCGATCAGGCAACAGCGCTTCATTCGATCCCTACGCCTTGTTCGCGGCTTCGGGCCGCGATCCCTGCGCCATTCTGACAGAGATTGCGGCTGATCGGAATTCAGCAGTCGACGACGTTCACCGCCAACCCACCGAGCGAAGTTTCCTTGTATTTGGCCATCATGTCGCGTCCGGTCTCGTACATGGTCTTGATGACCGCGTCGAGCGGAACCCGGTGCGCGCCGTCGCCGCGCAATGCCAGCGACGCCGCGTTGATCGCCTTGATCGCACCCATCGCGTTGCGCTCGATGCAGGGTATCTGCACCAGTCCGCCGACCGGGTCGCAGCTCATGCCCAGATGGTGCTCGATGCCGATTTCGGCGGCGTTCTCGATCTGCGCATTGCTTCCGCCCAGCGCCGCGGTGAGACCCGCCGCCGCCATCGAGCACGCGACGCCGACTTCTCCCTGGCATCCGACCTCGGCGCCGGAGAGCGAGGCGTTGCGTTTGCACAAGCCGCCGATCGCCGCGGCGGTGAGCAGGAACGCGACGACGCCGTCTTCGTTCGCCTCCTGGTAAAACTCGCGGTAATAGCGGATTACCGCCGGAATGATTCCGGCAGCCCCGTTGGTCGGCGCTGTCACGACGCGGCCCCCGGCAGCATTCTCCTCGTTGACCGCGATCGCATAGAGGCTGACCCAGTCGATGGTCTCGGTCGGATTGCTCTCCTGCTGCGCGCGCTTGGCGACCAGGGCCTGATGCAGGCCCTTCGCCCGGCGCCGGACGTTGAGGCCGCCGGGGAGGACGCCTTCGTTGCGCAGGCCCCGTTCGATGCAGTCGTTCATGATCTGCCAGCGCTCGAGCAGCCCGAAACGAACCTGGTCCGGGCTGCGCAGCGCGAGCTCGTTGATGCGCATCATTTCGGGAATCCGCTTGTGCGCGGCGTCGCCCTGCTTCAACAACTCGGAAGCGCTGCTGAAAGGGTAGGGCACGCGCAGGCGCTGCGGCGCGTCGGCCAGCTGCTCGATTTCATTCTCGGCAATGATGAAGCCGCCACCGACGGAAAAGTACACTTTCCGGGCTAGACGCGTACCTTCGGCGTCGAGGGCGGTAAAGCGGATGCCGTTGCTGTGGTATGCCAGCGACTTGTCGACGCGAAAGCGCAGATGCTCGTCCTCGCGGAACGCTATCGTGTGCCGGCCGTCGAGCGAGATCGCGTGCGCTTCGCGGATCTGCCGCACCTTGTGATCGACCTGGTCGGGATCGACGCGGTCCGGCGTCTCGCCCGAAAGTCCGAGCAGGATAGCGCGATCGGTTCCGTGGCCGCGGCCGGTCAGCGCAAGCGAGCCGTACAGGTCGACAAAGATCTGCGTGACAGCCTCGAGCGGCCGATCGGCGGCGAGCTCGTGGACAAAGCGGTACGCGGCACGCATCGGTCCCATCGTGTGCGAGCTCGATGGCCCGAGACCGATCTTGAACAAATCGAATGCGCTGACGAACAAAGGAGCGGGATCCGGTGGGTGGTAGACTGGACTGCCGTGATTGTACTCCGGGGAGAACCGATGACATCGGGGTGGGTCCGCTTGGCGCGGCATGCGCTGGTCGTCATGATGCTGGCCGCCGCGACCCCATCGATCGGCGCGACGGCCGGCGCCGGTTGGCTCGCTTATCAGCGCGGCGACTTCGCGGCCGCGCGCGCGGCCTACGACCGCGACGCGCGGGCCGGCGACCGGCTCGCACAATTCAATCTGGCGACGATGCTGATGCGCGGCGAGGGGGGCGCCGCCGATCCCGTGTCGGGAGTCGAATGGCTGCGCAAGGCGGCGGAGGCCGGGATGGCGCAGGCCCAGTACAGCCTCGGCCTGCTCTACGAAAGCGGGACCGGCGTCGCGCGTTCGCTGACCGCCGCGACCGAGTGGTGGGAAAAGGCCGCGCAGCAGGGACACGTCGACGCGCAGGTCCAGCTCGGCACGCAATACTTTCTCGGACGCGGTGCGCCGAAGGACTGGGCGCTTGCGGCCAAGTGGTACGAGGCAGCCGCCGAGAACGGCGACGCAGGCGCGCAATACCTGATCGCGAGCCTCTACGAGCACGGCGACGGCGTCGCGCCCGACCTGAAACGAGCGCTCGGATGGTATCTGCAGGCTGCGCGTCAGGGTGACGCCGGTGCGGCCCTGCAGGCGGACGACGTCGCGCGCCGGCTCGGCGTCGCGCTGCCGGCCCGCTAGCGCGGCGGCGGTTCCAGCGCGCCGAGCGGCGTCGAAACCGACGGCGCCCCGTCGGCGCTGGCATGCGCGAAGCGCAGCGGCTCGGGGTAGGACAATACTTCCGGGGGCAGCTCACCGGTCTGTTGCTGCATCCGCTGCCACCAGCGCGCATCCAGCAGATCCGCGTTGACGCGCAGAAAATCGGCGCGCACCTCGGGGTCGGTGAGGAGAAACGTCGCGAACTCCTCCGGAAAGACGTCGTTCGCGCCCACCGGATACCACACCTCGTCCGACATTTCGTCGTGCGCTGCCGGAGGCTGCGGAATCGCGCGGAAGCGGCACGCGTTCATGTACTCGATCTCGTCGTAATCGTAGAACACGATGCGGCCGAAGCGCGTGACCCCGAAATTCTTGAACAGCAGGTCGCCCGGAAAGATATTGACCGTGGCCAGCTGGCGGATCGCCTCGCCGTAGTCGGCGATCGCGTGCTCGCGCTGGCGGGGCGAAGCGGATTCGAGGAACAGGTTCAGCGGATTCATCCGGCGCTCGATGTACAGATGGCGCACGACGATCATGTCGCCGTCCTCCTCGATCAGCGACGGCGCGACGGCGTACAGCTCCGCGATCAGCTCCGGCGTGAAGCGGGCGCGCGGAAACGCCACGTCCGAATATTCGAGCGTGTCCGCCATCCTGCCGACGCGGTCGTGGTGCTTGACCAGCACGTATTTCTCCTTCACCCGGTCGCGCGTCGTGTCCTTCGACACCGCGATCCGGTCACGGATCACCTTGAACACATACGGGTACGACGGCAGCGTGAACACCGTCATCACAAGGCCCTTGATGCCCGGGGCGACGATGAAGCTGTCGGTCGAGTGCTTGAGGTGATGCAGGAAATCGCGGAAGAACAGCGTCTTGCCCTGTTTCTGCAGGCCGACCATCGTGTACAGCTCGGCCTCGGTGCGCTCGGGAGCGACATTGCGCAAGAACGCGACATAAGCCGATGGCACTTCCATGTCGACCAGGAAGTAGGCGCGATTGGCGGAGAACAGCAAGGCGAGCTGCTCGGGATCCATCAGCAGCGCGTCGACATACAGCCGGCCGCCCGCGTCGTGCTTGATCGGCACGACGAACGGATGCGCGCTGTACCCGTTGATCACCCGGCCGACGACGTAGGCGGTGCGATTGCGGAAGAACAGGCTCGACAGCACCTGGATCTGATGGTTGGCCTCCAGCCGAAACGGGCGCGGAAAGCGCTGCCGGAACGCCGCCAGAAGATTGGCGAGATCGCCGCGAAAATCCGCGAACCGCCGTTCGAGACGGAAGTCGAGCACGATGTCGATCAGCGCGTGGCGCAGCCCGTGCTGACGCGGGTAGTACGAGCGGTACGAGGGCGGGTCGGCGTCGATGTGCTCGGTCGAGATCGCCGGACGGACGAACAGACAGCGATTGTGAAAATAGCTGCGATCGAGGATCTTGCACGACACGGTGTTGAAGAACGTCTCGGCGCACTCCGGCTGCTTGTGATCGATCAGCAGCGCCACATAATGCCGCTTGACGTCCTCCCAGCGCGCGTCGTCGCTGTCGGTGCAGCCGAATTCGTGCCGCAGCCGCGCGACCGCCTCGGCGACGCGGCGATCGTAGAAATCGATCCGCTCGCGCGAGACGTGGCTGATCGCCAGCCAGTTGCCGGCCTCGAAATGGCGCTTGGCGGCGGTCGCGCAGTCGCGGAACAGCGCGTAGTGCCGATTGAAGCCGTCGAGCGTGGCCTGGGCTATCGCCTGCGGGCTCGCCGGCTCGGTCATGCGGAGAATCGCTTCGGGCAGCGCCAGGGCATGGCCCGAGTCTATTGCACGGCGTCCTTTTTCCGGCTGCTGTTTTCGGCTTCTATTTTCGCCTTCACGTCGGCGGTGTAGGTGTTGTATTCGTCGACGACCCGATTGGCGGCCGCCGTGGCCGCCTCGGCGATCGCCTTGTTCTGCTCGACGTATGCCTTGACGCATTCACCGTAGGCTTTGAACAGCCGGTTGAACGTCGTCATGTTCGGATCGGACGCAAGGCGACCCGAAAACTCGGGTTTGACGCAGGTATTCGGCGCGACCAGAGGTGCCGCGGCGGTCGCCGGCGGCGTTGTCTGCGCCGCGGCGCAGAGCGAGAGCGCCGCGACAGACGCGGCGAAAATCGGGCGGAAAGGCATTCGGACCTCGCGAATCAGGGCGAAAAGCGAGATTTTATGCCGGCGCGCACCGGCTGGGAAGAAATCCGGCAGCGGCGCTGCGACGAGCGTGCTAGCTCAGCAGTGCCGCGACGATGGTGACGCCCGCCGCGACCAGGTCACCGGCCAGTCCGGCGTCGATGGCTGCGGTCGCCCCGCGATCGAGGCCCCCAATGCCCGGTGCGCGCATCGTCAGGGCGTCGGCGAGGCGATCGACGTCGATGGTCTTGCGCTGGATCTCCGCGGTGCTGAGCTCGCGCAAGGCCTTGTTGACCGCTTCGGGATCGAGGATCGCCAGCGGCGAACGGCAGTATGGACATGCGGTGTCGCGCTGCAGATCGATCGGCGCCCCGCAGTTCGAGCACTGCACGGTGCGAACCCTGTCCTTGAGCGTCGCGAGCTCGCTCCCGGACAGCGGCCGCACAAAGTTTTTCTCCAGCAGGAATTGCACGAACGGCGTCAGGCGTCCGTGGCCCCATTCGCAGCGGAAATAGGTGAAATGGGTGGTGCGTTGGAGGTCGTGGGTCAGTGCGAGCCGGGAATTGCAGCGCGGGCAATCGAGCAGTTCGGGTAGCGGATTGCGCTTCGGCGCGCGATGCGCGTCGAAGGCCTTGAAGACCTCGATGACGCCGCCGGGGGTAAGCTGGGTGCTCTCATGCTCGTCGAACCAGACGAGCTGGCAGGGAAAGCAGAAATCGAGTGCAACCCGTCCCACCAGCAGGCGCTCGAAGTCGAGCGTCTGCATCGGGGCCCCGCAACCGGGGCAATTCACGCGGCGCGCGCCCGGAGAAATGCCCGCCGAGACGGCAGGCGCGCGCTCAGGACCTCAGTCCGAACTACGTGCGCTCGCGTTTCAGCTGCGGGCAGTGGACCCACTCGACGTAGACGCCCCGCTGCTGAGCGACGCGGTCGATGGTCTGCATTCTCGCGTAGTCGCAACCCATCAGCGAATCGTTGGAGGCTCTTTGCTGCTGCACAGGAATCGAAGAACAGCCGCTGACGATTACACCGACTGCCAAGGCAAGGATGAGCTTCATAGTGTGACCCTCCTGCACTTCCGACTATAGGCAAAAGGACCGTCGGAGGCAAGGCCGGACTGCCGGGCGGCTCGAACCGGCCGTTTGCCGGTTCGGCTCGCCCGGCGGGCGATAGAGCGCTAGAGATTGCGGGTGCCGAACGTGTCGCACTGGCGCAGGTCGCCGGAGTCGAGTCCTGTCCGGAACCACTTGACCCGCTGCGCCGACGAGCCGTGCGTGAAGCCTTCCGGCACGACGTAGCCGCGGGTCTGCTTCTGGATCCGGTCGTCTCCGACTGCGGCCGCCGCCGCGAGGCCCGTCTCGATATCCTTGGCATCGATGATGTTGCGCTGCATCGACGAATGTCCCCAGACGCCGGCGAGGCAGTCGGCTTGCAGCTCGAGCCGGACCGACATGTCGTTCCTGCTCTGGTCCGGCGCGCCGGCCATTTTTTTCTGCGCCGCATCCATCAGTCCGAGCTGGTTCTGCACGTGGTGGCCGACTTCGTGGGCGATCACATAAGCGCGGGCGAAATCGCCGGGCGCGCCGAAGCGCTGCGACAGCTCCTGGAAAAAGCTCAGATCGAGATACACCTTGCGGTCACCCGGGCAGTAGAACGGACCGGCCGCCGCGCTGCTGAAGCCGCAAGCCGAAGCAATCTGACCGTGGTAGAGGGTGAGCTTCGGCGGCTGGTACCGCGTGCCCATCTGCTGGAAGATGCCGCCCCAGACGTCCTCGGTGTCGCCGAGCACGCGGGCGACGAATTCGGTTTGCGGATCGTTTGCCGCCGGCGCTCGCGGTGCCGTCTGCGGAGCCTGCGTCTGCACCACGGTCCCGCCGCCGCCGTCGCCGGTCAGCAGGGCCAGCATCTCGAGCGGATTCTTGCCGAGGAGCAGGCTCACGACGACCACCAGGATGATCGCCCCACCCGACAGGCGAAGCCCGCCGCCGAACACGCCTGGACCGCTGCTCGAGCCTTCCTCGACGTTGTCGCTGCGCCGATAGTCCTGCCATCGCATGATTGCCAACTCCTGTGAAATGCTGCCGGCGCGTCCACGCCCTCCCCGGGCCAGTCTACGCGGCCCGGCGCGGCCGTCAACCGAGCTCGTCGATCGAGCGCGGCCAGCTCGCCTTGAGCAAGCGCGACAGCGCGCGATCGGCCAGCACCCGTCCTTCGGTCTGGCAGTTGGCGCAGTAATTGGTCTCGTTGTCCGCGTAGACGATCCGCTGCACCGGCGCGCCGCACGCCGGGCAGGGCTTGCCGAAGCGGCCGTGCACGGCCATCTGCGGCCGGAAAGCGGTGACGCCCTCGGGGAAACCCTCGCCGGCTTCGCTTCGCAGGCGCTCGATCCATTCGTGCAGGACGGCCTTGGCCGAGTCGAACAGGCGCGCGGTCTCTGCGGCGCTGAGCTTGTGCGTCAGTGTCAGCGGCGACAGGCGGGCGCGATGAAGGATCTCGTCCGAATAAGCGTTGCCGATGCCGCTGAACAGTCTGGGATCGGTCAGCGCGCGCTTCAGCGTATGGTTTTCCTGCTTAAGACGCGCAGCGAAAGCGGCAGCATCGATGTCGTCGAGCTCGACGCCGCCCCGGTCGAACGCCGCCAGCGCCGCCGGGCCCTGGACGAGGTGCAGCGATGCGCGCTTGCGCGTGCCCGCCTCGGTGAACGCCAGCACGCCGGTGTCGAACGCGAACGTTGCCAGCGTGATGCGCGCCGGCGGCTTCGTCCCTTTCGGAAGCCAGCGCAACCGGCCGGCGATCATCAGGTGCAGCACGAGGAAAAGCTCGCCTTCGAGCGCGATGACGATGCGCTTGCCCAGCCGCCGCACGCCGGTGACGCGGTGTCCCTGCGCCTCCGCGAGCGGCGGCGCCACCGTACGCAGCACGAACGGACTGCTCAGGCGGATTTCTGTCAGCCGCTGGCCGATGACCCGGCGCTCGAGCGCTTCGACGTAAACGGTGACGTCGGGCAGTTCCGGCATGCCCTAGACGGCGACCAGCGCGCCGACCGCCGCCCCGGCGGCCAGCATCCACAGCGGATGCAGGCGCGTCGCCAGCGCCAGCACGATGGTCGCCACGGTCAGTGCGACGGCGATCGCCGAATGGTCGACGGTGCGCGCGAGGATGAAGCCGCTGGCCAGCACCAGTCCGACGGTGACCGGCGCCAGGCCGTGCTGGATCGCCCGGCGCAACGGCGCATCGCGAAACCGGTCCCAGACGTGCGCGACGGCGAAAGTCAGCGCCGAACACGGTGTGCACAGCGCGACCGTGCTGACCAGAGCGCCGAGGAAGCCGTCGACCTTCCATCCGATCAGGCTGACGATCAAGAGGTTGGGCCCGGGCGCCGCCTGGGCCAGTGCAAACGCCTGCGAGAAGTCGGCGTCGGTCAGCCAGTGCGCGTTTTCGACGACGCGGCGGTGGATCTCGGGAATCAGCGTGTTGACCCCGCCGATGGCGAGAAACGACAGCAGCCCGAACTGCTGCGCGAGATCGGCCAGCAACGCCACGTTCATCGCTGCATCCGCCAGGCGATGACGATCGACAGCGGCGCCAGAATCGCCAGCGCCCAGAGCAGCGGAACGCGCAGCAACCCGATCGCGACGAAGGTCACGATTCCCATCGCGATGTGCCAGGCGACGCCCTTGAGCGGCTGTGCCATTTTGATCGCCGTCGCGATGACCAGCCCGGTCGCCGCCGCGGATACGCCATTGGTCGCGCCGCGCACCGCCTCGACCGCCGCGAATTGCGAATAAAGCTCTGCCAGCGCGAGAACGATCAGGAAAGGCATCAGCATCAGCCCGAGGGACGCCGCCACCGCTCCCGAGGGGCCTTTGAAGCGGCTGCCGACGATGATCGACACGTTGACGATGTTCGGCCCCGGCAGGAACTGCGACAGCGACAGCACCTCGACGAATTCGCGCTCGCTCAGCCAGCGGCGCTTCTCGACCAGCATGCGGCGCGCGAACGGCAGCACTCCGCCGAATCCCTGCATGCCGACGATCAGGAAGCCGACGAACAGTGCGCGCCGGGAAGGCCGCGGCACATCGGCACCCGGGGCAGGCGGTTTGCCGGGAAGGGTCGGTTCATCGGACATCGGGAGCTTTCGTTCGATCGCGTGCCGCGGCCTCGAGCGCGGCTACCGTCCTGCCGCCTACGGCTTGAGCGCCCGGTACAGGAAAGGCAGGCTGACATTCATCCGGTAATCGACATCGGAGTGATTGTCGTCGTATTCCTCGTACGTGTGCGCCACGCCGGCCTGCGACAGACGCGCCGAGAGAATCCGCGCGCCATAGTGAATGTGGTATTGGTCGCGCCAGCCGCAATCGATGTAGATGCCGGCGAGCGATTTGAGGTTGGCCTTGTACTTCGCGACCAGGTTGATCGGGTCGTGCGCAAGCCAGTTCTTCCAGCGCTTGGCGATCAGCTCCCCGGTCTCCAGATTGAACGGCAGGCGGAACCCGAGGGGGGCTTTGGGATCGGGGTCGTAGGTAGCGGCCATGCACAGGTTCATGATCGTGTGGCCTTCCGCCACCGACAGCTTCTCGGCTGCCCAGACATGCTCGAGGAAACGCTTGATCCGCCCGTCGTCGCAGCCGCCGGCGAGTTGCGCGCGCTGTCCTTCGCGCAGCGCATCGTAGCGGCCGGGCTTGCGCTTGACCGGCCGGAATCGCGCCAGGTCGTTGAGCGTGTTCGGCCAATCGTGCCAGTAGACGAAATCGAAATACGAATCGCCCGAATGATCGGCGATCGCTCCCCAGTGCTGCGCGTACTTCATGGCGTGGATGATCGCGCCATAGCCGCCCGACGATTTGCCGAAACAGCCGCGGTGCTCGCGCGATGCGAGGGTGCGGAACTCGCGGTCGACGAACGGGATCAGCTCGCGCGTCAGGTAGTCGGCGTAATTGCCGATCGCCGACGAGTTGACGTACTGGTTGCCGCCCAGCGCGGTGAAGCAATCGGGGAAGACGATGATCGCCGGCCCCATCTTGCGCTCGTGGATCAGCCGCGCCGCGCGTTCCGGGACATTGTCGGAAAACGGCTTCCAGTTGACGTGTGCGAGACCCGAGCCGGTGAATCCGACCATGTCCCACAGCACCGGAAAACGCCGGCCGCGAGCGTTGCTCGCGCCGTCATCGTATTGCGGCGGCAGCCAGACGCCGAGCTTGCGCACATGCGGATCGCCCAGCGCATTGCCGGCGAGAATCTTCGAGGTATGCTCGACGACAACCAGCCTCCCATCCGGACCCTTGCGGCGTTTGAGCGCCATCTTGTCGCCTCGCGTTGTTGCGGAGGCGAAATTGTAGCGCAGGGACTCGTTCCTAGCGTTCGAGGATCGCGGTGACGCCCATGCCGCCGGCCGTGCAGATCGAGATGAGCCCCCGTCCCGCGCCGCGCTGCTGCAACTGCTTCGCCAGCGTGCCGACGATGCGCGTTCCGGTCGCGGCGAACGGATGGCCAAGCGCGACGCTGCCGCCGCGCGGATTGAGCCTGGCACGATCGATCTCGCCGAGCGCGCGCTCACGCTTGAGCGTCGAGCGGCAATAGTCTTCGGAGCGCCATGCGGCGAGCGAGCACAGCACCTGCGCGGCGAATGCTTCGTGGATCTCGTAGATGTCGAAGTCCTGCAGCGTGAACCCTGCGCGATCGAGCATTGCAGGCACGGCGTAGGTCGGCGCCATCAGCAAGCCCTCGGGCGGACCGTTCATGCCGGCAAAGTCGACCGCCGCCACCGACCAATGCGTCAGATACGCTTGCGCGGCGAGTCCGCGCGCCTCGGCCCACGCGTCGGACGCGAGCAGCACGCAGGAGGCGCCATCGGTCAGCGGCGTGCTGTTGCCGGCAGTGAGGGTGCCCGCGGAGGAGCGGTCGTAGACGGGTTTGAGCGCCGCGAGCTTTTCCGGCGTCGTATCGGCGCGCACGTTGTTGTCGCGCTCGAGTCCGGCGAAAGGCACGACCAGGTCGTCGTAGAATCCGCTGTCCCAGGCGGCGGTGGCGTTCATGTGGCTGCGATAGGCCAGCTCGTCCTGCTCGGCGCGGCCGATGCGCCATTGCTTGGCCATCAGCTCGCAATGCTCGCCCATCGAAAGGCCGGTGCGCGGCTCGACGACGCCCGGCGTGGCAGGCTTCAGGTCGGCCGGCCGCACTTTGAGCCACGGCCGGATGCGCGCACCCCAGGTCCTGCCGCGCGCGCTGTCGAGCGCGATGCGGTTCAGCGCCCGCCCGTAGCCGAGCGGTACATCGCTGGTCGTGTCTACGCCGCCGGCGATGCCGGCTTCGATTTCGCCGAGCGCGATCCTCTGGCCGATCTGGATCGCCGTGGTAAGGCTGGTGCCGCAGGCCCGCTGAACGTCGTAGGCCGGCGTGTGCGGATGCAGACCGGCGCCGAGCGCGGCTTCGCGCGTCAGGTTCCACTCGCGCGGGTGCTTGATCACCGCGCCGGCCGCGACTTCGCCCAGCTGCACGCCCTGGAGCCCGAAGCGCTCGACCAGCGCGGTCAAGGCCGCCGTCAGCATGTCCGGGTTGCCGGCATCGACGTACCGGGTGTTACTGCGCGCGAACGGAATCCGCGCGCTGCCGATGATCGCGACTCGGCGCAAGCCTGAAGCCATCGCTGACCCTGGGGACGCACCAAAACTGCGATTCTAGCGTGTGGGTCGCCGACCCGAACCCAAAGACTATTGCAAGTTTCGGCCCGCGGAGGCATGTTGTTGTCTGCAACCACGGGATTTTCTGTCCAGGACGCTGTCTTACGGGGGACAGGGGGATAAACGATGCTTGATGCACGAACGCCGGAACCGCGCGCGGGGGGCGCGACTAGCCAGGGTTGGCGTGCGCGTGGCGCCTGGCAGCTCGCCGACATCGATTACGCCGGCGCCGACCGGGCGCGGGCGGCGGACGACCAGACGCTTTTCCAGATGATGACGATGGCGTCGTTCGTCGAAACGGGATCGGATCTGTACGCGCACAATCTGGTGTCCTACTTCGACGACGACGAGGTCGTCTCCGGGTGGCTCGCCGAGTCGTGGGAGCACGAGGAGGTGCAGCACGGCGCGGCGCTTCGCGCCTACGTCGAGCGCGTCTGGCCCGATTTCGACTGGCAGCGGACCTATGACCGCTTCTTCGACGAATATCGTCAGACCTGCACGGTGCCGGAGCTGGAGCCTGCCCGGGCGCTCGAGCTCGCCGCGCGCTGCGTCGTCGAAATGGGCACGGCCACGCTTTACAGTGCGATGGGCGCGTACGCCGATGAGCCGGTCCTGAAGGACCTGGCGGCGCATATCTATGCCGACGAAGTCCGCCATTACAAGCATTTCTACCGGTATTTCCGGCGCTATCAGGAGCGCGAACGGCACGGACGCTGGCGCATCGGCCGCACGATGACCCATCGGCTGTTGCAGACGGCGGAGGACGACGGCCGCATCGCCTTCCGGCACCTGTGGCAGGCGACGCACAAGGGTTCCGGCTCGGTCGAGGACGAATACCGGGCGTTCCGCGACCGCATCTCGGCGGTGGCGCGGGGTTTTGCGCCGCGCGACCTGCCGGTGGAGATGTTCCTGCGGCCGTTGCGCCTGCCTCCGGTCGCGGCGCGCGGCGCGCGAAGCTGCGCCGGAACGCTCTATCGCTGGTGGCTCGAAGCCTGAAGCGCGGCGCGACGGCGGGCGCGCCTTCCTTCAGCTCGCCCGATTGCCGATCAGCGCGAGAAACTCCTCGCGCGTAGCCGTCGACTCGCGGAAGGTCCCGAGCACCGACGAGGTGATCATCACCGAATTCTGCTTTTCAACGCCGCGCATCATCATGCACAGGTGCCGCGCCTCGATCATCACGCCGACGCCCGTCGCTCCGACCGAGTCCATCACTTCCTGCGAGATCTGCTCGGTCAGCCTTTCCTGGAGCTGCAGCCGGCGCGCATACATGTCGACCAGGCGGGCCAGCTTCGATACGCCGAACACGCGTCCGCTGGGGATGTAGCCGATGTGGCAGCGACCGAAAAAAGGAAGCATGTGATGCTCGCACAGGCTGTAGACCTCGATGTTCTTGACGATGACCATGCTGTTGGTCGCCTGCGTGAACACCGCGCCGTTGATCAGCTTCTGCGGATCGGCCCTGCTGCCCGAGGTCAGGAATTCGATGGCCTGCGCGACCCGTTGCGGGGTCTTGAGCAAGCCCTCGCGATGCGGGTCCTCGCCGATCTCGACCAGAAGCTCGCTGATCAGAGCCTCGATCTTCTTGCTGTTGGGTTTCATTGCTTGGGATCCCGTTGAACGAATGACGCAAGCGCATTATCCCACGCGCGATGCCGCGGCCGGCGCGCGGTCCTCCGATGCGATAATGTGCGACCAACCTGCGAAGGACACCTCCCGATGGGAACGATGATTGAAATCTCCGCCGGCGACGGATTTCGCCTGGCCGCGTATCGTGCCGACCCCGAAGGCACGCCGCGCGGCGGCCTGGTCGTCGTCCAGGAAATCTTTGGCGTCAACAGCCACATCCGCAGCGTCTGCGACGGTTATGCCGCGGACGGCTATCGCGCCATCGCGCCGGCGCTGTTCGACCGGAACGAAAAAGGCGTCGAACTGGGCTACACCGCGGCGGATATCGCCCGCGGCCGCGAATACAAGGCCGCGGCGGGCTCCGATGCGGCACTGCTCGACGTCGACGCGGCTCGCGCCGCGGTCGCGTCCTCCGGCAGGGTCGGCATCGTCGGTTATTGCTGGGGCGGCCTGATCACCTGGCTCGCCGCGTGCCGGCTGAAGGGCTTCGCCTGTGCAGCGTCGTACTACGGCGGCGGGATACTCGAAGCGGCCGCCGAGCAGCCGAAATGTCCGGTGATCGCGCATTTTGGCGAGCGCGACCACGTCCTTCCGGTCGCCGGCGTTCGCGCCTTCGCCGAAGCGCACCCCGATGTCGGCGTCTACATCTATGCCGCCGACCACGGCTTCAATTGCGACCAGCGCGGTTCGTACGATCCTGCCGCGGCGACGCTGGCGCGGCAGCGCACGCTGGCTTTCCTGCGCCAGCACGTCGGCTGAGCATCGGGGCGCCGAGTCCGGCGATTAGTTGACAAAAGCAACTAATTGGCCGGACAGTCGCACCGACGGCCCGCACCCGGAGCCGGGAGGGGCGATGCGATGGCCACGTCGGCGGCGGACAAGGCAGTGCGCGAGGCGCGGATCGCCGCGCTGCGTCGATTCAATCGCTTCTACACGCAGCGCATCGGCGTGCTGCAGGAAGGTCTGCTCGACAGCCCGTTCTCGCTGGCGCAGGTGCGCGTGCTCTACGAGCTCGCGCATCCGGAATCGGCCGGCGCTGACGGACCGACGGCAAGCGAGCTCTCGACCATGCTCGGCATCGACGAAGGTTATCTGAGCCGCATCGTGCATGGGTTCGAGTCCGAAGGCATGCTGCGGCGGCGCCCGAGCGCGGCCGACGCCCGGCGGCAGTTGCTGGCGTTGACGCCCAAGGGGCGGACCGCATTCGCGCCGCTCGACCGGCGATCGCATGATCAGGCCGGTGCGCTGCTCGACACGCTTCCTGCCGGCGAGCAGCGCCGGCTGGTCGCCGCGACGGCAGCGATCGAGGGCCTGCTTCGGCAGCGCGCGGCGGCGCAAGCGCCGATCGCGCTGCGCGCGTCGCGGCCGGGCGACATCGGGTGGGTCGTACAGCGGCACGGCGAGATCTATGCGCGCGAATACGGCTACGACGCGCAGTTCGAGGCGCTGGTCGCCGCGATCGCCGCGCGATTTGTGCAGCGCTTCGAAGCCGGGCACGAACGGTGCTGGATCGCCGACGATGGCGGCGCGAGGCTGGGTTCGGTGTTTGTCGTACGGCAATCGGCCGACGTCGCCAAGCTGCGGCTGCTGCTGGTCGAGCCCGAAGCTCGCGGCCGGGGTCTCGGCGCGCGGCTGGTCGGCGAATGCATCGGCTTCGCGCGCCGAGCCGGTTATCGGAGCATGGTGCTGTGGACGCAGAGCGAACTCACCGCCGCGCGGCAGCTGTACGAACGGGCCGGTTTTCGGCGCACACGCCGGCAGGCGCATCACAGCTTCGGCCGCGACCTGGTAGCCGAAACATGGCGGCTCACGCTCTAGCGCCGCGCTCGCGCCAGGGGCGGCCCGCGACAGCGCGCGGGGCGCCGGGTTACACTTATCCGCCCCATCGGGGGAGCCGCCGCGCAAGCCGGGAAGGAAGGCGTCGCATGCTGCCGTTTCGACGGCCAACGGAGGACCGACGATGAAATGCACGACCTGCGGTTACGAAACGCAGCCGGGCGCCAGATTTTGCGTCCAGTGCGGGACGACCCTGCCGGCCGAACCGGTGACCGTCGCGACGCCGGCCGCCGCGACGGCCGCGCCCGTGCCACCGGCAGCGACGACTCCCGCGCCGGCTGCTCCCGCGGCGGCGGCACGGCCAGCCGCATCTTCTCCCAGCGCGACGATTCCGCCCCGCGTTCCGGCCAGCGCTCCCCCTCCAGCCGCCGCTGCGACTGCGCCGCCTGCGGCCGCGTCGGTGCCGGTCAGCGGCGGACCGCCCAAGCTCGGCCTGATTGCCGCCATGCTCGCGCTGGTTGCGGTGCTCGCGATCGGCGGATTCGTCGCCTACCGCATGTCGCTGTCCAACGAGACGACGGCTTCGACCGAAGCCGGCAAAGCGTCGGACGCAGCCAGTGCGCCGGCGCCGGCCGACGGGTCGAAAGATGCGAGCGCGTCGGTTGCGCCGCCGCCGACGCAGCCAGGAGCCGCGCCCGACGCGGCCAGCGATCAGTCCGCGGCGTCGGGGTCCGCTGCTGGCGCATCCAAGTCGTCTGCGAGCCCGCCCGCCGCTCCCGCCGCGCCGCCTGCCAAGGTCGCGACGCCCGCTGCGGGCAAGTCGCGGTCGACGACGCAACCGCCGCCGGCCGCCCCTGCGACGGCGCCGGCTCCGCCGGCCGCGGCGCCTGCGGCCGTCGCGCGGACGCCGGCTCCGGCCGCTGCGCCGCAACCCGATCGCTGGGAGCTGATGCGCGAGGCGATGGCGCGTTGCAAGCGCGAGGACTTCTTCCGCCGCATCGGATGCGAGCAAAGCGTCGGACTGCAGTATTGCGAAGGGTACTGGGGCAAGGTCCCGCAATGTCCGGGCGTGGCGAGGGACTCTGGACGCTAGCCGCGACGAGACCTAGCGCAACTTGACCGCCCTGCTTGACCAACCGAGAATCAGACGCCGTCATGACCGGGGGAGAAGAAATGAAATTACCAGTTGCCGCCGCTGCGCTGCTCTGCTCATTGCCGGCATTTGCCGGCACCAACTCGGCCATCTTTTTCCAGGTGCCCACACTGGACGAAATCGGGCTGATCGGCCTGGTCGTCTCCGTCGGCGTCGCTGCCGGGCTGGTCATCCGCCGCCGAAAGAAATAGCGGCAGGAGCGCTGCACGCGGGTCTTCCTGCGTGCAGCATCGACCGACGATGGCGATGAACGACCTGCTCTCGCTGCTCCGCATCGCCTATTACGGGCTGATGGCGGGCACGTTCGCCTTCCTGCTGCTGTGGGAGGACGGGTCGCCGCTGGTGCGAGGCATGCCGTCGCGCCGGAGACACGTTCTGCGCAACCTCGCCCTGTTCGTATGCGTGGTTGCGGTCGCCGACGGGCTCGTCGGTGCCTTGCTGCTGGACATTCCGTCGCGACTGACGATCACGCCGGCCGGACTATTGACGCCGTTCCCGCTCGCCGCGCAGCTGATCGTGGCGTTTGTCGTCATGGACCTGTCCACCTATGCGGTTCACCGGCTGTTTCACGCGCAGCGCTGGCTGTGGCTGATGCATTCGGTGCACCATTCGGACGCCGAGGTCGATGTCAGCACCAGCATCCGCCATCACCCGGTCGAGGTCGCGATCGACGTCGCCGTCAAGCTTGCGCTGTACCTGCTGCTCGGACTGCCGCTGTGGATGGAAGCAGCGCGCACGCTGCTGATCAATCCGCTCAGCATGGCGCAGCACGCGAACATCGCGTATCCGGCCTGGGTCGAGCGTCCGTTGCGCTGGCTGCTGGTCACCCCGGCGATGCATCGCGTCCATCACCTGCCGGAAGCGCTGGCGACCGATTCCAACTATGGGCAATGCTTTTCGTTCTGGGACCGGATCTTCGGCACTTATCGCGCACCGGATCCGACGCCGGCAGCCCGCTTCGGCCTCGCCAATCTCTCCGGCGAGTCGTTTCAGTCGGTTTCCGGCATGCTGCTGACCCCCATCCGGGCGCGGCGCCTGCGGACGCTCTAGGCGGGGGACGCCCGTCCAGCCGGCCGCAGCCCATCCCAAGGGACTTGCGACAATCGGCGGTTATGACGTTATCATAGCGACCGTGCCGGGGTGCAGCCCCCGGACCGACAAGAACGACCAGGGAACCCGATGAGTTGCCAGATCTGCGGACGACGCAGTGCGCCGGGCGCCAAGCTCTGCCCCGACTGTCGCGCGGCGCGCAAGCGCGCGTACGACGCGACGATCACCCAGCCGCTGCTGGCGATGGCCGGCGCCGGCACGGTTTCGCGCACGCTGTCGCGCTTGCGCCGCTCGGATAGCTCGCCCGAGGCCAAGGCGCGGCGCGCCGCCCGCAAAGCCAAGGCCGCCGCCGATGCAGCGTCGCCGTCGGCGTCGGTGTCGCAGACTGCTGCGGCGCCACCCCGCTTTTCACGTACGGTGGTCCTGTGGGCGTTCCTGGCGGTAAGCGTGGTGGTGGCAGCGATAGCGGGCTGGCACCTGCCGACCCGCGCGCCAGAGGTTGACGCCGGCGCAAGCTCGTCCGCGATCCCGGCCGTGCCCCCACAACCCGCGCCCGATGCCGAGTCGGCGCGAATCGGTCCGCCGCCAACGAGTCCGCCGGCGGCGCTGCCGCCGCTCCCGACGATCGTCGAGCGCGAGCTGGTTCCGTACTCGCCCGCGGCAGGCAAGCCGGTCGCGCCCAGGCGCGCCAGCCCGGCGCCGAAGGTAGTGGCCCAACCACCGGAAGCGCCAGCGGAGGTCGAGATCGTCAAGGAGCCGCCGGCGCCCGCACCCGCGGCGCCAGCCGCGCCGGTGCGGGTCGACCCCTGGCAGCAGATGAGTGAGGCGATCGGGCGTTGCCCCGCCGGATTCCTCGGCCGCGTCGTCTGCGAGCAAAAGATTCGCCTGCAGTACTGCGAGGGCCAGTGGGGCAAGGTGCCGCAGTGCCCGGGCGGTCCGAGCGCCGATCACAACTGACGCGGCGCGCGGCCGCATCCGGCCGATCGAAACCAGGCGCTAGCCGCGCCCGACAAAGGGCATCTTGGTCGCCATCACGGTCATGAACTGAACGTTGGCATCCAACGGCAGGCTCGCCATGTACGCGACCGCGCTGGCCACGTGTCCGACGTCCATCAGCGGCTCGACCGCCACCTGGCCATTGGCCTGCGGCACGCCCTTGGCCATGCGCGCCGCCAGCTCGGTCGCCGCGTTGCCGATGTCGATCTGGCCGCAGGCGATGTCGTATTTTCTTCCATCCAGCGAGCCCGACTTGGTCAGCCCGGTGATCGCATGCTTGGTCGCCGTGTATGGCGCCGAGTTCGGTCGCGGTGCATGCGCCGAAATCGAGCCGTTGTTGATGATGCGCCCGCCGCGCGGCTCCTGGCTTTTCATCATCCGGAACGCTTCCTGCATGCACAGGAACACGCCGGTGAGATTGATGTCGACGACCGTCTTCCACTGCTCGACGCTCAGATCCTCGAGGTTGATTCCCGGCGCGCCGACGCCGGCGTTGTTGAACAACAGATCGAGCCGCCCGAACGCTTCCTTCACCTTGGCGAACAGCGCCTTGACCGACGCTGCATCGCTGACGTCGGTCGGCACGGCCAGCGTCCGATTGGCCGCGCCGCCGGCTGCGCTCAGCGTCTGGTCGAGCGCGTCGCGGCGGCGACCGGCGAGTGCCACCGAAAAGCCGTCGTTCAGCAGTGCAAGCGCGACGGCGCGGCCGATGCCGCTGCCGGCGCCGGTGACGATCGCGATCTTTGTGGGCGAGGTCATCGTCAGGTCTCCTGATCCGGGGTGGTCGATGGGGTCGATGGTTACAGGTGGTGCGGGCCGAACGCTTCGGGCAACAGCTCGGCCAGACGGTAGCGGCGGTCGGCGGAAGCATCGTCGCTGCAGCAGACGATCAACGCGTCGGCGCCGAACTCGGAGATGACTTGGCGGCAGGCCCCGCAGGGCGGCGTCGCCGCACCGGTCGGCGTGTAGACGACGATCGCATCGATCCGGCGCGCGCCGTCGGCGACGGCACGAAAAATCGCGTTGCGCTCGGCGCATATCGACAATCCGAACGACGCGTTCTCGACGTTGGCGCCGGCGTGGATGCGGCCGTCGTCGGCGAGAACCGCGGCGCCGACCGGGAAGCGCGAATACGGCGCGTAGGCGCGGCGCGCCGCCTCGATCGCGTCCTGCTTCATGGTGGCGAGCGTCGCCGGCGGTATGTCGCGCGGCGCGGCGGCGCGGTGGTCGTGGCCGGCCATGCGATCGCCGTCAATCGAAGCTGACCGGCGACTGCCGTTGCCGGTTCACGTGCAGGCGGAAGACGTCGGGGCGGGCGTAGTGGCCGGCGACATCGATGCGCCGGCGCGCCGCCGCAACCGCGTCGAGGTCGATGTCGGCGTACAGTATTCCGGCTTCCCTGCGCAACGGCCCGGCGATTATCTTGCCCCCGGGCGCGACGACGACCGAATCGCCGTCGTTGATCCACTCGTCGGCGTCCGGATAGAGCCGCGCCTTGTCCGGGAAATCGGCAGGCAGGTCGCGGGCGTTGAGCAAGGTTCCGCTGCCGACGACCCAGCAACAGCCTTCGCGTGAGATGTGTTGCATCGTTCCGATCCAGCCGTCGCCGCTGTCGTAGGTTGGCGCAACGTAGACCTCGACGCCTTGCGCATACAGCGCGTAGCGCGCGAGCGGCATGTAGCTCTCCCAGCAGAGCAGCGTACCGATGCGGCCGCACGGCGTGTCGATGACATTGAGCGTCGATCCGTCGCCGAAGCCCCAGACCATGCGCTCCGGATTCGTCGGCATCAGCTTG